>NZ_JBEYXN010000003.1:0-516492 GCF_040704625.1 Streptomyces sp. NPDC046866
AAGCCCGGTAACGGGTGGAGCTGACTGGTACTAATAGGCCGAGGGCTTGTCCTCAGTTGCTCGCGTCCACTGTGTTAGTTCTGAAGCAACGAACACGCCCCCTGCGGGGTGCGGCGGTTCGTAACTTCATAGTGTTTCGGTGGTCATAGCGTTAGGGAAACGCCCGGTTACATTCCGAACCCGGAAGCTAAGCCTTTCAGCGCCGATGGTACTGCAGGGGGGACCCTGTGGGAGAGTAGGACGCCGCCGAACAATCATTGTGGGAAAGCCCCGCACCTTCTGGTGCGGGGCTTTTCTGCGTTTAATGCGCGTGCGGAAGACCCACATCGGTGGTTGGATTCCGGGGCATGGAGCAGCATGTGATTCGGCCGGTGCGGGCTGAGGAATGGCAGAAGGTCAAGGAATTCCGGCTGGACGCGTTGCGGGATCCGGTGGCGCCCATGGCGTTTCTCGAGACCTTGGAGCAGGCCTCCGCGCAGCCGGACTCGTTCTGGCAGGAGCGGGCGCGCAGGGCCGCTGAGGGGGTGCAGGTCAAGCAGTTCGTGGCCGAGGACGCCGGCGGGCGGTGGGACGGCTCCGTGAGCGTGTTCGTCGAGGCCCAGGGGGATGCCGATTTCTTCGGGCGGGTGATCCCGGAGAACCAGGGGCATGTCGTCGGTGTGTTCGTGCGGCCCGGGCAGCGGGGCAGCGGGCTCACGGATGCGCTGTTCGAGGCCGCGCTGCAGTGGATGTGGTCGCTCGAGGAGCCGGTGCTGTCGCGGGCGCGGCTCTTCGTGCACGAGGGCAACGAGCGGGCCGGCGGCTTCTACCGGCGGTTCGGGTTCCGGGCGAGCGGGTTGGTCGTCCCCAAGCCGGGGGATGCGTCCGCGAAGGAGCTGGAGTACCTCTACCCGCGGCCCGCCGCTGCCTAGCTGCTCCGCTCGTACGGGGCCGTCTGCGCGTCCCACTCCGGCCAGCGGGCCCGCGCCTGTTCCCGGCTGCGGCACAGGGCCAGCAGGGGGAGCGGGCCTTCCTGGACCAGGGTGGGCAGCTGGGGGATCGGGGCGACGGCCGCCACGTCCTCCAGGACCACCGTCAGTGGTGGGTCGAGCCGGCCGTGGGATGACCGTGCGGCCATGCGGCGGCCGTGCTCGACCACGCTGGAGGCGAGTGCGGTCAGCAACGGCATCGCACCCGGGTGGGTGCGGGGGTCCTCCAAGGGCTCACCCACCACGTAGAGGGTGCCCCCTTCGCTCGTGAACGATGCCAGTGCGAGTGCATCTGTTCGGTTCGGGTTGCAGGCCTCGCGGATGTGGACCGAGGTCAGGGAGCAAAGGGCCCGGGCCGTGAGGTGGTGGGCCTGCTCGCGGAGGTCCGGGTGGGCGGTGAGGGCGCTTTCGAGCTCGCCGGCCGCGCCGGGGGCCGCCTGGGGGTGGGTGCGCAGGATGCGGACCGGGTCCTGGGCGCCCGCGCCCTGGGCCCAGCGGTGCAGCTGCTTGAACGGGCGTCCGTCGAGCGCGGCCGCCTGGAGCCAGCTGCGCAGGAGCGTTTCGGCCGTGTCGGCCACGGCGGCGTCCATGCGGGCCTGCGGCCGTACGGGGGCCAGCAGGGCGGCGGCGCGGGCGGCCGCGGTGTCGCGGTCGGTGCAGGCCTCGGCGGGGTTCCAGTGCATGCGGGCCGGGGTGTCGCACAGGTGCTGCGGGTCGTAGAGCAGGACCGGCCCCAGCTTGGCGCGGGCGTCCTTGGTCTCCGCCCACAGGGCCGGGGAGGAGGTGACGACGAGGGCGGCGCCCTCCGCGGCGGCGAGCTCCCGGGCTGCCAGGAGGCGGCGCTCCTGGGGGCTTCCGTACGCCAGGCGGCTGTGCGGGGCGGCCGACGGGGGCGGGGTGGCGACGGCCCGCGGGTCGTCGCCGTAGCCGTAGCGGGAGGCGGCGTCGTCCTGCCGCGGGAGAGGCGGGGGCACGGCTGGCGCGGGGGGCGTGGAGGCGGGCGGCGGAGCGGGGGCCTGCCGGGGTGGGGCGGGCTGCTGTGGGAGGGGCGGGTGGTGCTCCGCGCTCGGCTGCTGGATTCCGCCGCCTCCGTGTCCGGCTGCGGCTCCGGCGCCAGCTCGGGCCCCTGGCCCCCCACCGGCTTTGGCCTCGGCCTTGGCGAGGGCCCTGCGGGCCTTCGTACGGGCGATGACGCCGATCGTGAAGACGGTCAGGACGAAGAGGACGAGGAGCTGTCCGACGAAGAGGCCCCAGAACAGCCCCCAGCCGGACAGGGCTGCCGGGTCGGTGTCGGGCCAGGCCCCCGGGATGTCGTGCGGTTGCGTTATCAGCCCGCGCACGGCCCCGGGGGTGCGGGAGAACGTCACGGTGGCGGGCCACGAGCCGTGGGCGGCGAGCGCGGCGAGGCCGGTGGAGGACCACACCAGCGCCGCCAGGCCGAGGAGGAAGGCCAGCAGGCCGACCAGGACGCCGTCGGGGATGCCGCCGCGGGCGGCGCCGGGGCCCGGGGCGGCGGCGCCCGTGCGTCTCGTGTCGTTCTCGTGCATGGCTAGGCCACCGTGGTCGCGGATCCCGGGCCGCCGCCCTGGTGGCGTTCCATGAGCAGGGCGCGCTGCTCCGCCTCCAGTTCGGCCGCCAGCATGTCGTCGGGGAGGGGGTGGTGCGGGGTGGAGGACTCCGTCATGGCGCGGTCGGTGTAGACGAGGGGGCGTTCGGCTTCGGTGATGAGGTGTTTGACCACCTGGACGTTGCCGTTGACGTCCCAGACGGCGATGCCGGGGGTGAGGGTCGGGATGATCTCCACCGCCCACCGGGGCAGGCCGAGGACGCGGCCGGTGGCGCGTGCCTCGTCGGCCTTCTGGGCGTAGATGGTGCGGGTGGAGGCCATTTTGAGGATGGCCGCGGCCTCGCGGGCGGCCGCGCCGTCGACGACGTCGGAGAGGTGGTGGACGACGGCGACGAAGGACAGGCCGAGGCGGCGGCCGAACTTCAGCAGGCGCTGGAAGAGCTGGGCGACGAAGGGGCTGTTGATGATGTGCCAGGCCTCTTCGACGAGGAAGATGCGCTTCTTGCGGTCGGGGCGGATCCAGGTGTGTTCCAGCCATACGCCGACGATCGCCATCAGGATCGGCATGGCGATGGAGTTGCGGTCGATGTGGGAGAGGTCGAAGACGATCAGCGGGGCGTCGAGGTCGATGCCGACGGTCGTCGGGCCGTCGAACATGCCGCGCAGGTCGCCGTCGACGAGGCGGTCGAGGACGAGGGCCACGTCGAGGCCCCAGGCCCGTACGTCGTCTATGTCGACGTTCATGGCTTCGGCGGAGGCGGCTTCGGGGTGGCGCAGCTGCTCGACGATGTCGGTGAGGACGGGCTGGCGGTCGCGGATGGCGTCGACGACGTAGGCGTGGGCGACCTTCAGGGCGAAGCCGGAGCGTTCGTCGAGGCCGTGGCCCATCGCGACTTCGATGATGGTGCGCAGCAGGGCGAGCTGCCCGGTCGTGGTGATGGCCGGGTCGAGGGGGTTGAGGCGGATCCCGGAGTCGTTGGCGGCGATGGGGTCCAGGCGGATGGGGGTTATCCCCAGCTGTTGCGCGATCAGGTTCCATTCGCCGACGCCGTCCTCGCCCTGGGCGTCGAGGACGACGACCTGGCGGTCGCGGAAGCGGAGCTGGCGCAGGACGTAGGTTTTCTCCAGGGCGGACTTGCCGTTGCCGGACTCGCCGAGGACGAGCCAGTGGGGCGCGGGGAGCTGTTGTCCGTAGAGCTGGAAGGGGTCGTAGATGTAGCCCTTGCCGCTGTAGACCTCGCGGCCGATGATGACGCCGGAGTCGCCGAGTCCGGGGGCGGCGGTGGGCAGGTAGACGGCCTGGGCCTGCCCGGTGGAGGTGCGGACGGGCAGGCGGGTGGTCTCGACCTTGCCGAACAGGAAGCTGGTGAAGGCGTCCGTCAGAGCGGACAGCGGATCTCGCATGGGGCGGCCTTTCCCTCCAGCTAGCGTCGGATGCCGGTGGCGAACGGCAGGGTGTTGACGAAGGCGCGGTGGTGCTCCCGGTCGCACCATTCGAGTTTCAGGTAGGACTTGCCGGCCGAGGCGCGGATGGTGCGTTTGTCGCGGGCGAGGGCTTCGGGTGAACGGGAGGACACGGTGATGTACCCGACCAGGTTGACTCCCGCGGCACCGCTGGCGAGATCTTCACCTCTTTGGTCGAGCCGGCCGTGTGCGGCGACGTCGCGGGGGTCGACGGTGCGGTTCATCTTGGCGGCGCGGGAGGCGTCGGCCTCGTCGTTGGTCTTCTCGGTGAGCATGCGCTCGATGGCGACCTCGGTGGGTTCGAGGTCCATGGTGACGGCGACGGTGCGGATGACGTCGGGGGTGTGGACGAGGAGGGGGGCGAGGAAGTTCACGCCGACGGGGGTCATCGGCCACTCCTTGATCCAGGCGGTGGCGTGGCACCAGGGGGCGCGGGTGGAGGACTCGCGGGTCTTGGCCTGGAGGTAGGTGGGTTCGACCGCGTCGAGTTCGGCGGGCCAGGCGTTGCGCTTGGTCATGGCCTGGATGTGGTCGATGGGGTGGTCCGGGTCGTACATGGAGTGCACGAGGGAGGACAGGCGGCTTTGGCCGAGGGGCTGGCTGACGCGGATGTCGGCTTCGGCGAGGCGGGCGCAGATGTCGGTGAGTTCGCGGGCCATGACGATGGCGAGGCCGGCGTCGCGGTCGAGTTTGCGGCCCTGGCGGCTGCTGCCGGCGCGGGCGATGGTGTGGGCCTCGGCGGCGAGTTCGCGCGAGTAGTGCATGCAGGCGACCAGGTAGGCGCGGTGCTGCTCGGAGGAGGTGGACACCATCGACTGGAGCTGGTCGTAGGAGTCGCGCAGCCAGGTGGGGGAGGTGGGGTCGCCGCGCTGGGCGACGTCCTTGGCGTGGGCGTCGGGGTCGGCGGGCAGGGTGCGGGCGAGCATCTGCAGGCGGGTGACGAAGCCGTCGCCGTTGGCGACGTGCTTGAGGAGGGTGCCGAAGCGGTCGACGAGGGCTTCCTGGTCCTCGCTGTCGCGCAGGCCGACGCCGGGGCCCTCGATCTCGATGGCAGCAGTGACGGTCCTGCGGTCGGCGTGCAGGAGGACGGCGATCTCGTCGGGGCCGAAGGGGGCGGAGAGCCAGCTGATGCGGCCGATGCCGGGGGGCGGGCCGATCTCGACCTCTCGGCCGTCGGCGGCGCGGGTGCCGGCTTCCATGGCGCCGGAGCGGTACGTGGTGCCGCGGCGCAGGGTGCGCTTGTAGCTGCGGTTGATCTCGAACCACTTGTAGAAGGTGCGGCCGCGGTAGGGGACGTACACGGCGGCGAGCGCGAGCATGGGGAAGCCGGCGAGCGTGACGATGCGCAGGGTGAGGTCGGGGACGAGGAGCCCGCTCATCATGCCGAGGAACGCGCCGGCGATGATCAGGGCGATCTCTCCGCTCTCGCGGTTCTTGCCGACGATCGCGTTCGGCCGGGCGCGGCCGATGAGATACGTGCGGCGGGGTGCGACCGGGTGCAGCTGGTGGGACTGGGTCGTCAACGCCCGTCACCTCCTGTGTTCCTCGTGCTCGAGCTCGTACGGGGCGGGGGTGCGGCGGAGGGGACGGCTCCGCCGCCGTTCCCGCCGCCGGAGGGGCGGCTGCTGTGGGCGGCCACGCCTCCGGAAATCGGGTTGGCGGGGCGGGGGGCGCTGCTGCCGCTGTCGCCGCCGGCGCGGTGGGCGCCGCGGCTGCTGTGGGTCTTGATGCCCTGGGAGACGAGGGAGGCCGGGGAGCTGATGACGGCGGCGGCCTGCGCGCCGTCGGTGGCCTTGCTGCGGCCGGCGCGGGCGGAGGCGATCTCGTCGCCGAAGCCGGGGACGAAGCGGTAGATCATCGCGGAGGCGAAGATCGCCAGGAGGATGATGGCGAGGCCGGAGACGACGGCGGAGAAGGCGTTGGGCCCCTTTTCGCCGGCGAGGGCTCCGGCGAGGCCGAGGACGATGACGATGACCGGCTTCACGAGGATGACGGCGATCATGATGCCGGCCCAGCGGCGGACGTGGCCCCAGAGGTTGCGGTCGACGAGGCCGGCGTAGACGACGACGCCGAGGAGGGCGCCGACGTAGAGCAGGGCGGCCCGGATGAACAGCTCCAGGAACAGCACGCCGGCGGCGAGGACGGTGACCAGCGAGACGACGATCAGCATGATCGGGCCGCCGCCGATGGAGTCGCCCTTCTTGAGGGCTTCGATGAAGGAGCCGAAGAACACGTCGGTCTGGCCGCCGCTCGCGGAGGCGATGACCTGGGTGACGCCGTCGGTGGCGGAGACCACGGTGTAGAGGATCAGGGGGGTGAAGGCGGAGGCGAGGACGGTCAGCCAGAGGAAGCCGACGGCCTCGGAGAGGGCGGTGGCCAGCGGCACGCCGCGGATGGCGCGCTTGGCGACGGCGAGGAGCCACAGGACGAGCGTGAGGATGGTGGACGCCGCGAAGACGATGGCGTACTGCTTGAGGAAGGCGCCGTTGGTGAAGTCGACGTTGGCGGTGCCGTTGATGGCCTTGCTGAGCTCGGTGACGATCCAGGCGGCGGCGTCGGCGCAGCCGCGGGCGAGGGAGGCGAGGGGGTTGAGGGCCTCGGTGGGGTCGCTGGGTGCGAGACCGGTCCGGGGGGTTCCGCCGGTGGCTGCGCCTTGGCCGCGTTCGCAGTAGTCCCGGGCAGGTCCGGCGATCAGTGCGCAGGGGTCGTTGCTGGCGCTCGGCGACGGTGAGGGCGCCGGTGCCGTGGGTGTGCCGGCGGGCGGGGTGGGGGCGGCGGTGGCACGGGCGGCCAGGAGGACGACCGCGACTTGGGCGGCGGCCGCCGCGGCGCCGATGCGGCCGAGTGGAAGCATGCGGTTAGCGGGCATAGGTGAACCCTCCGAATTCGGTGACGGCCTTGCCGATCTCGTCGGAGGTGGACACCGGGTTGTCGCCGGTCACCGGGGTGGGACCGCCCTTTTGGGCCGTCTCGACGACCTTCCAGTCGGACCCGTTCCACCTGAGGGTCATGGAGATGGTGAACCAGTTGCTGGTCACGGGACGGGTGGACTTCTCGCCGGTCAGTCCGAACACGCCGATGCACCAGACGTCGACCGAGGCGGTGGTGCCGGCCAGGCTGTTGACCTTCGCTCCGACCGGGACGGTCCGGTTCACGAAGGTCGCGCCCGCCGGGGCGAGGCCGTCCTTGGTCAGACCGATCTGGGCGAGCAGGCCTGCCGAGTAGTCGGCGTCGAATCCGGCCTGGAGTTTGGCGCGGGAACCCTCGTCCGCGACGGTGTCCACGATGGCGTGTCTGCGGGTCGTGTTGAACATGCCGTCGGATCCCAGTGCCGCGGCGTAGTTCGAGGCCGCCGACTGGGCGCCCTGCTGGTCTTGGGCGAACCCGGACGGGATGCCGCCGTTCTTGCCGTCGACCGGGCGGGTGCCCGTGGCGGCTGTGGCGGTGGTGGCCGGCGGGGTGTCGGTGCCGGTGGCTGCGGGGGTGTCGGTGTTGCCCGACTGGTTCGCGAACGCGATGGCGGCGATCAGCAGGACGACCACGCCGACGACGGTGATCAGGCTCCGCGAGGCGCGCGGGGTGCGGCGGGGGGCGCCGTACGGGTCGGAGTCGGATTCCGGCAGGCGGGTACGGGTCTGGCCCGTGCCGCCGACGGCCCCGCCGCCGTACTGGTCGTCGTTGCTCATTTCGTGTCCGCCCCCTCCGCGTCGTACGACGGTAGCGCTGGTTCCCGCGTGGATGCGGTGTGGTGAGTCGTCCTCAGGTCGGGATCCGGCGGGCGGTCCCGGCTATACGGCCATTCCGTAGACGATCGTGAACAGCGTGCCGAGGGAGCCGATGATGAAGACCCCGGTGAGTCCGGCCACGATCAGGCCCTTGCCCTGTTCGGCGCTGAACGTGTCGCGCAGGGCGGTGGCGCCGATGCGCTGTTTGGCGGCGCCCCAGATGGCGATGCCGAGGCAGAGGAGGATGGCGACGGCCATGATCACTTCGATCATGACCTTCGCTTCGTTGCCGAGACTGCCGAACGGCCCCCAGTTGGGGGCGATTCCGCCGATGATGGTGGTGATGTCGCCCTTTTCGGCTGCCAGGATCATGTAACTCACCGCCCCTGTACGGGTAGTTCCGGTAGCCCGTGCCGGTGGCAGGGGTCACGCACTATCTTCGCTGATGAAACCGCCGTCGTATGTCGACTTGACGGCTCTCTTTACCCGATATCCCGGTACGTGGCCCGCTTGGCGGCTCTGACCTGGACGGGGGCCGCCGTTCGGGTGGAGGGGCGGGTGTGTCGTGCGTCCCGCCTGGTGAGATTTGTCCGACATTCAGTCAGTCGTTTCATCGGGCCGGTCAGTTGTGTGGTCCGTGCACCGGCGGCCCGGTGTCGGTGCCCGCCGCCACCATGGACGGATGACGACTGCAACGGTGTGGACGCTGTCGGAGCTGCAGGAGGCCATTCGGGCCGGCTGGTCGGCCGAGACCTGCTCGCCCGACGACGTGGAACGGGAGCCCTGGACGCCCGAGAACCCGGCCTGGGGCCACTGCGACATCACGGCGCTGGTGGTGCAGGACCTGATGGGCGGCGGGCTGCTGGTGGGGGAGGTGTGGCTGGACGGGGAGCAGCACGGCTTCCATACGTGGAACGTGCTGCCCGGCGGGATCGAGGTGGACCTGACGCGGGAGCAGTTCCGGCGGGGGCAGGTGGTGGCCGAGGGGCGGCCGGTGGGTCCGCGGCCGCCGGGGCGGCTGCCGCGGCGGTGGGAGGAGTACCAGCTGCTGCGCCGGCGGGTCGGGGACCGGCTGGGCCGCCCCCTGGCCCCGGGTGGAGGGGCGGGCTCCGGGGACTGAGGGCCCGGCTCGGGTCCCGGCCCTGGCTCCGGCTGGGGCCCCGGGCCCGGCGCCGGTGGCGGTGTGAGCCCGCCCGCTAGGCCCAGTGGGCCGGGCGGGTCAGGGTGGTCGGGATCCTGGTGGCGGTGTCGCCGCGGGCGGCGCCCAGCTGGGCCTGGGTGAGGAAGAGGGCGTCGCGCAGGTCGGCGCCGCGCAGGTCGGCGTCGCGGAAGTCCGCGCCGATCAGGTCGGCCAGGCGCAGGTCGGCGCCGCTGAGGTTCGCGGCGATCAGGTACGCGCCGCGGAGGTTGGCGCCGCGCAGGTCGGCGCGGGCCAGGCGGGCGCCCATGAGGTCGGCGCCGCGGTGGTTCTTCCTGCGGCCGGGGGCCTGGGCGCGGACGAGCTCGCTGGTTTCCAGGAGCAGCGTGTTGATCTTCTGGCGCAGGGCGCCGACGTCCAGGCCGGTCAGGGCTTCGGCGTCGGCCGCGGCCCAGCGGGAGGTCTCCTCCAGGGCCTCGCGCAGGCCGGCGTGGGCGGGGCGGGCGGCGGGGCGGGTGAGGGCGTCGGTGACGTAGAAGAGCAGCTCGTGGAGCTGGCGCATGACGGCGAAGGCCTCGAACATCGCCGGGGCGGTGCCGGGGTGGGTGCGCCAGTCCCGGCCGCCGAAGGTGACCTGGGAGACCTGCTGGCCGGCGCCGAAGCAGTCGAAGGTGGTGCACCCCTGGAAGCCCTTGTCGCGCAGCCGGGTGTGGATGCCGCAGCGGAAGTCCTGGCGGAGATTGCCGCAGGGCGTGCCGGCGGCCTTGTTCACGGCGAAGTCGTTGGACTTGGCGAAGGGCAGGGCCACGCAGCACAGGGCGAAGCAGTTCGCGCAGTCGGCGTGCAGGTGCGGCGGCCCGGACGGGTCAGGGGTGGTGGACACCCCTCCATTGTGACGGCAGGGGCCACGGGGTCTTGATCGGGAGTTCGGGGGCGGTGAGCATCCGTACATGACAGAAGTGATCGCAGTCGCCGTCATCACCGTCCTCGCCGTGATCAGTCCCGGCGCCGATTTCGCCATGGTCGTCCGCAACAGCTACCTGTACGGGCGGCCCACCGGTCTGTTCGCCGCGGCCGGCGTCGCGGCGGGGGTGCTGGTGCACGTCTCGTACACGATGCTCGGGGTCGGTCTGCTGATCGCGTCCTCGACGGCGCTGTTCACCGCCATCAAGCTGGCGGGTGCGGCGTACCTGGTGTGGGTGGGGGTCCGTACGTTCCGGGCGCGGGCCGAGCTGACGGTGGACCTGGAGTCGAAGCCGCAGCTGACGCGGGTCGGGGCGCTGCGGTCGGGGTTCCTGACGAACGTGCTCAACCCGAAGACCACGCTGTTCGTGGTGTCCACCTTCACGCAGGTGGTGGGGCCCGAGACGCCGGTGTGGCAGCAGGCCGGGTACGGGTTGTTCATGTCGGCGGCGCACCTGGGCTGGTTCGGTGCGGTGGCGCTGTTCTTCTCGAACGCGCGGCTGCGCGAGCGGATGCTCAAGGCGCAGAAGGCACTGAACCGGGCGATCGGGTCGGTGCTGGTGGGGCTGGGGGTGGGTCTGGGCCTCGCCCGCTGAGCCGCCGGTCCGGCGGGCGCAAGGCTCTGGCGGGGCGGGTTACCGGCGGGTAGCGTCTGGGGCATGGCGTTCTACGAGCGGATCAGTGCGCAGCGGTTCCTGGCCACCGAGTACACCCGCGGGCCCTGGGACGCGGGCGCCCAGCACGCCGGGCCGCCGGCCGCCCTGCTCGGGCGGGCGGTCGAGGAGCGGCCAGGGGCGCGCGCCGACATGCGGACCGCCCGGATCACGTACGAGATCCTGCGCCCGGTGCCGATCGGCCCGGTGCAGATCACCACGAGGGTGCTGCGGGCCGGGCGCAGCACCGAGGTCGTGGAGGCCGAGCTCGTACCGCTGGGGGCGGCGGCGCCGGCGATGCTGGCGCGGGCGCTGCGGATCCGGGTGGCCGGGGGTGCGGACGCGGTTCCGGCGGTGGCGCCGGGCCCGCAGCTGCCGCCGCCCGGTGAGGTCGGGGTGACGCCGTTCTTCCCGGTGCCGTGGGAGACCGGCTACCACACGGCGATGGAGACCCGGTTCGCCGAGGGCGCGTTCCTCGAGCCGGGGCCGGGCACCTGCTGGATGCGGATGAAGGTGCCGCTGATCGCCGGGGAGGAGGCCAGGCCGCTGGACCGGGTGCTGGTCGCCGCCGATTCGGGCAACGGGATCAGTGCGGTGATGGACTTCGCCCGGTACGTCTTCGTCAACAGCGACCTGACGGTCCACCTGCACCGCCACCCGGTGGGCGAATGGGCGTGCGTCCAGGCGCGGACGAGCGTGGACGCGGCCGGGATCGGCCTCGCGGACGCCGTCCTGCACGACGAGAAGGGCCCCATCGGGCGCAGCGCTCAGAGCCTGTTCGTGGCGCCGCGGCCGTAACCGCGCCCGCGGCCGCGCGTCCTGGCCGCTTTCCTGGTCAACCCGCTTGCCAGGGACGCGAATCGGTGTGGCAGGCTCGGGTCAATGGAGCCGCTGAGAGACGTCGATCCCGCCCACATCGGAGCGCATGCGCTGCTGGCCAGGCTCGGCGCCGGCGGCATGGGGCAGGTCTACCTCGCGCGCTCGCCCGGCGGGCGGCTGGTGGCGGTGAAGGTGATCCGCGAGGAGATCACCGGCCATCCGGAGGCGCTCGCCCGGTTCCGGCGCGAGGCCGAGACGGTGCGGGCGGTGCGGTCGGCGTACACGGCGAACCTGATCGACGCCTCGCTGGCGGCGCCCCCGTTCTGGCTGGCGACCGAGTACGTGGCGGGGCCGACGCTCGCCCATGCCGTGGCGCGGCGCGGCGCTCTGCCGGCGGACACCTGCCGCGGGCTGTTCGCGGCACTCGCGGAGGGGCTCGCGAGCGTGCACGCGTCCGGGGTGACGCACCGGGACCTCAAGCCGCAGAACGTGATCCTGGGCGCGCAGGGCCCGCAGCTCATCGACTTCGGCATCGCGCGCGGCGTGGGCGAGACGGCGCTGACCCAGGACGGGCAGGCGCCGGGCACGCCGGGCTACACGGCGCCGGAGGTGCTGCTGGGCGGCGGGGCCGGGGCCGCGGCGGACGTGTTCGCGCTGGGGGCGACGCTGGCGTACGCGGCGACGGGACGGCCGCCGTTCGGGACGGGCGTGGCGGCGACGGTGGGGTACCGGGCGGTCCACGAGCCGGTGGACGTGGCCGGGGTGGATCCGGGGCTCGCGGCCCTGATCGAGGCCTGCACGGCCAAGGACCCGCAGGAGCGGCCGGGCCTGCGGGAGGTGATCGCGCGGTGCGGGGTGAGCGGTGCGCTCGTCGACGATCCGGTCTACCGGGGGCTGGGTGCGCTGGGCGAGGCGGTGCCGGTGCACGAGATGCGGACGCAGGGACCGGGCCTCGCGGCCCCGGGGTACACGCCGACGGGATACACGCCCACGGGGCACGCGGGCCCGACGGGGCCCGCGCCGCTGCCGGGCCGGCCGCCGCGCCGGGGCGGGACCGCGGCCTGGGTGGCGGCCGGGGCGGCCCTGGCGGTGGTGGGCGCCGTGGCGGTGTGGCAGCTGGCCCCCGGTGGCGGCGGCCGCGACGCGGACGGCGGCCGGGGCGGCGGGGCCACGGCCCAGAGCCCGGCCGGCCCGGCCGCCGGCGGACAGAGCCCGGCCGCCCCGTCACCGGCCGCCGGCTCTCCGGTGGGCCCGCCGACGTTCATCAAACAGACGGCGCCGAATCTGGACGACTACAACCCGCTCCAGCACCAGTGCCACGACCCCGTCCCGGAGGAGGCCCCGCTCGGCGACTTCCAGGGCTCGGTGACGCAGGCCTCCGAGGACTACCTGCACGAGCTCAAGCCGGGCCAGGTCCGGATCGGTTATCGGATGAAGGCCGAGCTGCCGGACGCCCCGCCGTACTACGTGGCCGTGGTCGTCAAGCCGCAGCACGAGGTCGACGCGAACGGCCGGTCGACGCAGGTGGCCGCCAACCGGCAGCTCGGTTTCGTCGCAAAGGCCCGGGACGTCTACGAGGGCGACGAGCTCCAGTGGAAGTACGTCGTATATCCCGATGATTTTTCGATGGAGTTGGACGGAAAGAGGGTCAAGGCGCCTCCGCTGGCGCAGGATCCGGGGGGATGGACGGTGGTGTACCGGCATGCCGTCTCCGACGTGCAGCACAAGAGCGTGTGGTGCCTCGGTTTCGATGCTGTGGCATAAAAGGGATGATTCCGACACGAACCGGTGAATCCCTGTGAATGCATGCTCGATGGGGGAGGGTTGACGGGTGCGCAGGTTCTGGGTGATCAGCGGGGTCGGCTTCGCGGCATGTCTGTGCTTCGTGGGCCTGCTCCTCGTGGGTACGTACTCCGCGGCCGCAGGCATCGCGAGCGGCGGCGGCCGTGCCGTGGGGCTGGCCAAGGGGGCGGTGCCGGCGAAGTACCAGGCGCTGGTGCAGAAGTGGGGCGTGCTGTGCCCCACGCTGACCCCGGCGGTCCTGGCGGCGCAGCTGTACTCGGAGAGCGGCTGGAACCCGACGATCGTCAGCCCGGCCGACGCGCGCGGCATCGCGCAGTTCATCCCCGGGACGTGGGCCGTGCACGGCATCGACGGCGACGGCGACGGCGACCGCGACATCTGGGACCCCAACGACGCCATCCCGTCGGCCGCTTCGTACGACTGCGAGCTGGCCAAGGACGTCAGGAACGTCCCCGGCGACGCGGTCGGCAACATGCTCGCGGCGTACAACGCGGGTCCCGGGGCCGTCCTCCAGTACCGCGGCGTGCCCCCGTTCCGCGAAACCCAGGGATACGTGAAGGCGATCACGACCCTGGCCAAGAGCTTCGAGAAGCCCGTCGGGCGGGTCGCGCCCTCGCAGCAGGCGGCCGGGGCCATCTACTTCGCGCAGAAGCAGCTGGGCACCCCGTACCTGTGGGGCGGAAACGGTACGGCCGACCAGGATTACCGGTTCGACTGCTCGGGGCTGACCAAGGCCGCGTACGAGTCGGTCGGGATCGAGCTGCCGCGCGTGGCCAACGACCAGTACAACGCCGGCCCGCACCCGGCGCGCAGCGAACTGCTCCCCGGCGACCTGGTGTTCTTCTCCAATGATCTGAACAATTCCCGGGAGATCCACCACGTCGGGCTCTACGTGGGCGGCGGCTACATGATCAACGCCCCGTACACCGGTGCGGTGATCCGCTTCGACAAGATCGACGCGCCGGACTACTTCGGCGCCACCCGGGTCACCAAGGATGGCGCCGAGGCGCTTCCGGACCGTGCGGCCGGCGCCAAGACCCCTTGACCGGAGGGCCTGGTCACGCTCCGTCAGGTGCAGGCCCTGAGCTGCGGTGGGCCATCACTCTTGGATAACGTTGCGGTGATCATTCCGTGGAGAGTGGAACCGCCCCGTCAGAACGGGCGTTCCATGGTCACGGGGAGGGATCGCAAGGGGGGGTTCGCGGGGCGTACACACCGGTGCGCCCACTGGGGACCGAGCAAGGGCAAGGGGCCGCATCGCCATGGTTGCACTCACAACCGGTGGTCCGAACGTGGACGTCAGCCTGCTGTACGACGTCAATGCGCTGGCCCGCCACGCCCCGGCCGGTGTGGACCGGGCCGTCGCCCTGGTCAGTTCCTACGGCATCCCCCTGCTCCTGGTCCTCCTCGTCCTGTGGTGCTGGCGCGGCGCGCGCCGGCAGGAGGAGGCCGCGGCCGCCGAGTCGTTCGCGGCCCTGGTGTGGGCGCCGCTCGCCGCCGCCCTCGCGCTGGTGGTGAACGTCCCGCTGCGCCGGCTGGTCGCCCGCCCGCGCCCCTACCTCCAGCACGACGGGCTCGACGTCCTCCAAGGCGGCCCGGCCCACGGCCACTTCTCCTTCGTCAGCGACCACGCCACCCTCGCGATGGCCCTGGCGGTCGGGTTGTTCCTCGCCCACCGCAGGCTCGGCCTCCTCGGCATCGGCCTCGCCCTGCTCGAAGGCCTCAGCCGCCTCTACCTCGGCCTGCACTACCCGACCGACGTCATCGGCGGCTTCGCCCTCGGCACCGCAGTCGTCCTCGTCCTCGCCCCGCTCGCCATGGCGCTGCTGACGCCGGTGGTGCGCGCCGCGGCCCGCTCCCCGCGCGCCGCCCGGCTGGTACGGGCCCGGCACCTGCTGCGGCCCTGCCCGGTGGACCTCGCCCAGGACCGGACCGCGGCGGGCGGCTCCCGTACGCAGGACAGCGACCTCGCCGCCTGAGGGGCCGGGGACGGGCGCGCGCCGGGTGCGGACGCCCCGTCAGGTGGGCCCGTACGCATCCCAGACGCTCATCAGCAGCGCCGCCAGCAGGCACAGCCCCGCCGCCCCGAAGCACAGCCGCACCGCCGCCGGGCGGGGCCGCGGTGTCACCGGCCGCCGCCCTCGGCCCGCCGGGTCGCCTTCTCCGCATCCGCTGACCGGGCCTCGGCGTCGCGGCGGTAGCGGGAGCGCAGCCACAGGCCGGTGACCACGGCCGCCGCGGTGGTCAGCCCGATGGCCAGGGCCACATCGGCCGGGCCGTCCGCCGAGCCCGTGGGCCGGGCCGAGGCCGCGGCGGCGGGGGTCAGCGCGATGAGCAGGGCCCAGAGCAGGGCGGCGACGCGGGGTGCGGATCCTGGCATGGACCCAGCGCATCCGCTCGCGGTCGGCCCGGCCAGCCGGGAGCGTCCGAACGGGCGACGGCGCAGGCCGTGCCCGCCCTACCCGGCGCCCTACCCGGCGGCGTGCCGGGCGGCGTCCTGGCGGGCCAGATCGCGGGAGCGGCGCGCCGGGCCCTTCCAGCCGCAGGTGCAGACGGCCAGACAGAACGAGCCGCGCTCGGTGGTGCTGGTGGTGTGTCCGGGGACGGGCTGCTCCGTGGGACGGGGCAACGGCAGAGAGGCAAGCGGAGGTGCGGGCGATGCCTTCGGATACGGATCCACCCCACCACGGTACCGGGGGCCGCGGCCGGTCCGTGAGGTCGGCGGCCCGTGACGGGAAACCGCGGACCTCGTTAACCGGAGCGGGTGGGGGCCTCGGGCAAGCAGCGGTCATGCGTTGGGGGTTGGCAGGCGATGGTGGTGCACCAGCACAGGCAGCGGCGCGGGCGTGCGGGCGAGGCGGTGCTCGCCGTCGGCGTGGCCGCGGCCATCGCAGCGATGAGCGGGTGCGGCGGCTCCGCCTCGGCCGGCGACGACCGGCCCCCCGCCGATCCCGCGGCGGCGGTCCGGGCGGCCGCGGACGCGCTGACCGGCGCCGGCAGCGCCCGCGCCCGTACGGCGATGGAGATGGCCACCGGCGGGACCAGGGTCACCATCCGCGGCGAGGGCGGGGTCGACTTCAAGAACCGGATGGGCCAGCTCCTGGTCATGCTGCCCGCCGACGCGGCCGGCAAGGAGGAGCACCGGCCCATCACCGAACTGCTCGTCCCCGGCGCCCTGTACATGAAGAACCGGGGCGCGGGCGTCCCCGCCGACAAGTGGGTCCGCGTGGACACCACGACCCTGGCGGACGGGAACCTGGTGACCGGCGGGGCGACCGACCCGCTGGCCGCCGCCGAGCTGCTGCGCGGCGCGCAGGAGGTCCGCTACCTCGGCGAGACCGATCTGGCGGGCACCAAGGTGCGGCACTACCAGGGGACCACGGACATCGGGCGGGCCGCGCGAAGCGCCTCCCCGGCGGTCAAGGGGGCACTGGAGGCCGCGGCGAAAGGGTTCGCCAAGGACACCGTCCCCTTCGACGCCTACCTCGACCAGGAGGGGCGGCTGCGGAAGGTCCGGCACCGGTTCACGTATGTCAACAATGGCGTGATCGATGTCTCCTCCACGACGCTGCTGTACGGGTTCGGGACGCCGGTGAGCGTCGTATTGCCCGCAAGCAAGGACATTTACGCCGGGAAGATCGCCCCCTAGCCGGTCGGGCGGTACCGGGGCGGCGCGATCGGACCATGGCCGGGTAGCCGGAAATGGTCCATCCGTGTCATGCGCACCGCGCCCGGCCCTCCCTAGGCTGGGAAGCCGTACGCCCATGTCCGATGGCGGCAGATTGAGGTGACACGCGTGACTCCCGCTGGCGGTACGACGGTGCAGGACCACGTGGCTCTCGCCGAGATCGAGCTGTGCGGCGAGCTGATCATCGCGGCCTCCGCGGCGGACGAGGAGCGGCTCAGCCAGGACCGGATCGACGAGGTCCTGATGGGCCTCCGGCTGTAGTCCCCGCCGCCCGCGCCCTGTCCCCCGGACCGCCCCGGACTGCCCCGGACCTCAGGTCCGCAGCAGCCGGGCGATGGCCTTCGTGGCCTCCTCCACCTTGGCGTCGATCTCGGTGCCGCCCTTGACGGCCGCGTCGGCGACGCAGTGCCTCAGGTGCTCCTCCAGGAGCTGGAGCGCGAAGGACTGCAGCGCCTTCGTGCTCGCCGAGACCTGGGTGAGTATGTCGATGCAGTACACGTCCTCGTCGACGAGCCGCTGCAGGCCGCGGATCTGCCCCTCGATCCGGCGCAGCCGCTTGAGGTGCTCGTCCTTCTGGTGGTGATACCCGTGCACCGGCGTTTCAGGGGCTGCACCGGTGGCGACAGCGGCTCCGGAGCCTTCCGCCTCGATGGCCGTCATGGGGGTCCTCCCGTGGTCCGGACGAGGGGGTGCCTTCCAGTGCATACCCCTCATGGGTATAGGTTACCGGGCCCCGGCCGCGGCGGCGGGGGTCCGCAGGGTCACTGTGCCTGATGGAGGACACCGTGGGACCGCCGGTTAGCCGTGGCCGGGCGATGCGCCTAGCATCAGCCTGACCGAATCCGATGCACCCCGAGGACCACACGTGCGATTTCGTCTGACCCCCAGGGAGACGAGCTTCTACGACATGTTCGCCGCATCCGCGGACAACATCGTCACGGGCTCCAAGCTCCTGATGGAACTGCTCGGAGCGGATCCCTCCGCCCGGGCCGAGATCGCGGAGCGGATGCGTGCGGCCGAGCACGCGGGGGACGATGCCACCCACGCGATCTTCCACCAGCTGAACTCCTCGTTCATCACGCCGTTCGACCGCGAGGACATCTACTCCCTGGCCTCGTCGCTCGACGACATCATGGACTTCATGGAGGAGGCCGTCGACCTGGTCGTCCTCTACAACATCGAAGAGCTCCCCAAGGGCGTCGAGCAGCAGATCGAGGTCCTGGCGCGGGCGGCCGAGCTGACCGCCGAGGCCATGCCGCACCTGCGGACGATGGACAACCTGACCGAGTACTGGATCGAGGTCAACCGCCTCGAGAACCAGGCCGACCAGATCCACCGCAAGCTGCTCGCCCACCTCTTCAACGGCAAGTACGACGCCATCGAGGTGCTCAAGCTCAAGCAGATCGTCGATGTGCTCGAGGAGGCCGCGGACGCGTTCGAGCACGTCGCGAACACGGTGGAGACCATCGCGGTCAAGGAGTCCTGAACCTCGTGGACACCTTCGCTCTGATCGTGACCATCGGTGTCGCGCTCGGCTTCACGTACACCAACGGTTTCCACGACTCGGCGAACGCGATCGCGACCTCGGTCTCGACCCGGGCGCTGACCCCGCGCGCCGCCCTCGCGATGGCCGCGGTGATGAACCTCGCCGGCGCCTTCCTGGGCAGCGGCGTGGCCAAGACGGTCAGCAAGGGCCTGATCGAGACGCCGACGGGCTCGACGGGGATGTGGGTCCTGTTCGCCGCGCTCGTCGGGGCGATCGTCTGGAACCTGATCACCTGGTACTTCGGCCTGCCGTCGTCCTCCTCGCACGCCCTCTTCGGCGGCATGGTGGGTGCGGCGCTGGCCGGCGGGATCGGGGTGATCTGGTCGGGCGTCGTGGACAAGGTCGTCATCCCGATGTTCCTGTCGCCGGTCGTCGGCCTGGTGGCCGGCTACCTGGTGATGGTCGCGATCATGTGGATCTTCCGGCGGGCCAACCCGCACAAGGCCAAGCGCGGCTTCCGCATCGCGCAGACGGTCTCGGCGGCCGGCATGGCCCTCGGCCACGGCCTCCAGGACGCCCAGAAGACGATGGGCGTCGTGGTGATGGCCCTGGTCATCGCCGACGTCCAGGAGTCCGGCGCCCCCATCCCGGTGTGGGTCAAGCTGGCGTGCGCCGTGATGCTCTCGCTCGGTACGTACGCGGGCGGCTGGCGCATCATGCGCACCCTGGGCCGCAAGATCATCGAGCTGGACCCGCCGCAGGGCTTCGCGGCCGAGACGACCGGCGCGTCGATCATGTTCGTCACCGCCTTCATCTTCAAGGCGCCGATCTCCACCACCCACGTGATCACCTCGGCGATCATGGGCGTGGGGGCGACCAAGCGGGTCAACGCGGTCCGCTGGGGCGTCGCGAAGAACATCATCCTGGGCTGGTTCATCACCATGCCGGCCGCGGGCCTGGTCGCCGCGCTGTGCTTCTGGCTCGTGAACCTGGCCGTCGGATAGCCGTACGGGCGCGCACCGCAGCGTGCGGGAACGAAATCGGGCCGGCTCCCCCCACCCAGGGGGAGCCGGCCCTTCGCCTTGCGGTGGCACCGCCATGCAGCACCGCAGGACGTCCACGCGGCGGCGGCCGCATGATCCTTGGGTCAGCCGAAGCGGCCCGAGATGTAGTCCTCGGTCGCCTGGACGGACGGGTTGGAGAAGATCCGGTCCGTGTCGTCGATCTCGATCAGCTTGCCGGGCTGGCCGACCGCCGCGAGGTTGAAGAACGCGGTGCGGTCCGAGACGCGGGCGGCCTGCTGCATGTTGTGCGTCACGATGACGATCGTGAAGCGCTCCTTCAGCTCGCCGATCAGGTCCTCGATGGCGAGGGTGGAGATCGGGTCCAGGGCGGAGCAGGGCTCGTCCATCAGCAGGACCTGCGGCTCGACCGCGATGGCGCGGGCGATGCACAGGCGCTGCTGCTGGCCGCCGGAGAGGCCGGAGCCCGGCTTGTTCAGGCGGTCCTTGACCTCGTTCCAGAGGTTGGCGCCCTTGAGGGAGCGCTCGACGGTGTCCGCGAGGTCGGCCTTGCGGTGGCTGCCGTTCAGGCGCAGGCCAGCCGCCACGTTGTCGAAGATCGACATGGTGGGGAAGGGGTTGGGGCGCTGGAAGACCATGCCGACCGTGCGGCGGACCGCGACCGGGTCCACGCCGGGGCCGTAGAGGTTCTCGTCGTCCAGGAGCACCTTGCCCTCGACGCGGCCGCCGGGGGTGACCTCGTGCATGCGGTTCAGGGTGCGCAGGAAGGTGGACTTGCCGCAGCCGGACGGGCCGATGAAGGCGGTCACGGAGCGCGGCTCCACGGTCATCGAGATGTCGTCGATGGCCTTGTGGTTGCCGTAGAAGGCAGAGAGGCCGCTGACGTCGATTCGCTTGGCCATGAGGGTCACTTCGCTTTCGTGGGTCGCGTCAGCGACCGGTCTTCGGGGCCTTCCAGCGGGCGATGCCGCGGGCCACCAGGTTGAGGATCATGACGAAGGCGATCAGGACGAGCGCTGCGGCCCATGCCCGGTCGTAGGAGGCGTCACTGCCGACCTTGTACTGCTCCCAGATGTACAGGGGGAGCGAGGACTGAGCACCTTCGAAGGGGTTGCCGTTGATCAGCTGGGAGCCGAAGACCAGCAGCATGATCGGGGCGGTCTCGCCGGCGATGCGGGCGACGGCCAGCATCAGGCCGGTGGCGATGCCGCCGACGGCGGTGGGGAGGACCACCTTGAGGATCGTGCGCCACTTCGGCACGCCGAGGGCGAGGGAGGCCTCGCGCAGCTCGTTCGGGACGAGCTTGAGCATCTCCTCGGTGGAGCGGACCACCACGGGCATCATCAGGATCGACAGGGCCATGGCGCCGGCGAAGCCGGACGGGCCGAAGCCGAGCATCAGGTTCCAGGTCGTCAGGATGAACAGGCCCGCGACGATGGAGGGGATGCCGGTCATGACGTCGACGAAGAAGGTGACGGCCTTGGCGAGGCGGCCCTTGCCGTACTCGACCAGGTAGACGGCGGTCAGCAGGCCGATCGGGGCGGCGATGACGGTGGCGAGGGCGACCTGCTCGATGGTGCCGAGCAGCGCGTGGTAGACGCCGCCGCCCTGCTCGAAGCTGGTGACGCCGTTCATCGAGTGGGTGAGGAAGTCCGCGTCGAGGGCCTTCAGGCCGCGGCTGACGGTGGTCCAGATCAGCGACAGGAGCGGGACGACCGCGAGGAGGAAGCAGACCCAGATCAGGGAGGTCGCGACGCGGTCCTTGGCCTGGCGGCGGTTCTCGACGACCGCGCTGGCGGTGTAGGTGATCGCGATGAAGAGCAGGGCGGCGATCAGACCCCACTGGACCTTGCTCTGCAGGTCGAAGACGAGGCCGATGACGATGCCGAGGGCGACGGAGACGGCGCCGATGCCGGCGGGGGCCCAGCGGGGCAGGCCGCCGCGGGTGAGGCCGGAGGGGGCGGCGGACCCGGACGGCCGGACGGGGCGCTGGTCCTGGATTGCGTGGCTCATCAGGCGTTCGCCCCCGAGTACTCCTTGCGGCGCGCGATGATCATGCGGGCGGCGCCGTTGACCAGCAGGGTGAGCAGGAAGAGGACGAGACCGGAGGCGATCAGCGCGTCCCGGCCGAACTCGTTGGCCTCGTCGAACTTCGCGGCGATGTTCTGGGCGAACGTGCCGCCGCCCGGGTCCAGCAGGTGGCCGGAGATCAGGAAGCTCGGCGAGAGGACGGTGGCGACGGCCATGGTCTCGCCGAGGGCGCGGCCGAGGCCGAGCATGGAGGCGGAGATGACGCCGGAGCGGCCGAAGGGCAGCACCGACATGCGGATGACCTCCCAGCGGGTCGCGCCGAGGGCCAGGGCGGCCTCCTCGTTCATGCGCGGGACCTGGAGGAAGACCTCGCGGCTGACGCTGGTCACGATCGGCAGGATCATGATCGCGAGCAGGATGCCGACGGTGAACAGGGAGCGGGCGACGCCGGGCTGGGACTTGTCGAAGACGTAGGTCCAGCCGAAGTACTCGTCGAGCCAGAGGTTCAGGCCGCCCAGCTGCGGGACCAGGAAGAGGGCGCCCCAGATGCCGTAGATGATCGACGGCACGGCGGCCAGCAGGTCGACCACGTAGGCGAGGGGGGCGGCCAGCTTGCGCGGCGCGTAGTGCGAGATGAACAGGGCGATGCCGACGGCGATCGGAACCGCGATGGCCATCGCGATGATCGAGCTGACGACGGTGCCGAAGAGAAGGACGGCGATGCCGAAGACGGGCGGGTTGGCCGAGGCGTTCCAGTCGAAGGTGGTGAGGAAGTCGCCCTCGTTCTTCGACAGCGCGATGGAGGCCCGGTAGGTGAGGAACACGGCGATCGACGCCATGATCACCAGGAGCAGGATGCCGGAGCCCTTGGAGAGCCCCGAGAAGATCTTGTCACCGGCGCGGCCGGTGGACGTTCCGCTCGTGGAGGCGGGCGGAGGCGTGCTGCCTATGCGGGTGGGTGTGGTGGAAGCCATGGTCTTTCCGGTCTGGTGGGGGGACGAGCCCCCTGGCGGCGGTGCACCGGATGTCCCCGGCGTTGCCGGGGAGGGGCCCCGGGGCCGGGCCGATCGGACGGGATCGGCCCGGCGCTCCGGGGCTCAGGGGTTCAGGACAGCGACTTGATGACCTCGCGGACCTTGGTGTTGATCTCGGCCGGGATCGGGGCGTAGCCGTTGTCGGACAGGACCTTCTGGCCGGCGTCCGAGGCGGTGTAGCCGAGGAAGGACTTCACGGTCGGGAGCGTCTCGGCCTTGTTGCCCTTGTCGCAGACGACCTCGTAGGTGACCAGGACGATCGGGTAGGCGCCCTCGGCCTTGGTGGTGTAGTCGAGCTTCAGCGCCAGGTCCGAGCCGGTGCCGGCGATCTTGGCGGCGGCGATGGCCTTGGAGGCGCTGTCGGCGGAGGCCTTGACCGGGGCGGCCGCGCCGGTGTTGATGTCGACGGTCTTGATGTTCTGCGCGGAGGCGTAGGAGAGCTCGAAGTAGCCGATGGCGCCGTCGACGGCCTTCACCTGGGAGGCGACGCCGGCGGAGCCGGAGGCGCCCTGGCCGCCGGGGGCCGGCCACTTCTTGGCGGGCTCGTACGTCCACGCGTCGGGGGCGGCGGCCTTGAGGTACTTGCCCAGGTTCTCGGTGGTGCCGGAGTCCTCGGAGCGGTGGAAGGCCTGGATCGCCGTGCCGGGCAGGTTGACGCCCGGGTTCAGCTTCTTGATGGCCTCGTCGTCCCACTTCTTGATCTTGTCGTTGAAGATGTTCGCGAGGGTGGGGGCGTCGAGGGTGAGCTTGTCCACGCCGGCGACGTTGAAGCCGATGGCGATCGGGCCGCCGACCATCGGCAGGTTGATGCCCTGGCCGCCGGTGCAGACCTTCTTGGAGTCCTCGACCTGCTCGGGCTTCAGCGCCGAGTCCGAGCCGGCGAAGCCGACGGTGCCCTGGTTGAACGCGACGATGCCCTCACCGGAGGAAGAGGACTTGTAGTTCACCTCGACGCCGGAGCAGGCGGCCATGTAGTTCTTCACCCACAGGTCCACCGCGTTCTTCTGGGCGGAGGAGCCCGAGGCCAGCAGCTTGCCCTTGGCGTCGTCGCACTTGACGTCGCCGGCGGCGGCCGCGGAGGGCTTGCCGCTGGCGTTGCCGCCGGTGTTGGTGTTGTCGTCCGAGCCGCACGCCGTGAGGACCAGGGCGCTGGACACGACAAGCGCGCCGAGGGCGGAGGCACGAAGCATGTTCTTGCGCTGAAGCTTCACTTTCGGGTGTTCCTTCCAGAAGCCGCCGGCCGCTTTCGGTATCGGGGCGGCGTGCGAAGAGGACTACGTCGGTCACCGGGGCGGCTGCTGGATCAAGCCAGCGGCACGCTCGGCGCACCACCGAAATTAGGCAGAACAGGTGAAGCGATCGACGGGGCGAGGTGAACGGGAGGTGAACCTCGACGGACGGCCGCGTACGTACCGGCGCGCCGCTCGGCGGGGCCCGCAGCAGTGCGTGACCGGGCTGCGCGGGCCGGGCGGGAAGCGGGCCCGCGCGCGGGGCGGGACGGGAGCGGAAGCCCGTGCGAGGGGTGGCCCGCAGGCCGCCCGCAGATGCCGGGAACGGCCCCGGATACCCCTGTCCACCTGCGGAGACATGCGTAGGGCGGTCCGGGGCGCAGCGGTTTTGCGACGCGCGCACCCCGCGCGGAACGGAAGGGTGCCGCGGCCCCGGAAGGGCGTCGGCGGTCAGGGTGCGCGCTGGACATCTCGGTCGATCCGGCAGGGCCTCGGCGGAGTGGAAGACATGTACGGCAGGGGCGGGTGGGGCGGTTGCGCGGCGGCGTCCGGCACGGGGGTCACGGGGGCCGGCCCGGGCGCTGCCGGGCTACGCACCCAGCGTGGCCGAAAACGTTCCGTTCCGCACCCACGCCGGGGTCTCCCCGGCGCGGGCGCGGCCGGTCGGCCGGGGTCCCGGCAGGTCGGTTCTAGCGCGGCGCGGCCGCGCCCACCGGTTCCCACAGGCCCTGGAAGGCGAGGCGGGCCGCCTCGACCTCGTGGCGCTGGTCGGCGTGGAGCACGCCGAGGGCGTACGCCGTCGCCGGGGCGATCCGCGGGGTGCGGGCGGCGGCGGCCGAGGCCGCGGCCGCCTCGGCGGCGTCCCGGTGGCGGTCCAGGGCCTCGTTCGCGGCGCGCAGCCGGGCCACGTCCTCGCCGAGGGCCTCCCGGGCGTAGCGGTGGACGCGCAGCAGCCGGCGCACCTCGTGCCAGGAGCCGTCGTGCTCGGTGTCGTACGGGTGCGCCTCGGTGACGGGCGGCAGCGCCGAGACGGCCGCCGCCAGCCGGGTCCGCGCCACCTCGGCGAGCGGGACGAGCACGTCGTCGACCCGGCCCCGCGCGGCGATCACGTCCAGCGGCACCTCGGAGGCCAGCACGGCCACCGCGTCGGCGACCGCGTGGAACCGGGAGGAGCCCAGCGCCTGCAGGGTGGCGGAGTGGGCGCGGGTCCGGGCCAGGGTCAGCTGCCGGTCCAGCAGCGCGGCGGCCCGCGCCGAGCCCACCGTCAGCGCGCCGCTCGCCCCGCGCGGCCCGGGGACCTCGGGCGCGCCGGAGAGCCGGTGCAGTGCCTCGAGCAGCCGGGCCAGCCGGGCGGCGTACGCGTGCTCGTCGGCCAGGGTCGAGGACAGCCAGGCCAGCTCGGTGCGCAGCCCGTCGGCCCAGGACGGGTCGGTGACCCCGCGGAAGGTGGCCAGGGCCCCGCCGATGCGGCGCGCAGCCCCCCGCAGGCTGCGCGCCGCACCGGCGCCGTCGAGGGCGTCGGCCCCTCCCCCAGACTCCGTCCGGGGGGACCCCCACTCCTCGTGCAGGCGCAGCCCGCGCAGGAAAGCGGTGGCCTGGTCCCGCAGGTACGCGCCGAGCACGTCCCCCGCGGAGCCCTCGCCGGTCGTTGTCGGGTCATGGTTTGGCAGAGCCACGCCGGCGCCTCCGGGCGTCTATGAACATCTCCTGAACGTGCCGCAGCGGCTGGCCTTCGTGGTCGGTGCTGTGCCGGGTCCATTCCCCGTCCGGGCCCAGGTGCCAGGAGGACGTGGAGTCGGACATGCCGGTCTCCAGCATCCGGTCGAGTGCCGCGCGGTGGGCCGGGTCGGCGACCCTGACCAGTGCCTCGATGCGGCGGTCGAGGTTGCGGTGCATCATGTCGGCGCTGCCGATCCACACCTCGGGCTCGCCGCCGTTGCCGAAGGCGAAGACCCGGGAGTGCTCCAGGAAGCGGCCGAGGATGGAGCGGACCCGGATGTTCTCCGAGAGTCCGGGGACCCCGGGGCGCACGGCGCAGATGCCGCGGACCCAGATGTCGACCGGGACGCCGGCCCGGGAGGCCCGGTAGAGGGCGTCGATGAGGGCCTCGTCGACGATGGAGTTCATCTTGAGCCGTACGTACGCGGGGCGGCCCGCGCGGTGGTGGGCGGCCTCCTTGTCGATCCGGGCGATGAGGCCGTCGCGCAGCGAGCGCGGGGCGACGATCAGCCGGCGGTAGGTCTCGCGGCGGGAGTAGCCCGAGAGCCGGTTGAAGAGGTCGGAGAGGTCCGCGCCGACCTGCGGGTCGGCGGTGAGCAGGCCGAGGTCCTCGTACAGGCGGGCGGTCTTGGGGTGGTAGTTGCCGGTGCCGACGTGGCTGTAGCGGCGCAGGGTGTCGCCCTCCTGGCGGACGACCAGCGACAGCTTGCAGTGGGTCTTGAGGCCCACCAGGCCGTAGACGACGTGGCAGCCGGACTCCTCCAGCTTGCGGGCCCACTTGATGTTGGCCTGCTCGTCGAAGCGGGCCTTGATCTCGACCAGGACCAGGACCTGCTTGCCGGATTCGGCGGCGTCGATCAGGGCGTCGACGATCGGGGAGTCGCCGGAGGTGCGGTACAGCGTCTGCTTGATCGCGAGGACGTCCGGGTCGGCGGCGGCCTGCTCCAGGAAGGCCTGCACGGAGGTGGAGAAGGAGTCGTACGGGTGGTGCAGCAGGACGTCGCGCTCGCGCAGCGCGGCGAAGATGTCGGGCGCGGAGGCGGACTCGACCTCGGCGAGGTCGCGGTGGGTGCCGGCGACGAACTTGGGGTACTTCAGCTCGGGCCGGTCCAGGGAGGCGATGCCGAACAGGCCGGTGAGGTCCAGCGGGCCGGGCAGCGGGTAGACCTCGGCGGCGGAGATCTTCAGCTCCTGCACCAGCAGGTCCAGGACGCCGGGGTCGATGGACTCCTCCACCTCCAGGCGCACCGGCGGGCCGAAGCGGCGCCGCATGAGCTCCTTCTCCAGGGCCTGGAGCAGGTTCTCGGCGTCGTCCTCCTCGACTTCGAGGTCCTCGTTGCGGGTCACGCGGAACATGTGGTGCGCGAGCACCTCCATGCCGGGGAAGAGCTCCTCCAGGTGTGCGGCGATGACGTCCTCCAGCGGGACGTAGCGCTGCGGGGAGGCCTCCAGGAAGCGGGAGAGCAGCGGCGGCACCTTGACGCGGGCGAAGTGCCGGTGGCCGCTGACGGGGTTGCGCACGACGACGGCCAGGTTCAGCGACAGGCCGGAGATGTACGGGAAGGGGTGCGCGGGGTCCACGGCCAGCGGGGTCAGCACCGGGAAGATCTGGTTGCGGAACAGGGTGAAGAGGCGCGCCTGCTCCTTCTCCGTGAGGTCGGGCCAGCGGATGAGGTGGATGCCCTCCTCGGCGAGCTGCGGGGCGATGTCCTGCTGGTAGCAGGCGGCGTGGCGGGCCATGAGCTCGCGCGAGCGGGTCCAGATCAGGTCGAGGACCTCGCGGGGCTGCAGGCCGGAGGCCGAGCGGGTGGCGACGCCGGTCGCGATGCGGCGCTTGAGGCCGGCGACGCGGACCATGAAGAACTCGTCGAGGTTGCTGGCGAAGATGGCCAGGAAGTTCGCGCGCTCCAGCAGCGGGGTGGTGGGGTCCTCGGCCAGTTCCAGGACGCGCTCGTTGAAGGCCAGCCAGCTGCGCTCGCGGTCGAGGAACCGGCCGGGGGGCAGTTCCCCGCCGTCCTTGTCCTCGTAGGCGTCGAGGTCGGAGTCGAGGTCGGGGGCGAGGCCCGGTTCGAGTCCGGCGTGCGGGCGGTGCGCGGCGATCGACCCGAGCCGCGCGGAGGCGCTGGTCGGCGAGCCGGCGGAGGCCGCGGCGGACGGGTGCGACGGGTGCTGGGCGGGGACCTCGGTGGGGCCTGCGCTGGGCTGGTGGCTCATGACTCCATTGTTCCGCGCGCGGGGCAGGACAGGCGCGTCGGAAGCGTTCGCCGTCAGTCGGAGTCGGGGCCTCATGCGGGGAGCCTGGCAAGCGCGTCTTAAGGGTCGGTGAATGGCGCATGGCATCCAGGGTCCCGATGGTGCACGAGTACGTCGCTGCGGCGCCCGGAATGCACCCGTACGGGCCCCCGGTGCGCCCGGTGGACCCGTACGGGGCGGTCGCGGCCGCGGGCCGCGGTCAGCTCTCGGTGCGGTACATGAGGTCGACCTCGTGGGTGGAGAAGCCGAGGCCCTCGTACACGGCGAGGGCCGCCGGGTTGTCGGCGTCGACGTAGAGCATCGCGGTGGGCAGGCCGGAGGCCTGGAGGTGCTGCAGGCCGACGGCGGTGAGGGCCTTGCCGAGGCCGCCGCCCTGCGCGCCGGGCAGGACGCCGAGGACGTACACCTCGCCGAGCTGCTCCTCGGCGTGGACCTTCGTCCAGTGGAAGCCGACGAGCCGGCCCTCGCGCTCGGCGAGGAAGAAGCCCTTGGGGTCGAACCACGGCTGTGCGATGCGGTCGTTCAGGTCGCGCAGGGTCAGCGAGCCCTGCTCGGGGTGGTGGGCGAAGGCGGCCGCGTTCGCCGCGAGCCAGGCCTCGTCGTCCTGGCCGGGCACGAAGGTGCGCACGCTCACCCCGGCGGGCAGGACGGGCTCGGGCAGCGGCGGGGCGTCGGGCCCGAGCGGCCGGCGCAGCTGGCGCAGCTCGCGGAACAGGGTCAGGCCGAGGACCTGCGCGAGGTGGCGGGCGGCCGACTTGCCGCCGTGCGCCCAGACCCGGATCCGCTTGCCGGAGGCGCCGAGCAGCGCCTGTCCGAGGGCCCGGCCGTGGCCGCGGCCGCGCAGCGCGGGGTGGACGACGAGCTCGGCGGCGGGCGCCTCCACCGGGTCGGTCTCCTCCAGTTGGCCGTAGGCGGCGAGCCGCCCCTTCTCGGTGAGCAGGAAGTGCCGGATGCCCTCGCGGGGTCCGCCGCGCAGCTGGAGCCGGCCCTGCTCGGACACGGCGGTGGTGCCGTCGGTGCGGGCCGCGTCCTCGATCAGGTCGAGCACGGCGGCGGCCTGCTCCGCCGTCAGTTCGTCGAGGGTCTGGATCTGGCGTCCGGGCTCCAGGGCCGTCACTGCGTCGTCAGTCATGCTCCGAGACTACGGCGGTGGGGGGCGGGGGCGGTGGTGCGCGGGCTGGGTCCGCCCGGGAGCGTGGCGGGATCGCGGCGGGGGCGTGGCGCGATCCGTTCTTCCGCCCGTCGCCTGCACGTGATCAGGGCGATACCCGCGACCCCTGTCGTGCTACGCGCGTTGACACTAGGCTGCGGCGGACCTCCCGAGATCTACCGCTGTTCATAAGGGGAACAAATGTCAGCGACGCCACAACGGCACCGCCGCACCCGCCGGTTGTTCGTCACCGCCCTCGCCGTCACGGCCGGGACCGGCGCGGTGTTCACCGCCGCCCTGCCGGCCGGTGCCGCGAGTGGAGCCGGTGCGGCCGCGGGCCGCACCGTCGACGTGCAGCTGCTGTCGTTCAACGACTTCCACGGCACCCTGGAGCCGCCGCAGGGCTCCTCGGGCAACGTGACCGAGCGTCAGGCGGACGGCACCACGAAGGCCATACCGGCCGGCGGTGTCGAGTACCTGGCGACCAGCCTGCGCGAGGCCCGCAAGGGCCACGAGTACTCCGTCACCGCCGCGGCGGGCGACATGATCGGCGGCAGCCCGATGCTGTCCGGCCTCTTCCACGACGAGCCGACCGTCGAGGCGCTGAACAAGCTGAAGCTGGACGTCACCAGCGTCGGCAACCACGAGTTCGACGAGGGCAAGACCGAGCTGCGCCGCATGGCGTACGGCGGCTGCCACCCGGTGGACGGCTGCTTCGAGATGGGCAAGGAGTTCACCGGCTCCGAGTTCAAGTACCTCGCGGCGAACGTCACCGACGAGAAGACCAAGCGTCCGCTGATGTCGCCCACCTTCATCTGGAAGAAGGGGGACGTGAAGATCGGCTTCATCGGCGTCACCCTGGAGGGCACCCCGGACGTCGTGACGGCCGACGGCGTCAAGGGCCTGAAGTTCGGCGACGAGGTCGAGACGATCAACAAGTACGCCGAGGAGCTGAACAAGCAGGGCGTGAAGTCGATCGTCGCGCTGATCCACGAGGGCGGCCTGCCCGCCAGCGGCGCGTACAACTACGACTGCAACACCCCGGGTGCGGGCGCCGGCATCTCCGGCGCCATCGTGGACATCGCCAAGAACGTGGACCCGAAGGTCGACGCCCTGGTCACCGGCCACACGCACCAGGCGTACGCCTGCAACATCCCCGACCCGGCGGGCAACCCGCGCATGGTGACCTCGGCCGCCTCCTACGGCCGCCTGTTCACCGACACCACGCTGACGTACGACCGCAAGACCAAGGACATCGTCCGCACCGCCGCGCTCGCGCCGAAGCCGGTCAACAAGATCGTCTCCCGTGACCTGCCCAAGGCCCCGGACATGACGGAGCTGATCGACCGCTGGAAGACCCTGGCGGCCCCGGTCGCGAACCGCCCGATGGGCTACATCTCCGCCGACATCCCGGGCCGCGGCTCGGAGGCGCCGGAGAAGCCCCTCGGCGACCTGATCGCGGACGCCCAGCTGGAGGCCACGGCCCCGGCCGACAAGGGCGGCGCCCAGCTGGCCCTCATGAACCCGGGCGGCATCCGCGCCGACCTGGCGTACAAGGCCGCGGGCGGTGAGGGCGACGGCGTCGTCACGTACGGCGAGTCCTACACGGTCCAGCCGTTCAACAACCTGATGAACATCGTGGACCTGACCGGCGCGCAGCTGATCACGGCGCTCCAGCAGCAGGTCAGCGGCCCGGTCAACGGTGCGAACCCGAAGATCCTGCAGGTGTCGAAGGGCTTCACGTACACCCTGGACATGACCAAGGCGGGCGCTGACCGCATCGTCGTGGACTCGGTGAAGCTGAACGGCCAGGCGATCGACCCGGCCAAGACCTACCGGGTCGCGATGAACGAGTTCCTCGCGGGCGGCGGCGACGGCTTCACCGTCCTGAAGGAGCACAAGAACAAGCTGGTCGGCGTGCCCGACCTGGAGGCCTTCAACGCCTACCTGGCGAAGTCCTCCGCGGCGGCCCCGATCGCCCCGCCGGCGGCGGACCGGATCACGGTCGTCAAGTAACACCGCGCTCGACCGCCACCGCGCTCGACACCGCTGTACCCCCGAGGGGGCGGCAGGCCCGACGGCCCGCCGCCCCCTCGGGCCTTTCCCCTCTTCTTCCGCTCTCCCGCGCACCCCCGTGGCCCGGGATCCCCGTGGGGCGGGATCCCCCCCCGGGAGGTCAGAGGCCGGCGAGGTACTTCCCGACGGCCGCGTGGAAGTCATCAGGGTGGGTGAAGGGCACGAAGTGGTCGCCTTCGAGGGCCGTGTACGAGGTCCCCGGCCGGCGCGCCACCATCGCGTCGGCCGTGGCCTGCGGCAGGGCGGTGCTGGCGGTGGCGCGGATCAGCAGGGCGGGGCAGGTGCCGGCCAGCCAGGCCTCCCAGTGGTCGCCGCCGGCGGCGGCGATGGAGTCGAGCATGTCCTGCGGGTGGAAGGGGAGCCGCCAGCCGGAGTGGTCGGCCAGCGGGCGCAGGGCCGGGGCGACGAACTGCGAGCCGATCGGCCCGGCGGCTTCGAGGAGCTCCTCGCGGGTGGCCGCGGTGTAGCGCATGCCGGTCAGGAACTCGAAGCCCGCGGGCACCGAGGGCGTGGCGGCGGCCGAGCGCGGCACCTCCACGGTGGAGTCGGTGTTGATGAGGGCGGCGACGCGGCCGGGGTGCTCGGCGGCGAGGTGGACCGCGGTGACGGCGCCGAGCGAGAAGCCGAGCACGACGACCGGGGAGTCGAGGCCGAGGTGGTCGAGGAGGGCTACGGCGTCGGCGACGTACCCCTCGGTGCGGTAGTGCTCGGCGCGGTCGGAGTCGCCGTGTCCGCGCTGGTCGGGGGCGATGACCCGCCAGTCGTCGCCGAGCGCCCGGGCGAGCCCGGCGAAGGCCATGCCCTCGGACAGTCCGCCGTGCAGGGCGAGCAGCGGGCGGCCGGGGCCGCCGAAGTCCAGGTAGGACAGGGTGCGGTCGTCGATCTTCAGTGCGTGGCGCATGGCGCGGCTCCCCCTCGTGTGCGTCCTCGGCTGCGTCGGCGGGCCGGTCTTCGGCGCTCTGCCGGGGCCCGTCCGCGTGCTTCACTCTGCCAGCGTTTGCGCAGGCGCGCAATACGCTCGTCTTGGGCGTCCGCCCAAGGACGGGTGCGCGGATACGATCCCGGCATGGGAAATCGCGAGGACCTGCTGGCCGGAGCCCGCCGCTGCCTGGAGGAGAAGGGCTACCTGCGCACCACCGTGCGCGACATCGCCTCCGCCGCGCACGTGAGCATGGCCGCCATCGGCTACCACTTCGGCTCGCGCGAAGCCCTCCTCAACCAGGCGCTGTTCGCCGCCATGGAGGAGTGGTCGGCCGGCTCCGGGCGGCTCGCCGGACAGGGCGACAGCACCGAGGAGCGCTACGCCGACACCTGGGACCGCAAGATCCGGGACTTCGGCGAGATGCGCTGGCTGTGGACCGCCTCCGTCGAGGCCTTCGTCCACGCCCAGTCCCGGCCCGAGCTGCTCGCCGTCCTGGCCGAGGGCCAGCGCCGCAACCGGCGGATGGTGGCCGCGGCGCTGCGCGGGGTCCCGGTGGAGGAGGTCTCCGAGGAGGACGTACGGTCCCTGGGATCGCTGCACATCGCGCTGCTCAGCGGGGTCATGGTGCAGGCGCTGACCGACCCCGCGACGGCGCCGACGGGGCGTGAACTCACCCAAGGCCTGCGCGCCATGGCCGAGTTGCTCGACAAGCCCGTGCCTACCGACGGGTAGTCAGCGCACGGCCCGCACGCCATACTCCGGTCCAACCACTGGACCGGCAAAGGGGCGGGCATGGCACTGGAACGGCGGGCATTCCTGGTCGCGGCGATGGCGGCGGGCGCGGGCACGGCCCTCTCGTGGGGCGCGGCGGTTCCGGCGGCCGCCCGGACCCCCGGCACGCACGCCCGGACCCTCGGCACGCAGGACTGGATGTCCGCACTTGCCGACTCCACCCCCCTGCAGCGGATGACGATCCCCGGCACCCACGACTCCGGCGCCAGACAGGGCGGGCTCTACGTCGCCTGCCAGAACACCTCCATCGCCGAGCAGCTCGACTCCGGCATCCGCTTCCTCGACGTCCGCTGCCGGGTGACCGGCGGCTCGTTCGCCATCCACCACGGCTCCTTCTACCAGGGCCTGATGTTCGGCGACGTGCTCGTCGCCTGTGCGAACTTCCTGGCCGCCCACCCGGGCGAGACCGTCCTGATGCGCCTCAAGCAGGAGTACTCCGCGGAGAGCGACCAGGTCTTCCGCGCCGTCTTCGACGACTACCTCGACCACCGCGGCTGGCGGCCGCTGTTCAGGATCGCCCACACCCTGCCCGCCCTCGGCCAGGCCCGCGGCAAGGTGGTCCTCCTCGCCGACAACGGCGGCCTGCCCGGCCTGCGCTACGGCGACGGAGGCGTCTTCGACATCCAGGACGACTGGAACGCCGAGCCGTTCGCCAAGCGCGGCAGGATCGAGGACCAGTTCCGGCGGGCCGTGCAGCAGCCCGGCAAGCTCTTCGTCAACTACACCAGCACCTCGGCCTACATGCCGCCGCGCTGGAACTCCGACCGCCTCAACCCGCAGGTCCACGCCTTCGTCGACGGAGCGGAGCTGGCCGGGCGGACCGGGCTCGGGATCGTCCCCATGGACTTCCCGAACACCCGCTCCGGCCTGGTCGCCTCACTGATCCGGCACAACTGACGGTCCCTCGGCGGCCGCCGCCGCGCCACCGGCCCCGCCGCCGGCCGCGGCGGCCTCCGCGGCCGCGGGCGGCGGCGTCGGCGCACCGGGGATGCGCAGCACCGCCTCCGTGCCCGGGCCGCCGTCCGCCGGCGCCCGCAGCCGGGCGCTGCCGCCCGAGCGCTCCGCCGTGCGCGCCACGATGGACAGGCCGAGCCCGCTGCCGGGCAGGGACCGCGCCGACTCCGACCGCCAGAACCGCTCGAAGACGTGCGGGAGGTCTTCCGCCGGGATGCCCGGACCGTGATCGCGTACGGTGAGCTCGCCCGCCCGCAGCGAGACCGCCACGACACCCCCCGGCGGGCTGAACTTCACCGCGTTGTCCAGCAGGTTGACCACCGCCCGCTCCAGCGCCGCCGCCTCGCCCCGTACGTACCAGGGCTCCACCTCGGCGTCGAAGACCAGCTCCGGGCCGCGCAGCCGCGCCCGCGACAGGGCGCTGCGCACGGTGTCGTGCAGGGCCACCACCTCCAGCCGGGCGGGCGGGCCCGCGTCGGGCCGCGACAGCTCCTGCAGGTCCCCGATCAGCGCGGCCAGCTCCGTCATCTGCGCCTTCACCGAGGCCAGCAGCTCGCGGCGGTCCTGCGCGGGGATGGCCCGGCCGGTCTCCTCGCTGCGCGCGAGCAGCTCGATGTTGGTGCGCAGCGAGGTCAGGGGGGTGCGCAGCTCGTGGCCGGCGTCCGCGATGAGCTGGGACTGGCGCTCGCGGGAGGAGGCCAGCGCCGCCGTCATGGAGTTGAACGAGCGCGACAGCCGGGCGATCTCGTCGTCGCCGTCGTCGGGGATCCGCACGGTGAGGTCCTCGGTGCGCGCGATGTGCTCCACGGCGCCGGTCAGCTCGTCGACCGGCCGCAGCCCGGTACGGGCCACCCACAGGCCGGCCGCCCCGGCGCCGACGGCGCCGATCCCGGACACCAGCAGCAGGACCCAGGCCAGCGTCGACAGCGGCTCGTCGATGTCGGCCAGCGGCTTGGCGACCGAGATCCCGAACACCGGGGAGCCGGGCTGGGCCTGCGCGGTGAAGGTGTAGACGCGCATCGCGGTGCCGCCGGGGGTGCGGGCGTCGTGCACGGAGCTGGTCCGCTGCCCGGCCGCGACCTGGCGGTCGGCGACGGTGACGGGCAGGTCCGGCAGCCCGCTCACCCAGCAGTGGCTGCCGTCGGCGGTGACGATCTGGACGGTCGGCGTCAGGTTGCCGGCGATCTCCTGCACCGGCCGCCCGGGAGCGGTGGTGCAGCCCTCGCGCAGCCTGCGCACGACCTCCGCGGACGGGTTCGTCGCCATCAGCGAGCGGTCCAGCTGCTCGCTGAGCTGCCTGCGCACCATCACCCAGCACACGGCCGCGACCGCCGCGACGGCCACCGCCACCGCCACCGCGACCAGCAGGGCGAGCCGGGAGCGCAGCGGCAGGCCGCGGAATCGGGCGGCGGGACTCATTCCGGCCCCCCGGAGTCCCCGGCCCCGGCGGCGCGCAGCACGTAGCCGACCCCGCGCACGGTGTGCACCAGGCGCGGCTCGCCGCCGGCCTCGGTCTTGCGGCGCAGGTACATCACGTACACGTCCAGGGAGTTGGAGCTCGGCTCGAAGTCGAAGCCCCACACCGTCTTCAGGATCTGCTCGCGGGTCAGCACCTGGCGCGGGTGGGACAGGAACATCTCCAGCAGCGTGAACTCGGTCCGGGTCAGCTCCACGGGCCGGCCGGCCCGGGTCACCTCGCGGGTGGCCAGGTCCATGCGCAGGTCGCCGAAGACGAGCGCGTCCCCGGAGGGCAGCGCCCCGGGCGCCGGGGCGGCGTACGCGCTGCGGCGCAGCAGCGCCCGGACGCGGGCGAAGAGCTCGTCGAGCTCGAACGGCTTGACCAGGTAGTCGTCGGCGCCGGCGTCGAGGCCGGTGACGCGGTCTCCGACGGTGTCGCGGGCGGTGAGCATCAGGATCGGAGTGGTGCTGCCGGCGGCGCGCAGCCGGCGGGCCGCCGTCAGGCCGTCCATGCGGGGCATCTGGATGTCCAGGATGATCAGGTCCGGGCCGTACGAGGCCGTCTTGTCGAGGGCGTCGAGCCCGTCGACCGCGGTCTGGGCGGCGTACCCCTCGAAGGCGAGGCTGCGGCGCAGGGCCTCCCGCACGGCCGGCTCGTCGTCGACGACGAGGATGCGCTGCGGGTCGCCTTCGGCGGGATTCATGGGCTGGTCCCCCAGGGTGGTGGTCGGCTGCTCGTGGGTGCCTCCCAGCGTCGCAGATGGGGAGGGGAGCGGGGGCGTCGTCAGAACCGGTTCCCGAACCCGCTGTCGCCGCCGTCGCTGCCGCTGCCGCCCTTGCGCAGGGAGGGCAGGTCGGCCTTGACGGTGTTGACCGGGATGGCGAAGCCGAGGCCGACGCTGCCGGCGGAGCCGCTGTCGCCGGCGGGGGAGTAGATGGCGGACGGCATGCCGACGATCTCGCCGTTCATGTCGACCAGTGCGCCGCCGGAGTTGCCCGGGTTGAGGGAGGCGTCCGTCTGGATGGCCTTGTACGAGGTGGTGTCCGAGCCGGTGGTCCCGTTGAACTGGCGGCCGTCGTACGAGAACGGCCAGCCGCCGCCGCTGCGCTGGCGCTGCGGGGACTGCTGCTCGGACTTGGGGACGTTCACCTCGCGGTTCAGGGCCGAGACGATGCCGCTGGTGACGGTGCCGGTGAGGCGGTCGGGGGAGCCGATGGCGACCACCTGGTCGCCGACCTTCAGCCCGTCGGAGTTGCCGAGGACGGCGGGCTTGAGGCCGCTCGCGCCCTGGAGCTTGATGAGCGCGAGGTCCTTGTCGGGGTCGGTGCCGACGGTCTTGGCGCCGTACTTCTTCCCGTCGCTCATCGTCACCTGGATCTCGGAGGCGCCGCTGACGACGTGGTTGTTGGTGACGATCTCGCCGTCGGCGGTGATGACGACGCCCGAGCCGGTGCCCTGGCCGGAGCCGGTGCGGGTGTCGATGCGGACGACGGAGGGGCTGACCTGTTCGGCCACGCCGGCGACCGTGCCGGAGGTGGACCGGGAGACGTTGGTGCCGCTGATGCCGGCCGGGCCGGCGGCCGGGTCGGCCAGCAGCTGCTGGAGCGCTGCGGCGGTTCCGCCGCCGACGAGCGCGGCGGCGAGCGCGACGGCCGCGAGCAGGCCGACGGGGCGGCGGGTGCGGGCGGCGTGAGCGGGCCCGGCCGGGGCCTGCGGCGGGTGGGCCGGGGGCGGGGGGTAGGCCGACGCGTAGGCCGGCGGATAACCAGACGGGTCGTTCTCCTGCGGGTCGTGGTCGCCGTCGAGGCGGAAGCGGTCTGTCATGCCGCTCACTGTGTCCCCGGTTGATGAGAGCTTCGTGAGGACGACCTGAAAACCCCGACAGAACCGCGTATGCCCGAAATGAGCCCGCACCTGAGATCAAGCCCGCGCGGCGTTTGAGCGCACGGGGCCGGGGCGGAGCCCCGGGAAACGGCGAAAGGGCGGGGCGGGGAGAGGCTCCGCGCAGCGGCAGGGCAAGCGGCAAGCGGCAGCGCGGCGGCAGGCCGGCGGCCCCGGCGGGGCGGGGCGGCCGGGCCCGGTCAGGTGCAGCCGCAGGAGCGGCGGATCACCAGGGCCGACGGGAACTGCTTCAGGCGTTCGCGGCGGGAGCCCGCCACCCGGAGCCCGTCGTCCAGCACGAGGTCCACCGCCGCGCGGGCCATCGCCGGCCGGTCCGAGGCGACCGTCGTCAGCGGCGGGTCCGTCAGCGCGGCCTCCTTCACGTCGTCGAAGCCCGCGACCGCCAGGTCCCCCGGCACGTCGATGCGGAGCTCGCGGGCGGCGCGCAGGACGCCGATCGCCTGGTCGTCCGTCGCGCAGAAGATCGCCGGCGGCCGGTCCGGCCCCGCCAGCACCTCCAGGGCCACCCGGTACGCGTCGTAGCGGTTGTACGGGGCCTCGAAGAGGCGGCCCTCCACCGAGCGCCCCGACTCCAGCATGGCCCGGCGCCAGCCCTCGACGTGGTCGGCGACCGGGTCGCCGACGGACGGCGTGTTCTCGATGCCGCCGATGCAGGCGACGTACTCGTGCCCGTGCTCCAGCAGGTGCCGGGTGGCCAGCTGGGCGCCGCCGATGTCGTCCGTGACGACCGCGACGTCGTCGATCGCCTCCGGCCGCTCGTGCAACAGCACCACCCGCGCGTCCCACGCCTCGATCTCGGAGGCGGCCCGCTCGCTCATGCCCTGGCTGACCAGGATCAGCCCGGACACGCGCATGCCGAGGAAGGCGCGCAGGTAGTGGACCTCGCGCTCGTCCCGGTAGTCGGAGTTCCCGACGAGCACCATCTTTCCGCGCTCGGCGGCGGCCTGCTCGACCGCGTGCGCCATCTCCGCGAAGAACGGCTGGCGCGCGTCCGGGACGATCATGCCTATGAGGTCGGTACGCCGCGACGCCATCGCCTGGGCGACCCGGTCCGGGCGGTAGCCCAGCTCCTTGATCGCTGCGAGGACACGCTCGCGCGTGGCCGGGGCAACCGGCCGGGGTCCGTTGTTGATGACGTAGCTCACGACGGCGGTTGAAGTACCCGCAAGTCGCGCCACGTCATCCCGCGTCACCTTGGCCACGCTGCGGAGTCTACGCGGGGTGACCTACCTCTGGGCAGGGCGTCCTGCGGAGTGGACCGTCACACGCTCCTGCTCCATGTGGGCGACGGCCCCCGCGGCGCCCCCGGAAGCACCCTCCGGTGCTTCCTGCGCCGCGGCCTCCGCGGCGGCCCGCTCGACCTTCTCCGGGGTGACGAAGCGGTAGCCGACGTTGCGCACCGTACCGATCAGCGACTCGTGCTCGGGCCCGAGCTTGGCGCGCAGCCGCCGGACGTGCACGTCCACGGTCCGGGTGCCGCCGAAGTAGTCGTAGCCCCACACCTCCTGCAGGAGCTGGGCGCGGGTGAAGACCCGGCCCGGGTGCTGGGCGAGGTACTTCAGGAGCTCGAACTCCTTGAAGGTGAGGTCGAGCACCCGCCCCTTCAGCTTCGCCGAGTACGTGGCCTCGTCGACCGAGAGGTCGCCGTTGCGGATCTCCATGGGGGAGTCGTCGGAGCCGAGCTGCTGGCGGCCGGTGGCCAGCCGCAGCCGGGCCTCGACCTCGGCCGGGCCGGCGGTGTCGAGGAGGACGTCGTCGATGCCCCAGTCCGCGGTGACGGCCGCGAGGCCGCCCTCGGTGACGACGAGGATCAGCGGGCAGCCGGGCCCGGTGGAGCGCAGCAGCTGGCACAGCGAGCGCACCTGCGGCAGGTCCCGGCGGCCGTCGACGAGGATCACGTCCGCGCCCGGGGTCTCGACGAGGGCCGGGCCCTCGGCCGGGGCCACCCGTACGTTGTGCAGCAGCAGGCCGAGGGCCGGCAGCACTTCGGTGGACGGCTGGAGGGCGTTGGTCAGCAGCAGGAGAGAGCTCATGCCCGACCACCTGCCCGGGTCGGTCGGTGGTGCACGGTTCGCTGGTCCGTCACGTCGGTTCCTCCTCGGTCCCGTCGAGGACTTTCGCGGTACTGCTTCGTACGTGGTGCGCAGTGCGCGGCGGTCGTCCGGTCCCCGCGCCCTGGGGGCCGGCGGCTGCCGTTGTTCTCGGTCCGTTCAACGTGCTGAAAGCACAAAAGGACCCGGGGGCAACGTTGCCCGGATCCTCTCGCCAGCAGAATAGCCCACCTGCCGCCGGCAGGCCGAGGCTTCCACCTCCACCTCTTCTGTGGTTCACGCCACCCCTGTACCCAGCGTATGCCCCGGTTTCACCGGTTCGGCGGACCCGGGCAGGGATGCCCGGGCGCATACGGGGCGCGTGGAGGCGCACACGGCCCGCGGCCGGGAGGGGTCATCATGGAGGCCGACGGTAGAGAGCCGACGATAGGAGCTGCAGTGGCAACCGGAACCATCCGCTACTGGGCGGCGGCCAAGGCCGCGGCCCACACGGCGGAGGAGCCGTACTCGGCGCGGACACTGGCCGAGGCGCTCGACGCCGTGCGGGAACGCCACCCCGGGGAGCTGAGCCGGGTCCTGCTGCGCTGCTCCTTCCTCGTGAACGACGAGCCCGTGGGCAAGCGCCCGCACGATGCCGTCCTGCTGACCGAGGGGGGCACCGTCGAGGTGCTCCCGCCGTTCGCGGGCGGGTGAGCGGAGCACCGTGAGCACTCCCAGCACTCCCGGCAGCCCCGGCACTCCCGGCACTCCCGGCATGCCCGAGGAACAGCAGCCCCGGCGGTACGGGCCGCAGGATCCCGATCCGTACGGGACGCAGACCTGGCAGGCGGACACCTGGGACACCGGCTACCAGCCGGTCCACCAGCCGGTCCACCAGCCGGTCCAGCAGCCGGTCCAGCAGCCGGTCCAGCAGCCGCCCGGCGCGGTGTCCGGCCTGTCCGCGGCGCCCGAGGGGTGGTTCCGGGACGAGGCCCCGGCGCCAGCCCCGGCTCCTGGCCGCGGGCCGGCCGCGGCTGCGGAGTGGGCCGAGACCGCCTACCTGCCGCCGTACCCCGGGCCCGCCGACGCGCAGCCGCAGCACCAGCAGCAGCTGCACCGGCCCCCGCAGCAGTTCCCGGCGCCCGCCGCCCCCGCCGCCCCCGAGGGCTGGTTCCGCGACGAGGCCCCGGCGGCCCCGGCTCCGGCGGCCGCCCCGGTCCAGGACTGGGCCGCGCAGACGGCGTACCTCCCGCCGGTGCACGACGGCGGCCCGCTGGGCGCCGCCGAGACCGCGTACCTCCCGCCCGTGCAGCAGGCGCCCTCGAGCACCGCCGAGACCGCCTACCTCCCGCCCGTGCAGGAGAGCCCCCTCGACGCAGCCGAGACCGCCTATCTGCCGCCGGTCCCGCCGGCCGGCCCCGGCGGCCCCGGCGCGGCCCCCGACGGCTGGTTCCGCGACGAGGCACCGGCCGCCCCCGCTCCGGCTCCCGCCGCCCCCGCGCCCGACTGGGCCCAGGCCACCGCCTACCTGCCGCCGCAGGCCGCTCCCGAGGAAGTCCCGCACCCCGTGCAGACCCCGCACGCCCCGCACGCCCACCGGGCCGCCGCCTCCCCCGACCCCGCCGCGCAGCCGGTCCGCGAGGAGGCGCCCGAGTACTCGCCGCCCACCCTCGGCGGGAACACCATGCGCGCCGTCGACCCGGCCCAGGCCCGCGCCGAGGGCCGCTCGCCGATCATCGACCCGGGCCCGCAGTCGGCCATACTCACCGCCGTCCTCGGCCTGCTGCTCGCCGGCGCCGCGGCCGTCGCCGACCTCGCGCTGCTGGCGCCGCTGGTCGTCCTGCAGGGCCTCACCGCGGCCGGCTGGTTCCGGCTCAACGGCATGTGGCCCGCCCGCCAGGGCATCGCCCTCGCCTTCCTCGGCGCGCTCGTCGCCGACGCCGCCGTGTTCGCGGTGGACGAGCCGTACGGCCCCGGCGCGATCATCGGCACCCTCGGCGTGTGGGTGCTGCTCACGCTGGTGCTGCAGCTGCGCAGCCAGGCCGACCCGGACGAGCGGATGTACGGCCTGATGGCCTCCGTGGCCTCCGCCGCCCTCGCCATCGCCTGCGCCGGCTACCTCGCCGCGGACTCCGCAGCCGTCACCGTCGGAGCGGCCGCCGTCGCGGTCGCCGCGTTCGTGCGCGCCGTCCCGCTGCCGCCCGCGGCGTCGGTCGGCGTCTCGCTGGCCGCGGCCGCCGGAGCGGGCGTCGCGGTCGGCGGGCTGACCTCCGTCGGGATGGGCGGGGCGCTGCTCGGCCTGGCCGCCGGTGTGTGCGCACTGATCGGGCTGCGCGTGGCGGCGTACGACTATCCGTCGAAGTTCGTGCACATGACCGCCGGTGTGGCGCTGCCGCTGGCGGCCGCCGCTCCTGCCGTGTACCTGATCGGCCGGGTGGTGGGCTGACGGCCGCCGGGGGGCCAAGGGCCCCCGCGGGCGGCCCGGTTCGCGGCCCCGGCTCCCGCCCTGCGGCGGCGGACCATGGTCCACTAGGACGCACGTTCCGTCTATCAGGGGGGAGAGGCACGTGCGTTTCCTGCGCGCTGTCGTGATCATCGCAGTGGTGCTGGGCGGTCTGTTCGTGGCGGCCGACCGCTTCGCCGTCGGGTACGCGGAGGACCGGCTGGCCGACCGAATACGCGCCCGGCAGGGGCTGGCGGGTTCCGCGGAGGTCGACATCCACGGGTTCCCGTTCCTGACCCAGGCGCTCAGCCACGACCTCGACCGGGTCGACCTGAAGCTCAAGGGCGTGGACGTCGTCGCGGACGGCCGCAAGACGCGGCTGACGCAGCTCGACGCCACCTTCCGCGGGGTGAAGCTGAACGGGGACTACAGCGGCGGCACGGCCGAGCGCGCCGAGGGCTCCGCGCTCATCACGTACCCGGACCTGACCGAGGCCTCGCAGAGCGGGGCGAAGCTGACCTACGGCGGGGCGCCGGACAAGGTGAAGGTCACCGCCTCGGTGAACCTGCTGGGGCAGACCTTCACGCGCAGCGTGGTCTCCACCGTCACCCTCGTGGACGCGGGGGAGGGCCAGGGCGGCGCCGCGGGCAAGGGCGGCCGCGGCAAGATCGTGCGCGTGCGGGCGGACGCGGTGCCGGGCGAGGGCATCCCCGGGATCGAGGGCGCGGTCCGCAAGAAGACCGACTTCGACCGCCGGCTCGACGACGGCCTGCCGGTCGGGCTCCAGCTGACCGGACTGACCGCGGACGAGTCCGGCATCCACCTGAAGCTGAGCGGTACGGACCTGGCGCTGGCCGGATCGTGAGACGCCGCGGTCCGATCCGCAGAAGGGATGCCGCACGCCGGGCTCCGCGGGCCGTGCGGCGGCCGCCCGGGAGTCCTTCGATCCCAGAATCCGGACGATCCTGTCTCGGAATATGACACACCGGTGACAGGGCGGGCGGTTCGTCCCTACGATCCATGGCTATGAAGCATCAGCAGGCGGACCTCACGAAGCGACGGGCAGTAGACCTGTGTCGCGTCGCCGCCATGCTCTGTCGATCCATGTGACCTGAGAGCGCATCCGCTCCACCCGCCGGACGACCGTCCTTCCCGCGTGACCGCAGCACCGCCGCTCCCCCCTGCCCACTGACGCCTCCCCGCGCAGTGCGTCCGGGAGCGCGCCGGCCCCGCGGCACGCACCAGCAGCACCCGCAGGCGACTCCCGCGAGCGCCCGCACCGCCCCGCCGCACACTGCCCCGGAGGAGAAAACCATGAGCCGCAGCGACGTCCTCGTTGACGCCGACTGGGTCGAGGCCCACCTGAACGACGCCAACGTCGTCATCGTCGAGGTCGACGAGGACACGGCCGCGTACGACAAGAACCACATCGCGAACGCCGTCCGGATCGACTGGAAGAAGGACCTCCAGGACCCGGTGCGCCGCGACTTCGTCGACCAGGAGGGCTTCGAGAAGCTCCTGTCCGCCAAGGGCATCTCCAACGACGACACCGTCGTCCTCTACGGAGGCAACAACAACTGGTTCGCGTCCTACGCCTACTGGTACTTCAAGCTCTACGGCCACCAGGACGTCCGCCTCCTCGACGGCGGCCGCAAGAAGTGGGAGCTCGACTCCCGCGACCTGGTCGACGGCTCCGAGGTCCCCAACCGCCCGGCCACCCAGTACAAGGCCAAGCCGCAGGACACCTCGATCCGCGCCTTCCGCGACGACGTCGTGGCCGCCATCGGCGCCCAGAACCTGGTCGACGTCCGCTCGCCCGACGAGTTCTCGGGCAAGCTCCTCGCCCCGGCCCACCTGCCGCAGGAGCAGTCGCAGCGCCCCGGCCACGTGCCCAGCGCCCGCAACATCCCGTGGTCGAAGAACGCCAACGACGACGGCACCTTCAAGTCCGACGAGGAGCTCAAGGCCCTCTACGAGGACGAGCAGGTCGACCTGGCGAAGGACACGATCGCCTACTGCCGCATCGGCGAGCGCTCCGCGCTGACGTGGTTCGTGCTCCACGAGCTGCTGGGCCAGGAGAACGTCAAGAACTACGACGGCTCCTGGACCGAGTACGGCTCCCTGGTCGGCGTGCCGATCGAGCTGGGCGCCAACAAGTAATCCCGGGCACGCGACGCCCCGTAGGACGAGTACGACCTCTAGGACAGGACAGAGAACATGTGTGGAGCACAGATCGGCGGGCCCGACCTCTCGACGCTCAAGCCCGGTGAGACGGCCATCCAGGGCCAGGTGACCCGTGACGGCGAGCCCGTCAGCGGCTACGTGCGGCTGCTCGACTCGACCGGCGAGTTCACCGCCGAGGTCCCGACCTCGGCGACCGGTCAGTTCCGCTTCTACGCCGCGACCGGCTCGTGGACGCTGCGGGCGCTCGTCCCGGGCGGCCAGGCCGACCGCGCCGTGGTCGTCGCCGAGGCCGGCGGCGTGACGGACGTGGCGATCGCGGTCTGAGCCGACCGCGCGCACCGCGCACCGCGAACCGGCCGAAGGGCCGCACCCCCGGGGGTTGGACGCCACTGGAACGGGGTGCGGCCCTTCGCGCCGTCCGCCCGCGGCCCTACCCTGGAGGCATGTACGCCCGGCGGCGCCGCGCCTACTTCGTCCTCATGGGCGGATGCCTGTTCCTGTTCGTGTCCGCCTGGGCCTTCGTGCGGCTGTTCTCGGTCGAGGCGGCCGTGGCCCTGTGCGTCGTCGCCATGGTCATCCCGCCGGTCGCCGCGATGGTCGCGAACCGCCGCGGCCCGGACGACCGCTGGTGGGACGATCCGACGGGCGACCCGAAGTCCGACGAGTGGTGGGAAGAGCTCGACGGCAAACGCCGCCGCGAGGACTGATACCGGCCGTACCGAAACGTCATACGGTTCCGCACAACCGCTCCCCTCCGGTAGAGGTCAAGGCTGTGCACGGTGATCATCCGTGCCCGCAGCCCTGTGGGGGGACCTTTCTTGGAACACGAACAGACCACCGCCGGCCTGCGGGAAGACGCGGGCCCGGCCCCGGCCCACGCCCCGGACCCGGATCCGCCGCAGCCGGCCGCCCGCCGCCGCCCGGGCCGCCGCACCCTCGCCGTGATCGCGGCCGGAGCCGCCCTCGGCGTCCTCGCCGGCACCGCCACCGGCTACGCGATCCAGTACGGCCGCAAGCCGACACCCCTTCCGCCACTGGCCCAGCAGACGCTCGGCCGCCCAGCGCAGCCACCGGCGGACGAATCGACGAACCTGCGGTCCGTCAATGCGTACCGCTGGCACAAGGCGGACGAGGACCTGCCGAAGCTGCTCCTGACGGCACCCGCCGGCGCGAAGGTGGACTTCAACGGCTCGCAGCCGGTGGACGGCTTCGCCGCGGACTACTACGAGAAGCCGCAGTGGGGCGTGGGCCTCAGCATCCGCGACGGTGTCCGCAGGACAGCCACCGTGCGCTGGTCCGAGGCAGACCGCGATGTCGTGGAGATCCGGTTGCTGCAGTTCCACGAACGCGCCGGGGCCGTGAGATTCCAGAACTCCCACGACCACCTGTCCGGCAAGGAACGGGCCGGCAACCCCGGCAAGGACCTGCCCGGCGTCCCGTCCGCCTTCGGTCATCTCTGGGTCGACTCCGCAGCCCATGAGGTACCCGGCTACCACCCGGTCAAGGAAGCCCGTGTCCTTGTCCGCCGCGGCGACATCGTCGTGGACATCACGTGGGCCGACACCCGGGGCGACATCGACGAGAGCAAGGTCGTGGACCTGGCCAAGCGGCAGCTGGAGCGGCTGTGAACGAGCAGCAGGACGTCATCGCCGAAGTGAAGCGCAAGCCCGTGGCCCCGGTCGCGGTCATAGGGGCTCTCGCCGTGCTGGCAGGTGCCGGCTTCTGGGCATCGGCCAGGCTGGAGGCCGCCGACCGCACCGCCGAAACGCGGTACTGGGTGGCCGCCGGTCCCGCTCCCGCCGGCTCGCCCCAGCCGGCCCCCGGTCCGGCGCAGACCGATGCGCTCATGGGCAGGCTGCTGCCGCTGCCCGAGCGGTACAGGCTCGGCCCGGACCTCGGTTCCGAGGGCAACGATTTCGCCGTCGTCGGGGAGCGAGCGGTGCAGAGCTTCAAGGAGGTCCGCACCGGTCTGTCCGCAGCCGAGCGGGAGGAGCGGGACAAGGCGCTGGCGGGCGTGAAGCTCAAGGCTGCGGCCGGGCGGGGGTACGCGTCGGGAACCGGGCCCGGGTTCGACGCCGTCGCTGCCGAGATCCATCTCGTGCAGGCCGATCCCCAGGCGCCCGGGACGTTCGCCGAGTTCGGCAAGAAGCTGCTGGATCTCATGGGCGACGACCGGGGAGCACCGAAGATCGACGGTTTTCCGCAGGCCAAGTGCGTGCTGCGGTCCGAGGGCGACGAGCGGAGGGGGAAGATCGATTCCATCGAGTGCGCGGCCGTACAGGGAGACGTCCTGGTGAACTTCAGGATGTACGGATCGAAGGAGTTCTCGGCGACGGAGGCGGCAACCTTGTTTGAGCGGCAACTGAATCGCCTGAAGTCCGCGGGGGAGTCCGCATGAGCGCGCAGGACATCGACGTCCCCGTGTCCGGCGTCGAGCAGGCGGCCCCCGAGGACCGCCGTGTGCTGCGCGCCGCCCTCCGTTGGACCGCTGCCGTCCTCGTCTTCGCCGCGGCCGGCGCCGCCACTGCCTACGGGCTCACCCGAGCCGACCGCACGGACCTGCCCGGTCTCGCGACCAGGAACGACGGCCGCTGGGCGTACCCGAAGCTGGCCAAGCCCGCAGTGCCCGCCGGCGCGCCCGTGGGCACCGACCCGGTGAACCGCGAGCTGCGGCACTACGAGGCGCTGGCAGAGCTTCTGCTGCCCGCCCCCGCCGGAGCCCGGCCGGATGCGGCGTTCAAGGCGGACAAAGCGGCAGGGGTGACTCCCGAGGCTTTCCTGGACGAGTACGCGCCGGACGTTCGGGAGGCGATGAAGCAGAGCCTCGAGTGGGACGGGCTGCGGCAGATCGCCGGCCGCGGTTGGATCATGCCGGACGGCACCCGCACCCACATCTACCTGCTGAGATTCCATTCCTCGGGCTTCGTGGACACCTTCGGCGGCTGCAACGCGACGACACGGCTGGGTGGTGTCCCGGCCGTGGAGCTGGACCCGGCCTGGAGCGCGGTCAAGCTCAAGCAGCCGCCCACCGGAACCCCGCAGGGCATCGCCGGCAGCGGCACGCCGAGCAGCAGCACCATCAGCCTGTACCAGGAGGCCAAGCCCGTCGGCGGCGTAGCGCGGACCAGGCTCGGCTGCCTGCAGACGGGGGATGTGCAGGCCGTGATCGTCCAGGCCCGCGAGGGCGGTGCGGCCGTGACCGCGTTCCACCAGACGGCGATCCTGCAGAGCCAGCTGCTGGGCTGAGCGGGCGGGGGCGGCGGGGGGACGTGACGGGGTGCGGCCTACCTCACGGAGTGCGGCGGCCCCCAGGCCAGTAGGCTTGGGGACCGGCCGTACCCGCCAACCGAAACCCTCCGAGGAGCACCCCGTGCTTGAGGCAGTCTTCACCTCCCTGCTGGTCCTGGTCTGCGTCGGCGTCCTCGCCTTCACCGGCCTCGCCGTGAAGAAGCTGTACCAGGGCCAGCGCTGATCCCCCGATCGGCCGCCCCCGGACCCGCAAGCCCCCTCCCACAGATCGCCTGAGCAGCCATTCATGATCCAGATCCCGTCCGACCTGAACCCCGGTCTCGTCCCCCTCGCGTTCCTCCTCGGCACCTGGGAGGGCGCGGGCGTCTTCGACTTCCCCGGTGACGAGAAGTGCAACTTCGGCCAGGAAGTCGTCTTCAGCCACGACGGCCGGGACTTCCTGGAGTACACCTCCCGCACCTGGGTCCTCGACAGCGAGGGCAACAAGGTGCGGCCGCTGGAGTCCGAGTCCGGCTACTGGCGCATCGACAAGGACCGCAAGGTCGAGGTCGTGATGGTCCGCGACCAGGGCGTCATCGAGGTCTGGTACGGCGAGCTCGCCGACCAGAAGCCGCAGATCGACCTGGCCACCGACGCCGTCGCCCGCACGGCCGCCTCCGGCCCGTACAGCGGCGGCAAGCGCCTGTACGGCTACGTCAAGAGCGACCTGATGTGGGTCGGCGAGAAGGCCACGCCGGAGGTCGAGCTGCGCCCGTACATGTCGGCCCAGCTGAAGAAGGTCGTCACGCCCGAGGAGGTCGCCGAGATGGCGCGCAACCTCCCGGACATGCCGGACGACGGCATCGCCTTCTTCCGCTGATCGGGATCCGGTCGAAAGGGGACCTCGGGCCGGCCCGGGGTCCCCTCCGCCCGCATACACTGGCCGGGTGGTGAGCCCCCAGAGCCCCGAGAGCGCCGAGAGCGCCGACTGGAAGAGCGACCTGCGGCAGCGCGGATACCGGCTGACCCCGCAGCGCCAGCTCGTGCTGGAAGCGGTCGACACCCTGGAGCACGCGACGCCGGACGAGATCCTCGCCCACGTCCGCAAGACCGCCTCCGGGGTCAACATCTCCACGGTCTACCGCACGCTTGAGCTCCTGGAGGAGCTCAAGCTGGTCTCGCACGCCCACCTCGGGCACGGCGCCCCCACCTACCACCTCGCCGACCGGCACCACCACATCCACCTGGTCTGCCGGGACTGCCAGGAGGTGATCGAGGCGGACGTGGACATCGCCGCCGAGTTCACCGAGAAGCTCCGCGCCACCTTCGGCTTCGAGACCGACATGAAGCACTTCGCGATCTTCGGGCTCTGCCGCAAGGACGCCGCCAAGCACCGTGACGCCCCCGCATAGCCGGGTCGTAGGCTTGGTCCCATGACCAGCCCTTTGCTGAACCTCCCCGGCGCCGTGCAGGCCGAAGGCCGTGACGAGGGCGTCGCCGCCCACTACGGAGAGCTCTACGGCGAACAGCGCGCCCTCGCCGACGGCCGCGGCTTCGTCGACCTGTCCCACCGCGGGGTCATCACCGTCACCGGACCGGAGCGGCTGAGCTGGCTGCACCTGCTGATCACCCAGCACGTGACCGAACTGCCGGCCGGGCAGGCCACCGAGGCGCTGATCCTCTCCGCGAACGGCCACATCGAGCACGCCCTCTACCTCGTCGACGACGGCGAGACCGTCTGGGCGCACGTCGAGCCCGGCACCCAGGAGGCGCTGATCGCCTACCTGGAGTCGATGAAGTTCTTCTACCGCGTGGAAGTGGCCGACCGCACCGCCGACTTCGCCGTCGTCCACCTGCCGGCCGGCTCCATCGCCGAGCTGCCCGAGGAGTACGTCGTACGGGAGACCGCGCACGGCCGCGACGTGTTCCTGCCGCGCACCGGGCTCGAGGCCTTCGCCGCCGCGCACGGACCGGCCGCCGGCCTCCTCGCGTACGAGGCCCTGCGCGTCGAGGCGCACCGGCCGCGGCTCGGCCTGGAGACCGACCACCGCACCATCCCGCACGAGCTCGGCTGGATCGGCACCGCCGTGCACCTGCAGAAGGGCTGCTACCGCGGCCAGGAGACGGTGGCCCGCGTCCACAACCTGGGGAAGCCGCCGCGCCGCCTGGTCTTCCTGCACCTGGACGGCTCCGAGGTGCACCTGCCGCCGCACGGTGCGCCCGTCCGGCTGGCCGCCGACGGGGAGGAGGGCCGCCAGCTCGGCTTCGTGACCACCGCGGTCCGCCACCACGAGCTGGGCCCGATCGCCCTCGCGCTGGTCAAGCGCAACGTCCCGGTCGACGCGCCGCTGCTGGCGGGGACGACGGCCGCCGCGCAGGAGGTCGTCGTCGCGCCCTAGCGGCGCGGCGGCCGAGCGGCGGGCCCGCGGCCGCACGGTGACGGGCTAGACCTCGACGATGACGGTGAACGGGCCGTGGTTGGTGAGCGAGACGCGCATGTCCGCCCCGAACCGGCCCGTCTCCACCGTCGCCCCGAGCGCCCGCAGCTGCGCGACGACCTCGTCGACCAGCGGCTCCGCGACCGGGCCGGGCGCCGCCGCGTTCCAGGTGGGGCGGCGGCCCTTGCGGGCGTCCCCGTACAGCGTGAACTGGGAGATCACCACCAGCGGCGCGTTCACGTCGCTGCACGACTTCTCCGCCTCCAGGATCCGCACCGACCACAGCTTGCGCGCCAGCTGCGCCGCCTTCTCCGGTGTGTCGTCGTGGGTCACCCCCACCAGGACGCACAGCCCCTCGCCGACGATCTCGCCCACGGTCTCGCCGGCCACGACGACGCGCGCGCCGTCCACCCTCTGCACCACTGCTCGCATACCACCTGTGTACCAGGCGCGCACGTGTCCAGGGCCGATCGGGTGGCACCGGGCGCCCCGGCGCCACGGGGAGTGGCACGATGCACGAAGGCGGTGCTTCCCCCCGGCCCCACGGGCCGGGAGAGACCCCATGCACCGGTCGAGGGGACGGACACGTCACATGCATCCTTCTGGTACCTCCGCACCTGTATCACCCGCACCGGCAGCACCCGCTGCACCACCTGCGCCGGCCCCGCCCGCGCAGCGCACCCCGGACGAGCAGGCGCCGACCACGCCCGCCACCGCCCTGGGGCTGCCGGAGCTGCGCGCGCTGCGCCGCGACGCACAGCGCGACGAAGCCGACCTGAGCTACGTCCGCAGACTCCTGCAGGGCCGCATCGACATCCTGCGGGCCGAACTGGCCCGGCGCAGCGACCCGGAGGCCCCGGCGGCTCCCGAACCGCCGGTGGTGGACCGGCTCTCGGAGATCCTCGCCGACGCCCCGAGCAGCCGCAGCGCCTCCGCCCGGCACGTCACGCTGGGCACCCCGCACAGCGAGGAGTACCGGCTGTTGGCGGCGCAGATGCTGTCCGACGTCGAGCTGTCGGACCTCGACGCCCGCACGGACGGCGAACTGCACGACGCGATGGCCGCCCTGGTGGGGTACGAGCAGCAGGTCTCGCGGCGCCGGCAGCAGCTGCAGCGCACGGTGGACGACTGCACCGCGGAGATCACCCGGCGCTACCGGGACGGCGAGGCCCAGGTGGACGACCTGCTGGCGTGAGCGGGGCCCGGTCCCGGTGCCGCCCCGGGGCGCAGGCGGGGGAAAATGCGGCGACGCGGCGCGGGCGGGCCGGTTAGCGTGACCGGCCATGAGCGCTGTCGTCCGGCCGATCGCCGAATCCGAACTGCCCGCCTGGCTGGGGACCGTGAACACCGGTTTCCTCACCGCCGCTCCGCCGACGGACTCCGACGTCGCCCAGCGGGCCCGGTACAGCGACCTCACCCGCGCCCACGGCGCCTTCGACCCCGACACCGGCGCCTGCGTGGCCACCCTGCGCTCCTTCCGGCAGGAGGTCACGGTGCCCGGCGGGGCCGCGGTCCCCTCCAGCGCCCTGACCAACGTCACCGTCCTGCCCACGCACCGCCGCCAGGGCCTGCTGACCCGGATGATGGCCGCGGAACTGGCCGCCTCCACCGCCCGCGGCGACGTGCTGTCCACGCTGATAGCCGCCGAGTACCCGATCTACGGGCGGTACGGGTACGGGCCCGCGGCATCCGTCTCGGAATGGGAGATCGACGTCCCGCGCACCGGACTCGACCCGCGCTGGTCGGGTCCCGGGGACGGCGGCCGCATCGACCTCGTGGACGTCGCGGAGGCGCGCCGGGTGGGCCCCGCGCTGCACGAGCGGATGCGGTCCGTCCGCCACGGCATGGTCAGCCGCGACCAGCGCTGGTGGAACCTGGCCACGGGCCTGGAGGAGACCTCGTACCGCCCGTACCGGCCCACGATGCAGGCCGTGTACCGGTCGGCGGACGGCGCGGTGCAGGGACTGGTCGCGTACGCGGCCGACGGCCACTGGACGGACGCCAAGGTCCCGCTGAACACGCTCCAGGTCAAGGAGCTGCTCGCGGCCACGCCGGCCGCCGAGCGCGCCCTGTGGCACTTCCTGTGCTCCATCGACTGGGTGCTGAAGGTGCGCACCGGCTACCGCGCCCCCGACGACCTGGTGCCCCGGCTGCTGCCCGACCCGCGTGCGGCCCGCCTGGTGACGGCCGCGGACTTCCTGTGGGTGCGGGTGCTGGACGTCGTACGGGCGCTGGGCGCGCGGACGTACGCGGTGCCCGCCACGCTCGTCCTCGACGTCGCCGACCCGGGCGGGCCGGCCGCCGGCCGCTACCGGCTCGACGCGGGCAAGGGCACCTGCACCCGCACCGACGAGCCCGCGGACCTCACCCTCGGCGCCTCCGCGCTCGGCTCCCTCTACCTGGGCGACGAGTCCGCCGTGCGGCTCGGCGCGCTCGGGGAGGTGGCCGAGGAGCGGCCGGGCGCGCTGGAGCTGGCGGACGCGGTGTTCCGGACCGCCCGGCGCCCCTGGTGCCCAGACGTGTTCTGACCTGCGCGAACATAAAGCACGTGAGGATGGCTTCGATGACATCGGTGGTGGACGCGCTGCGCGCGGCGGGCTGCGTCTTCGCGGAGGAGGAGGCGGAGCTGCTGGCCGCGGCCGCGGAGGACGACGCCCACCTGGCGGCCCTGGTGGCCCGCCGGGCCGGCGGCGAACCGCTGGAACACGTCGTCGGCTGGGCGGAGTTCTGCGGGCTGCGGGTGCGGGTGGGGGCGGGGGCGTTCGTACCGCGCCGGCGCACCGAGTTCCTGGTGCGCGAGGCGGTGGCGCTGGCGGCCGGACGGCCGGGTGCGGTGGTGCTGGACCTGTGCTGCGGGGTGGGCGCCCTCGGCGCGGCCGTCGCGGCGCAGCTGGGTGCCGGAGTGGAGCTGCACGTGGCGGACATCGACCCGGCGGCGCTGGCGTACGCGCGGCTGAACGTGGCCCCGTACGGGGGCCGGGTCCACGAGGGCGACCTGTACGAGGCGTTGCCGGAGGGGCTGCGGGGGCGGGTGGACGTGCTGGTGGTCAACGCGCCGTACGTGCCGACGGGGGAGATCCCGCTGCTGCCGGGGGAGGCCCGCGACCACGAGCCGCTCGTCTCGCTGGACGGCGGGCAGGACGGGCTGGACGTCCACCGCCGGGTCGCGGCGGGCGCCCTGCCGTGGCTTGCGCCGGGCGGCCATCTGCTGATCGAGACGAGCGCCCACCAGGCCGCCCGCACGGCCGAAGCCCTTGCTGCCGCCGGCCTCCGGTCCCGCACGGCCACGTCGGAGGACCACTGGGCCACGGTAGCCATCGCCACCCGCCCGTCCTGACGCCTCGGGGCGCTGCCCCACCCCCGCCTCAATCGCCGGCGGGGCTGGAGTTGCCGGCCCTCGGCTTCGAAGGCCGGCTTCGCCGACGCACGGGGCGGGGGCGGCAGATTCAGCCCCGCCGGCGATTGAGGCGCGGGGCCGGGCGGAGCCCGGGGGCACCCGAACAGGGCGGAGCTCGGGGTCACCCGAACGGGGGAGGGGCGGTTTCGGGGGTCCTTCCGCGGCATCCCCGCGTCCCGTCCGCACGGCCGACGCCGAGCCGCGAAGCCGACGGCAGGCTGGACCGCATGACACAGCCTCAGGCAAACCACCCCGCCCCGCCCGCACCCCGCTGGGCCGTGGGGGCCGCGCATGCCGTGGCCCTCGTGACGCTGCCGTCCGGGATCTGGCGGCTGCTGCTCGCGGCCGGGTTCCTGGCCGGGTACACCGAGGCCGGCTACGCCGCCGCCGGCATACCCGGCTGGGGCCGGCTCCACGTCGCCTGCCTCAGCATCGGCACCGAGCTGCTGGCCCTGCTCACCCTCGTCCTGGTGCGGCCGCGGGGACGGCGGTGGCGCGGCCGACCGGTCTCACCCCGGGCCGTCACGGCCGTGGCGGGCGCGGCGGCCGCCGCCCTGGCCGTCGCCTGGACGCCGTTCGCCCTGTATGGGACGCTGCCGCACCCGGACATGACCCCGCTCGGCGCCACCGTCGTCGGATTCCTCTACCTGCCCCTGGTCGCCTGGGCCCCGCTCCTGGCCGCGGTGACGGTCTCGTACCACCGCCGTCACGGAGCCTGAGAGCTCCAGCCCCGGTCGTGGAGGCGTTCGACCCCGTCGAGGAGGAGGTCGAGGGCGAACTCGAACTCGAAGCGGTCGTCGCAGCCCTGGCCGGCCACGACCGACCCGGCGTCGTGCGTCCGGGAGGCCACGATCCCGGCGATGTGCGGATACCGGGCGGCGAGCAGGGCCGCCTGCTCCTCCAGCTCCTCCTGCCGCTCCTGCTGCTCGGCTTCGGCACCGGCGGGCAGCAGCTCCTGCGTGAACCCCCACACCCGGCTGCCCAGCGCATGCATCGCGTGGTGCGTGAGGTCGGCGCTGAGCCCCCCGGCGAGGAACAGCCCGATGACGCCGTCCACATGGGCGAGCGCCCCGGGCGTCGGCCCGCTCCGCGACCCGATGACCTGCGGAGCCCACGGGTGGCGCAGCAGGACCTCCCGGGCCGACAGCAGCCGCCCCCGTACCGCGTCCTTCCACGCGGCACCGCCCGGCGTCGGGCCGATCTCCGCGAGGACCGCGTCGAGCATGCCGTCGAGGAGCTCCTCCTTGTTGGCCACGTGCTTGTACAGCGCCATCGGCACGACGCCGAGCTCCTGAGCGAGGCTGCGCATGCTCAGCGCATCGATCCCGGACCGGTCGGCGAACGCCACGGCGGCCCGCAGGACCCGGTCCCTGCTGAGGGGCGTACGGCGCCCGCCGCCGCCGCTGGCGCTGCTCTGCCCGGCCATGTCCCCCGTGCCTCCCGCTCCTTGACGAGTGTACGCCGTACACCCTACCGTGGCCGCCGCAGGTGTACGCCGTACACCTCATGTCCCGGCGAAGGAGCGACCATGACGGCCCCGCCCACGAGAAGGCTCGCGACCGCCGCGGGCCTGTGCTTCCTGCTCACCCACGTCGCCTCGATCGGCGGCCTCGCCCTGTACGGCCCCGTCCTGCACGACGCGGCCTACGTCACCGGGGCCGGCCCGGACACCCGCGTCCTGCTGGGCGCCCTGTGCGAGGTGGTCCTCGCCCTGGCGGTCGTCGGCACGGCCCTCGCCCTGTACCCCGTGGCCCGCCGGTACGGCGAAGGCGCCGCGGTGGGCTACCTCGGCCTGCGCACCCTCGAGGCCGCGGTCATCTGCGTCGGCATCGTCGCCCTCCTCGCGGTCACGACCCTGCGCGGCGGCCCGCCGCAGGCTCCGGATGCGCTCCTGGTGGCCGGCCGGGCCCTGGTGGCGGTCCACGACTGGACGTTCCTGCTCGGCCCGAACTTCGTCCTGGGCGCCAACACGACGCTGGTGGCGTATCTGATGTACCGCTCGCGGCTGGTGCCGCGCCCCGTCGCCGTCCTCGGCCTGGTCGGCGGCCCGCTGATCTTCGCCTCGGCGGCCGCGGTCCTGTTCGGCGCCTACGCGCAGCTCTCGGCCTGGGGCTCCCTGGCCGCCCTGCCGGTCTTCGCCTGGGAACTGGCCCTGGCCGTCCGCCTCCTCGCCAAGGGCTTCACGCCGCCCCCGGCCCCTCAGACCGTGACGACCTCGACGCCGGCCGCGAGCATCCGCGCGACGAGCTCCTCGGCCAGCCCGGGGTGACAGACCACCAGGTCCATCTCCGGGTCCCCCTTCCGTACGATCAGGTACCCGCTGCCGGTGTCCTCCAGCCGCCACGCGTCCCGCTCGGTGGTCCACAGGGCGGCGTACGCCTCGACGTCGGCCTCCGGCGCCCCGGTGGCCGGCGGCTGCGCGCGCAGCGTGACCGAGGGCAGCGGACGGGCCGGGTCGGCGCTCCCGAGCCGGAGCCCGGGGTACGGGCCCTCCCCGAGCGCCTCGACCACCTCGGCGGCCGGGTAGCCGAACAGATCGAGGTCGCCGAGCGCGACGGGCGCGACGGGCGCGTCCCTCGCGGCCAGCGTCACGGCCTCCAGCCCCGCCCCGCCGCCCGGCCGGGCGGTCACCTCGACCCCGCCCCACCGCACCCGGTACGCCCACGCCCCGCCGGCGGCGGCCCGCACCGCCCCGAGCCGGCCGAGCACCTCCCGCACCTCGTCCGTCCCCGCCCCGAACCCCAGCACCCCGGCCCCGCCGGGCAACCGCACCCCGACCCCGGGCAACAGCTCGAACATCGGCCGACGCCCTACAGCGACATCCAGCAGTAGAGCCGCTCGTCGGCGCTCCGGGCCCGCCTCGCCAGGAGGACGAGCTCTTCGGCCAGGGGCTGCATGTCTTCGGAGCGTGCTCCCTGCAGCTCCTCGGCCCGCACCCATCGGGCGACGGCGGCCGGTATGTCGAGGTCGCGCACCCCGGCCAGGGTGTCCCGTGCCGGGAGGTGGAGTTCCGACACCCACGGCCCCGTCATCCAGGGGTCGTCCTCGTCCACCGGGCCGTCCGGGCCGGGAGCCGGGGACGTCGGCCACACGGTCGTCTCCTCCACCAGGTCCACCCGCCACTCGACCTGGCGGATGGCGGCGACCAGCTGCGCGAGCACGACGGTGGGGTCCACGCGCTTGGCCTCGACCCCGTCGAACGCAGGCGGCTCCGCGAAGAGGGGGGACCCGCCGTCCGCCTGCTCCAGCGCCCGCACGACCGAGGCGGCATCCGGCGCGCGGAAGTAGTCGCTCAGAACGCCCATCGCTTCTCCCCCTCCGGCGGTCCGTCCGCAGGAGTAGATCAGACGGCGGGCCGCCGCGCACGGGTGGGTGCTTTTGCAAGCAGGCGCTTGCAATAGTTAGCGGGGTGCGGCAGTATCCACGCATGGCATCGCTCAACGTCGGAAATCTCGGCGAGTACCTCCGCGAGCAGCGGCGGCACGCCCAGCTCTCGCTGCGGCAGCTGGCCGATGCGGCGGGGGTGTCGAATCCGTACCTGAGCCAGATCGAGCGCGGGCTGCGCAAGCCGAGCGCGGACATCCTCCAGCAGCTCGCCAGGGCGCTGCGCATCTCCGCGGAGACGCTGTACGTGCAGGCCGGCATCCTCGACGAGCGGGACCGGGACGAGGTGGAGACGCGGGCCGCCATACTCGCCGATCCGTCCATCAACGAGCGGCAGAAGCAGGTGCTGCTCCAGATCTACGAGTCGTTCCGCAAGGAGAACGCGGCCGAGACCGACACCGGGGCCGAAGCCGAGCCGGCCGCCGCGGGCGAAGAGAAGCACTCCACGAACTGAACTGATCCGGGAGGACCAGCCACATGGCCATCGCCGATGACCTGAAGAAGACCCTCGCCGACCCGACCCCGCTCTACTTCGCCGCCGGCACCGCCGACATCGCGGTGGAGCAGGCCAAGAAGGTGCCCGGCCTCATCGAGCAGCTGCGCGCCGAGGCGCCCGCGCGCATCGAGGCGGTGAAGAACACCGACCCGAAGATCGTTCAGCAGAAGGCCCGGGAGGCCCAGGAGGCCGTCACCGCCAAGGTCGCCGAGGTGATCGGCGCGATCGACGCGAAGAAGATCGGCGAGACGGCCCAGGACCTGGCGCTGCGCGGGGTCGGCGTGGCCGCCGAGTACGCGGTGCGCGCCAAGGAGACCTACGACCGGGTCGCCGAGCGCGGGGAGCAGGCCGTGCGGACCTGGCGCGGCGGTGTCTCGGAGGAGATCGTCGACATCGCGGTCGCCGTCGAGCCGGAGCCGGCCGCGGCCCCCGCCGACTCCTCGGCCGAGGCCGAGGCCGAGGGCGACGGGGACAGGCCGGCCGCGCGCCGCACCACCACCCGCAAGACCCCCGCCAAGAAGCTGGCGGGCGACGGGGCCTGAGCGGCGGCCGCGCACAGCGGGGCCACGGGCCGGGCACCTGCACGGTGTCCGGCCCGTTGTCCGTGGTGAGGACCCCTCTGCCGGTAGCGTGGAGGCAGAGGGCACCAGACGTGCCACGCAGGAGAAGGCGGTCGGGTCGATGTTGATGAACGGGTTCGATAACGGGGTTCTCCCGTTGCTCGGGTTCGCCATGCTGGCGCTCGCCGTGGTGGCCTTCGTCCTCGCGCTGCTGGCCCGGCAGGACGCGTACCGCGCCGCCGACAAGCAGACCAAGACGTTCTGGCTGGTCATCCTCGGGGTCACCGTGCTGGTGGACTTCTTCCTGGGGATGCTCTTCCTGCAGATCGCCGGTCTGGTGGCGACCATCGTGTTCCTCGTCGACGTCCGGCCGGCGCTCAAGCAGGTCTCGGGCGGCGGCCCGCGCCGGGGCGGCAGCAGCAGCGACGGCCCGTACGGTCCCTACAACGGCGGCCGGTAGCCGCCGGGCCGCAGCCGCTCCCGGGCGTTCCGGCCCCACGCCCCGGCCCCAGGCCCCACGCCCCGGCCCCGGTCCTGGCTCCCGGCCCCGCGGTCAGGCCTCGTTGCGCGAGAGCAGGACGACGGCGACGTCGTCGGTGAGTTCGCCGCCGTTCAGACGCCGGGCCTCGGTGACGGACGCCTCCAGCAGGCCCTCCCCGCTCAGGCCGCGCGCCAGGTGCCGGTTGATCATCTCGACCATCCCGTCCTGGCCGAGCCGCTCCTTGCCCTCCCCGATGCGGCCCTCGATCAGGCCGTCGGTGTACAGCATCAGGCTCCAGGTGCCGCCCAGCTCGACCTGGCGGCGCGGCCAGCGCGCCTTGGGCAGCAGGCCGAGGGCCGGGCCGCTGTTCTCGTACGGGAGCAGCCGCGCCGGCCGGCCCGGCCGCGACACCAGCGGTGCCGGGTGGCCGGCCAGGCACAGGCCGGCGCGGCGGCCGTCGGGGGAGATGTCCACCGTGCACAGGGTCGCGAAGATCTCCTCGCAGGGGCGCTCGACCTCCAGCACCTCCTGGAGCGTGGCCAGCAGGTCGTCGCCGCACAGGCCCGCGAGCGTCAGGGCGCGCCAGGCGATGCGCAGCTCGACGCCGAGGGCGGCCTCGTCGGGGCCGTGGCCGCACACGTCGCCGATCATGGCGTGGACGGTGCCGTCGGGGGTGCGGACGGTGTCGTAGAAGTCGCCGCCGAGCAGGGCGCGGCTGCGGCCGGGGCGGTAGCGGGCGGCGAAGCGGAGGTCGGAGCCCTCCAGGAGCGGAGTGGGGAGCAGACCGCGTTCGAGGCGGGCGTTCTCCTGGGCCCGCAGTTTCGATTCTGCAAGCTTGTACTGGGCGATGTCGGCCCGCTTTCTCTCCACCGCGTAGCGGATGGCGCGGCTCAGCAGCCGGCCGTCCAGCTCGTCGCGGAAGAGGAAGTCCTGCGCGCCGACGCGCACGGCCTCGGCGGCGCGCTCGGCGTCGGCCTCGCCGGTCAGGACGAGGACGGCGTGGCGCGGGGCGAGGGCCAGGACCCGGCGGAGGGTGTCGAGCTGGTCCGTGGCCGCGGCCTGCACGGTGTCCGCGGCGCCGGCGCCGTGGGCGGCCGAGGGGGCGGCGGAGGCCTGGGCGCGGGAGGCGGTCCCCGGTTCCGGGAGCGCCAGGTCCAGCAGGATGCAGTGGACGTCCGGGGTGAGCAGCCGTGCGGCCTCGGTGAGGTTGCGGGCGGTGCGCAGCCGGATGCGGTGCCGGTCGGCGTCGAGGATCTCGGGGACGGTGAGCCCGCCGGCGGGATCGTCCTCGATCACCAGCAGCGTCAGGGATGCCTGGGGCAGGACCGCCTGACCGCTCCCCGTGGCGGGGGTCTCCCTCTGCCGCGGTACGGGTACGGACATCGTCTCCGGTTCCTTCCCTCCCCCCGAGGGTGCGCTCGTCCGGCCGACCCTAGCGGTCCGCGGCGGCCGAGCGGAATGGCGCTCCGGGCCGAGGACAGCGGCATATGCCGTTGTTGCGGGGGAAAATCCTCCTCGCCGAATGACCAACGTCACGGCGGGGGACGTCCTCGTCCCGCCCAGCGAGACGTTGCCCACACCTGCACGGTTGCACCGGGCGCGCCCGGCCGTCGGGCGGCCCGGCCGCCGGGGGGCCGGGCGCGCCCGGTGCACGCCCGTCAGCCGTCCGGGCGCACGCCCGTCACGCGTCCGGGCGGACGACCGCCTTGATCGGCATGGAGCCGGCGCCGGCCAGGGTGACGTTGCGGCCGGGGCGCGGCGCGTGGACGATCGCGCCGTCGCCCACGTACATCCCGACGTGGCTCGCGTCGTCGAAGTAGATGATCAGGTCGCCGGGGCGCATGTCCTTGAGGGCGACCTTCGGCAGCAGCCGCAGCTGCTCCTGCGAGGTGCGCGGGATGCCCCGGCCCGCCGCCTTCCAGGCCTGCGAGGTCAGCCCCGAGCAGTCGTACGAGGCCGGTCCGACGGCGCCCCAGACGTACGGCTTGCCGATCTGGGCGGTGGCGAACTGCACCGCCTTCCTGCCCGCCTCCGAGGCCGAGCTGTTGATCTCCTTCAGCACGCCGGTCGAGAGCCAGGCCGTCTGCGCCCGGTACTGGGCGTCCTGCTCCAGTTGGAGCAGCCGGGCCTTCTCCTCGGCCGCCAGCTTGTTCTCCAGCTCCTCCGCCGCCTTGATCTTGGCCTCGATCTCCTTCTTCGAGGCCTCCTTCTTGACCCGGTTCGCCTCGAGCTTCTGCCATTCGGCGTTGGCGTCCTTGGCGTACTGCTGCAGCGCGGTCTGCGTCCGGTTCATCTCCGACAGCAGGTCGGTGGTGGCCTTCTCGCCCTGGCGGATGCGGTCCGCCCCGTCCAGGAACTGGCTCGGGCTGCCGCTCAGCGCCAGCCGGGCCTGCGGCGGCAGCCCGTTGGAGCGGTACTGGGCGCGGGCGGCGGCCCCGGCGCGGTTCTTCAGGGAGCTGATGCGGTCCTGGCCGGCGACGACCTGCTTGGCGATCTCGACGATCTTGTCGGACTGTGCCTTGGCCTCGCTCTCGGCCTGGTTGTAGGCGTCGGTGGCCGTGCCCGCCTGGCGGTAGAGGTCCTCGATCTCCTTGCGGACCTGCTCCAGGGAGGTGGCGCCCGGTTCGGGAAGCGGCGCGGCCTGCGCCGTCCCGGTCAGAGCCGTCACCGCGAGCAGCGCCGTCGCGCACAGCAGCGTCAGGGCGGAGGCGTTCCTGCGCCGCCGCCTCGGCTCCACGGTCCCCATGGTCCCCCCAAGATGCGAATCTGACTATTCATCAGTAACTTTCGCTGCCCTCGGGATGGTGCCACGACTCGGAGAAATCCAACACCCTCACGGACGCCCTCCGGATCTTCGGCCCCGCCCCGGCCGGTCCCCCAACCCCCGGCCCGGACAGCTCAACGGTCCGCCCCGGCCACCCGTTCCCCGTCCGCCGACATTCACCCCGCCGGGCGCAGCGCCTCCCAACGCACCGTCAGCTCCCCCTGCCGCCACCGCTTCGGACCGTCCGTCAGCGGCCAGTCCGCGGCCAGCGCCCGTGCCGTGCGGATCCAGCGCTGCCGTGCCCCGTACGAGGCGTACGGCGCGGCCGCCGCCCAGGCCCGGTCGAAGTCCCGCAGGAACGCGTGCACCGGCTCGCCCGGCACGTTGCGGTGGATCAGCGCCTTCGGCAGCCGCTCCGCCAGGTCCGACGGGCGCTCCAGGGACCCCAGCCGGGTCGCGAACGTCACCGTGCGCGCCCCCTCGGGCCCCAACGCGACCCACACGTGCCGCCGCCCGATCTCGTCACAGGTGCCCTCCACCAGCAGCCCCTCCGGGGCCAGCCGGGCGCACAGCCGTTCCCAGACCGCGGCCACCTGCTCCTCGTCGTACTGGCGCAGCACGTTCGCCGCCCGGATCAGCGCCGGCCGCGCCCCGCCCTCCAGCGGCACCTCGAACCCGCCGTGCCGGAAGGCGAGCCCCTCGCGCTCGTACGGCTTCGCCGCCGCGACCCGCGCCGGCTCGATCTCGATGCCGACCACCCGCACCCGCGGCGCCGCCTCCCGCAGCCGCGCCAGCAGCTCCACCGCCGTCCACGGCGCCGCCCCGTAGCCCAGGTCCACCGCCACCGGCGCCCCGGCCCGCCGCAGCGCCGGCCCGTGCACCGCCGCGATCCAGCGGTCCATGCGGCGCAGCCGGTTCGGGTTCGTCGTACCGCGCGTCACCGTCCCCACCGGGCGGCCAGGCTCGCCGCCGCGGCCGCTGCGGCCCGTGCCGCCGGTGCGGGAGGGGGGCGGAGTGGAGTGCCGGGACATGCGCCGAGCGTAAGCGGAGGGCGCCCGCCGCAGGAAAACCGGGCAGATCGCGAAGGAAAAATCCGCCACGCCCGGAATGCAGGGGGCGGCCGTCCGGGTTGCACTCCTAGAAGGGCGCCCGGTGCGCCCCCGTCGGCATGCCCTGCGCCTGCCGTCCCCCGCACCAGCTGTCGTCCGAGCGAGATCCGAGCGAGAGGAACTGCTCCCTTGAGCCAGTACGTGTCCCGCATCGGCGGCAGCCTCGGCGGCCGGATCGCCGCCGTCCGCGGCACCCGCCACGACGCCCCCCGCCTGCGCATCCCGTCCGTCGGCCACCACCGCAGGCCGCGCCGCGTCGCCATGCTCAGCGTGCACACCTCGCCGCTGCACCAGCCCGGGACCGGCGACGCCGGCGGGATGAACGTGTACATCGTGGAACTGGCCAAGCGCCTCGCCGCCATCAACATCGAGGTCGAGATCTTCACCCGCGCCTCCGAGGGAGGCCTGCCGCCCGCCGTCGAGCTCGCCCCCGGCGTCCTCGTCCGGCACATCGACGCCGGCCCCTACGAAGGCCTGGCCAAGGAAGAGCTCCCCGCCCAGCTGTGCGCCTTCACCCACGGCGTGATGCAGGCCTGGGCCGGCCACCGCCCCGGCCACTACGACCTCGTCCACTCCCACTACTGGCTCTCCGGACACGTCGGCTGGCTCGCCGCCCAGCGCTGGGGCGTCCCCCTCGTCCACGCCATGCACACCATGGCCAAGGTCAAGAACGCCGCCCTCGCCGAGGGGGACACCCCCGAGCCGCCCGCCCGCGTCATCGGCGAGACCCAGATCGTCGCCGCCGCCGACCGGCTCATCGCCAACACCACCGAGGAGGCCGAGGAGCTGGTCCGGCACTACGACGCCGACCCCGCCAAGGTCGCCGTCGTCCACCCCGGCGTGAACCTCGACCGCTTCACCGTCGGCGACGGCCGCGCCGCCGCCCGCGCCCGCCTCGGCCTGCCGCAGGACGCCGTCATACCCCTCTTCGCCGGCCGCATCCAGCCGCTCAAGGCCCCCGACGTCCTGCTGCGCGCCGTCGCCGCGCTCGTCGACCAGGACCCCGACCTGCGCCGCCGCCTCTTCGTCCCCGTCGTCGGCGGCCCCAGCGGCAGCGGCCTCGCCAAGCCCGAGGGCCTGCAGAAGCTCGCCGCCCGGCTCGGCATCGCCGACCTCGTGCACTTCCACCCGCCGGTCGCCCAGGACCGCCTGGCCGACTGGTTCCGCGCGGCGTCCGTCCTGGTCATGCCGTCCTACAGCGAGTCCTTCGGGCTCGTCGCGATCGAGGCCCAGGCCACCGGCACCCCCGTACTGGCCGCCGAGGTCGGCGGACTGCCCGTGGCCGTCAACGACGGCGTCACCGGCATCCTCGTCCCCGGCCACGACCCGGTCGACTACGCCCGCGAGCTGCGCCGCTTCGTCGACGACCCCGGGCTCAGCGCCCGCATGGGCGGGGAGGCCGCACGGCACGCCGGGTTCTTCGGCTGGGACACCGCCGCCGGAGGCACGGCGGACGTGTACACCGCGGCGATGCATGATCACCGCCGTCGCGTACGCTCCCACCATGGCTGACACCGCCGCGATCATCGAGAGCGCGCTCAACGGCGCGGAACTGAGCTGGGAGAGCCCCGAGCCGGGCACGTACGTCGTCCAGCTGCCCGGCACCCGCAAGCTGTCCACGACCTGCTCGCTCAAGGTCGGCCGGCACTCGCTGTCCGTCAACGCCTTCGTGATCCGCCATCCCGACGAGAACGAGGCCGGCGTCCACCGGTGGCTGCTGGAACGCAACCTCAAGCTGTACGGGATGGCCTACGCCGTGGACCGCCTCGGCGACATCTACCTCACGGCCCGCCTTCCGCTGGCGGTGGTCACCCCGGCGGACCTGGACCAGCTGCTGGGCACGGTCCTCGAAGCCGCCGACGGCGCCTTCAACACCCTCCTGGAGCTGGGCTTCGCGAGCGCCATCCGCCGGGAGTACGAGTGGCGGACCGCCCGCGGCGAGTCCACCCGCAACCTGGACGCCTTCCGCCACCTCACCCAGCCGACCCCCTGACAGCGCCCCGGCGCCGACCCGCCGCCTGCGGACCGGCCGTGGCCACTCGCGCAGCCCCCGCGCGCCGGGGGCCCGGCGGCGGCCTCCCGCCCTGCGGACCGTGGCTGGCTGTTCGCGCAGTTCCCCGCGCCCCTGGGGGGCTGGCGGTGGTCTGTCGCCTGCGGACCGGCCGTGGCTGTTCGCGCAGTTCCCCGCGCCCCTGGGGTGGTGCCCTGGAGGCGCCCCGTCAGGGGTGCGGGGAACTGCGCGAAGGGTTGGCGGCGGGCCCGCGGGGCTACGGCTGGGCGGCCGGAGCCGGGGCCGGGGCGGCGGCCGGGGTGGTGCCGCCCGAGGCGGACAGCGGGCTCGGCTCGGGCGGGAGGCGCCGCATCAAGAGCCAGTAGCCCACCGCCGTCACCGTGCCCAGGACACCGGTGGCGCCCCACAGCCACCCCGCCCCGTACCGGTCGATCACGTACCCCGCCATCAGCGGTGCGATCAGCGACGCCACCGACCAGGACATGGTGTACACCCCCTGGTAGCGCCCCCGCCCCCGCACCGGCGACAACCGCACGACCAGCCCCATCTGCGTCGGCGAGTTCACGATCTCCGCCAGCGTCCACACGCACACCGTCAGCGCGTACGCCCACAGCGACCCGGCGAAGGCCGTCAGCGCGAACCCGTACCCCGCCAGCAGCGCCGAGACCACCAGCAGCACCTGCGGGTCCCGGTGCTCGATGAACCGGGTCACCGGGATCTGCAGGGCCACGATCAGCAGGCCGTTCACGGCGATCGCCAGCCCGTAGTCCCCCGGCGAGAACCCCGCGGCGCCCATCGCGACCGGCAGCCCGACCGAGCCCTGCGTGAAGATCAGCGAGATCAGGAACGACAGCCCGACCACGCCCATGAACCGCCCGTCGCGCAGCACGCTCCCCAGCCCGACCGCCGGCTCGGGGCGCAAGGCCCCGCCCCCCGCGGCGCCCACCGGTTCGGGCCGGGACTCCGGCAGCTTCGCGTACACCAGCACCGCACACAGCAGCGTCAGCGCCGCCTCGCCCAGGAACCCGGCGAGGTAGCTGTACTCGGCGACCAGCCCCGCCGCCGTCGAGCTGATCGCGAAGCCCAGGTTGATCGCCCAGTAGTTCAGCGCGAAGGCCCGCACCCGGTCCTCGGGCCGGACGATGTCGGCCATCATCGCCGACACCGCCGGACGCGAGGCGTTCGAGGCCATGCCCACCAGCAGCGCCACCGCCGCGATCGCCGCCGGATGCTCCATGAACCCCAGCAGCGCCACCGAGAACGCGGTCGAGACGTTCGCCGCGACCAGCGTCGGGCGCCGCCCCAGCCGGTCGGTCATCACCCCCGCCACCAGCGCCGAGACCACGCCGCCCAGCCCGTGCAGGGCCGCGACGAGTCCCGCGTACGAGGCCGAGTAGCCCCGCTCCAGCGTCAGGTACAGGGCCATGAAGGTGGCGACGAAGGCCCCGAGCCGGTTGACCAGCGTGCTCGTCCACAGCCACCAGAACTCCCGCGGCAGCCCCGCCACGCTCTCGCGCAACGCGCGTCTCAGACTTCCCACGGACATACGGAATCCCCCCGGCGATGTAAGTGGCCCTGCTGCCCCCGGCACCCTACGATCACCGGCCACCGCAAGCCACCGGATTGACGCCCGGCGTCAATCCACCGGGGCCCGGGGCACCGGCGCAGCGGCCCGGGCGCGTCCATTAGGCTCGGACGCATGGCCGACGCACCGTACAAGCTGATCCTCCTCCGCCACGGCGAGAGCGAGTGGAACGCCAAGAACCTGTTCACCGGCTGGGTGGACGTCAACCTCAACGAGAAGGGCGAGAAGGAGGCGGTCCGCGGCGGTGAGCTGCTCAAGGACGCCGGCCTGCTCCCCGACGTCGTGCACACCTCCCTCCAGAAGCGCGCCATCCGCACCGCGCAGCTGGCCCTGGAGGCCGCCGACCGCCACTGGATCCCGGTCCACCGCTCCTGGCGCCTGAACGAGCGCCACTACGGCGCCCTCCAGGGCAAGGACAAGGCCCAGACGCTCGCCGAGTTCGGCGAGGAGCAGTTCATGCTGTGGCGCCGCTCGTACGACACGCCGCCGCCGGCCCTCGAGGACGGCACCGAGTTCTCCCAGTCCGAGGACCCGCGCTACTCCTCCATCCCGCCGGAGCTGCGCCCGAGGACGGAGTGCCTGAAGGACGTCGTCGTCCGCATGCTCCCGTACTGGTACGACGGCATCGTCCCGGACCTGCTGGCCGGCCGCACCGTCCTGGTCGCCGCGCACGGCAACTCCCTGCGCGCCCTGGTCAAGCACCTCGACGGCATCTCCGACGCCGACATCGCGGGCCTGAACATCCCCACCGGCATCCCGCTCTCCTACGAGCTCGACGCCGACTTCAAGCCCCTCAACCCGGGCGGCACCTACCTCGACCCGGAGGCCGCCGCGGCCGCCATCGAGGCCGTCAAGAACCAGGGCAAGAAGAAGTAGCGACTGCGGACGGGGCCCCTGCCGGCGGTGATGCGCCGACAGGGGCCCCGGACGTTGGCACGGGTGGCGGTGCCGTCCGTCACCCGCCGCACTGGCAGGGGGCGCCGGACTGGCAGCCGCAGCCGCACCCCGAGCCGCAGCCGCAGGCCGCGAGCAGCGGCAGGCGCAGCGGCTCCGGCTTCGGCGGCTGCTCGTGCTCCGGGGTGACGGGGACGGGGGATTCGGGCATGGATCCTCCTCGCAGGCGGTGTACGGGGTAGGCGTACGTACTGCACTGCCTCGCCCTCATTCATGCCCAGCCGCACCGGCGCGTCAACGGCGCACTGGGGCTCAGACCGGCTCGGTCGGCTGCTGCAGATCGTCCGCGTGCTCGCCCGTCACCAGGTACACCACGCGCTTGGCCACCGACACCGCGTGGTCGGCGAAACGCTCGTAGTAGCGGCCCAGCAGGGTCACGTCCACGGCCGTCTCGATGCCGTGCTTCCAGCGGTCGTCCATCAGGTGCTGGAACAGCGTGCGGTGCAGCTGGTCCATCTCGTCGTCGTCCGTCTCCAGCTGCAGCGCCAGGTCCACGTCCTTGGTGATGATCACCTCGGCCGCCTTCGCCATCAGCCGCTGCGCCAGCTGCCCCATCTCCAGGATGGTCGCGTGCAGGTCCCGCGGGACGGCGGTGTCCGGGAAGCGCAGCCGGGCCAGCTTGGCCACGTGCTGGGCCAGGTCGCCCGAGCGCTCCAGGTCGGCGCTCATGCGCAGCGAGGTGACGACGATGCGCAGGTCGGTGGCGACCGGCTGCTGGCGGGCCAGCAGCGCGATGGCGCGCGCCTCCAGGTCGTGCTGGAGGTCGTCGATCTTCTGGTCGGCCGCGATGACGCTCTCGGCGAGCTTCAGGTCGGCGTCGAGCATGGACGTCGTGGCCCGCCCGATCGCGGAGCCGACCAGCCGGGCCATCTCGACCAGGCCCTCCCCGATCGAGTCCAGTTCCTCGTGGTACGCGTCACGCATGGGTGTCCCTCTCTCGACCTACTGCGCTGGTGCCCGGGGCCCGGGCCGGTGCGGCCTCATGCCCCACGGTGCCACGGTGGGAGGCGAACGCGTCGGCCTCCGGCACCCCAAGTGAATCAACTCCGTCGTCACGGTGAACTCTGGGCGACGACTGTTCGAGGTGCCACCCGAACGGCTGTGGAAGTGCTCTTGGGCCTGCTTAACCTGGACACATGGACGTGAACGCGGCGGTCGCCGCAGCTGCAGCGATCGCCGGTGTCTGCACCGGCGTCATCGCGATGCTGGCGTTCCGCTGGAGCGAGCGCGACCAGGCCCGCCCCACCCGGAGCTCCATGCGCCCCGACATCAACGCGGTGCTCCCGCCCGGCGTCGACACCGTCCTGTCCGTGCTCCGCTCCTCCGCCGTCGTCCTCGACGAGGGCGACGCCGTCGTCAAGGCCAGCTCCGCCGCGTACGCCCTCGGGCTCGTCCGCGGCGGCAAGCTCGCCGTGGAGCCCATGCTCCACATGGCCCGCGACACCCGCCGCGACGGCGAGATACGCCAGGTCGAGCTCGACCTGCCCCGGCGCGGCACCGGCCGCGGCGAGGCCCTGGCGGTCTCGGCGCGCGTCGCCCCGCTCGGCTCCCGGCTCGTGCTGCTGCTGGTGGAGGACCTCACCGAGGCCCGCCGCATCGAAGCCGTACGGCGCGACTTCGTCGCGAACGTCTCGCACGAGCTGAAGACGCCGGTCGGCGCGATCTCCCTGCTGTCCGAGGCCGTCATGGACGCCGCCGACGATCCCGAGGCGGTCAGCCGCTTCGCCGGCCGCATGCAGATCGAGGCCACCCGCCTGATCAACCTCGTCCAGGAGCTCATCGACCTCTCCCGGGTCCAGAACGACGACCCGCTGGAGGACGCCGAGCCCGTCAGGGTGGACACGCTCGTCGCCGAGGCCATCGACCGGTGCCGCCACACCGCCTCGTCCAAGCAGATCACCATGGCCTCCGGAGGCACCTCCGACCTGTTCGTCTGGGGCAACCGCGGCCAGCTCGCCGCCGCCCTCGGCAACCTCGTCGAGAACGCCGTCAACTACAGCCCCGCCCGCACCCGCGTCGGGATCGCCGCCCGCCGGGTCACCGCCCCGGGCGGCGACCTGATCGAGCTCGCCGTGACCGACCAGGGCATCGGTATCCCCGAGAAGGACCGCGAGCGCATCTTCGAGCGCTTCTACCGCGTCGACCCGGCCCGCTCCCGCGCCACCGGCGGAACCGGACTGGGCCTTGCGATCGTGAAGCATGTCGCGGCCTCCCACGGCGGGGAGGTGTCCGTGTGGAGCTCCGAGGGTCAGGGCTCCACCTTCACCCTGAGGCTGCCGGAATCGGCCGCCCCCTCGGACCGGGCCGCCCCCTCCGCGGAACAGGCCCCCGCACCCAGCCACCCGACCCCAGCCTGAACCAGAACCAGCCATCCCTGCCCCGGAGGTCCTTCCGTGACCCGAGTGCTCGTCGTCGAGGATGAGGAATCCTTCAGCGACGCCCTGTCCTACATGCTCCGCAAGGAGGGCTTCGAGGTCGCGATCGCCGCGACCGGCCCCGACGGGCTCGAGGAGTTCGAGCGCAACGGCGCCGACCTCGTCCTCCTCGACCTGATGCTGCCGGGCCTGCCCGGCACGGAGGTCTGCCGGCAGCTGCGCGGCCGCTCCAACGTCCCCGTGATCATGGTGACGGCCAAGGACAGCGAGATCGACAAGGTGGTCGGGCTGGAGATAGGAGCCGACGACTACGTCACGAAGCCCTTCTCCTCGCGCGAGCTGGTCGCGCGCATCCGCGCGGTCCTGCGCCGCCGCGGCGAGCCGGAGGAGGTCACCCCGGCCGCCCTGGAGGCGGGACCGGTGCGCATGGACGTCGACCGGCACGTGGTCACCGTCGCCGGAGCAAAGGTGGACCTCCCGCTCAAGGAGTTCGACCTGCTGGAGATGCTGCTGCGCAACGCGGGCCGCGTGCTGACCCGCATGCAGCTGATCGACCGGGTGTGGGGTGCGGACTACGTGGGCGACACCAAGACCCTCGACGTACACGTCAAGCGCCTGCGCGCCAAGATCGAGCCGGACCCGGGTGCTCCGCGCTACCTGGTCACGGTCCGCGGCCTCGGCTACAAGTTCGAGCCGTAAGCCGGCCGGGGCCCGCGCAGCGGCCCGCAGCACGGGGAAGGGCCCCGTCCGCTGAAGCGGACGGGGCCCTTGCCTTGTCTACTCGTCTACTGCTTGCGCTGCCCGCGCGGCCTCAGTGACCGGCGGCGTGCGAGGCGGAGGCCGACGGGGAGCCCGCCGGGGTGGCGCCCGCGGCGGGGGAGCCCGACGCGGCGGGGCTCGCACCGGCGGACGGGGACGCGGCCGGGGAGCCCGACGGCGCGGCGGCGGGGCTGCCCGAGGCGGAGGGGCCGGCGGCCGGGGCCTCGGTCGGGCCGAAGCCGGCGTACAGGCCGGTGCCCGGGACGACGAACGCGTCGAGCTCGACGTCGCCGGCGTTGCTCAGCTGGAAGACGACCTTCTGGGCGTCGCCGTTCTTCACGGCCTCGTTGCCGCCCTCGATCACGGCGGACGCGTTGCCCTTGCCGCCGATGACCACGGAGCCGCCGGCCGGCACGACGACCTTGCCCGCAGCGCCCTCGGGGCCCTTGAGCGTGACCTTGGCCTTGCCGCCCGGCAGGGTGATCGCGTCGAGGGTCTGAGGCTTGTCGCCCTGGTTGAAGACCGTCGCCGAGACGACCGCGGGGCCGCCCTTCTTGTCCTTGCCGCCCTGGGTGATCACCAGCGCGTTCTGGACCTTGATGTCGCCCTTGGTGACGGCGGCGTTGTCCGGCTTGATCTGGAGCGTCTGGGCGTCGTTGCCCGCACCGCACGCGGCCAGCGAGGCGATCGAGAACACGACGGCGGTGGCGGCGAGGGCGCCGCGTCGAAGGCTGCGGCTCACGGCGGCGGCAACTCCTTGGACGTACGGAACGGAAGGATGGCGGCCTCGGGGCGACCGAGGTAAAGCCGCCCTAAGGGTGTGTCAGCGGGCTTAGGTTACCGAGCCGCCGCCCCGCCCCCGCACCCGACCCTCCGCAGCGCACGGGCGGCCCTGCGCCGCCCCCGCGATCTCCCATTCCGGCTCCCGCCCGCGCCCGCTCTTCGTGCCGCGTTCACATGCCGTCCGCATATCACGCTCCGGGCGGCCTGTGATCAATTCCGGGATTCCTTCGAACGGCTCTCCGTGATCAATTCCAGGATTGGGCCGGAACCGCTCCGTACGGGTGGCCCCCAGTCGAACGGAGTAGTTCGGTTTCCCGGCTTCGAACCCGGCAAAACGGGACGTACGTCACACTGGTGGGGTACCCGCCCGGGTGTAACGTGGCCGTTTCGCCTGGTCCGCACAGCGCCTCCGACCTGCGAATACCCCCTTCCGGAAGCCCTCCGCAGCACGTTCCCGCCGCTGTTGTCAAGCCCCGAGATGTGCCCTGACCTGCGAAAACGCCATTCATAACAGTCAGTTCTCGTGTTACCCTGGATAGCCACGGAAGGGGTACCTGTCACATGACGTTCAAGGTTGGCGACACCGTGGTCTATCCCCATCACGGGGCCGCGCTGATCGAGGCCATCGAAACTCGCCAGATCAAAGGCGTGGACAAGACCTACTTGGTGCTCAAGGTCGCCCAGGGCGACCTGACGGTTCGTGTGCCTGCGGACAATGCGGAGTTCGTCGGCGTTCGCGACGTAGTCGGCCAGGACGGGCTGGACCGGGTCTTCGAGGTGCTGCGTGCACCGTACGCCGAGGAGCCCACGAACTGGTCCCGTCGCTACAAGGCAAATCTGGAGAAGCTCGCTTCTGGCGACGTCATCAAGGTCGCCGAAGTGGTGCGCGACCTGTGGCGCCGCGAGCGCGAGCGCGGGCTCTCCGCGGGTGAGAAGCGCATGCTCGCGAAGGCGCGCCAGATTCTGGTCAGCGAGCTCGCGCTCGCCGAGAACACCAACGAGGACAAGGCCGAGGCCCTCCTCGACGAGGTTCTCGCGTCCTGACGGACGAACCTGTACACAGTCGTGCCGCGGTGCCCGATGACAAGCCCTCTCTTTTACGGGAGGGCTGTTGCCGGGCGCTGCGGCATGTCTGTCTCCGCCGCCCGCCCGCACCGCCTCTTTACCGCCCGCACCGCCGTTCCGTACTGACCCAGGGGGCCGTGCACCGTGCACCGGGTCCGGGCAGCCGGCTCGACCGGTCGTCACGGAAGGGGGCGAGGGCGTCGCACCCGGCACTCCCCAAGGCCATACCCACGTCGGCCGAAGTCACAAACCTGGCTCGGAGCTACTGATGTCTGACGCACCGCGTCCCCACCGCACGGCTGCCGTGATCCCGGCCGCCGGCCGCGGGGTACGCCTCGGTCCCGGCGCCCCCAAGGCCCTGCGGGCCCTCGGCGGCACCCCCATGCTCATCCACGCCGTCCGCGCGATGGCCCGCTCCCGGGCCGTGTCCCTGGTCGTCGTCGTGGCCCCGTCCGACGGCGCCGCCGAGGTGCGCCACCTCCTGGACGAGCACCCGCTGCCCGAGAGGACCGAGGTCCTCGTCGTCCCCGGCGGCGACACCCGCCAGGAGTCGGTGCGCGCCGGCCTCGCCGCGCTCCCCGCGGACGTCACCTCCGTCCTCATCCACGACGCGGCCCGCCCGCTGGTCCCCGTCGACACCGTCGACGCGGTGGTCGAGGCCGTCCGCGACGGCGCCCCGGCCGTCGTGCCCGCGCTGCCGCTGGCCGACACCGTCAAGGAGGTCGAGCCCGCCGGGCCCGGCGAGCCCGAACCGGTCGTCGCCACGCCCGAGCGCGCCCGACTGCGCGCCGTCCAGACCCCGCAGGGCTTCGACCTCGCCACCCTCGTGCGCGCGCACGAGGCCATCGCCGTCAACGGCGAGGGCGCCACCGACGACGCCGGGATGGTGGAGCGGCTCGGCACGACCGTCATGGTGGTCCCCGGCCACGAAGAGGCCTTCAAGGTCACCCGTCCGCTCGACCTGGTCCTCGCCGAGGCCGTACTCGCCCGCAGGAGGGCCACCGATGCCTACTAGCCCCGAACGCCCCGGAGAGTCCCCGGCCCCGGCCCCGGCCCCGGCCGCGCCCGCGCCCCTGATCCCGCTCGTCGGCATCGGCACCGACGTCCACGCCTTCGAGACCGGCCGCGACCTGTGGTGCGCGGGCCTGCTCTGGGAGGGCGAGGACGGCCTCGCCGGCCACTCCGACGGCGACGTCGCCGCCCATGCCGCCTGCGACGCCCTCTTCTCCGCCGCCGGCGTCGGCGACCTCGGCGCCCACTTCGGCACCTCCCGCCCCGAGTGGTCCGGCGCCGCGGGCGTCACCCTCCTGGCCGAAGCCGCCCGCATCGTGCGCGCCGAGGGCTTCGAGATCGGCAACATCGCCATCCAGGTGATCGGGGTCCGCCCGAAGATCGGCAGGCGGCGCGAGGAAGCGCAGAAGGCGCTCGCCGCCGCCGCGGGCGCCCCCGTCTCGGTCTCCGGCACCACCACCGACGGCCTGGGCCTGACCGGCCGCGCCGAAGGCCTCGCCGCCATCGCCACCGCGCTGGTCTACCGGGCAAACCAGGCCTGAACGCCCGTACCGGACGGCCCCGCGCGCCACGACCGCAACGACAGACCGCCCCGCGCCCCCCAAGGGTCGCGGGGCACTGCCACCGGCCCACTACCCTGGATCCCGTGACTATTCGCCTGTACGACACCAGCGCCCGGCAGATCCGCGACTTCACCCCGCTCGTGCCGGGCTGCGTCTCGATCTACCTCTGTGGTGCCACCGTGCAGGCGGCCCCGCACATCGGGCACATCCGCTCGGGGCTGAACTTCGACATCATGCGCCGCTGGTTCGCCTACCGCGGCTACGACGTGACCTTCATCCGCAACGTCACGGACATCGACGACAAGATCATCGCCAAGTCGGCGGAGCAGGGCCGCCCCTGGTGGTCCATCGGCTACGCCAACGAACTCGCGTTCAACCACGGCTACGACGCCCTCGGCTGCCTGCGCCCGACCTACGAGCCGCGCGCCACCGGGCACGTCCCCGAGATGATCGAGATGATGCGCGGCCTCATCGAGCGCGGCCACGCCTACGAGGCGGACGGAAACGTCTACTTCGACGTGCGGTCCTTCCCCGGCTACCTGGGCCTGTCCAACCAGGAGCTCGACAACCTGCTCCAGCCCTCCGGCGAGGGGGAGACCGGCAAGCGCGACCCCCGCGACTTCGCCATGTGGAAGGCCGCCAAGCCCGGCGAGCCCTCCTGGGAGACGCCGTGGGGCCGCGGCCGCCCCGGCTGGCACCTGGAGTGCTCGGCCATGGCCCACAAGTACCTCGGCGAGGCCTTCGACATCCACGGCGGCGGCCTGGACCTGATCTTCCCGCACCACGAGAACGAGATCGCCCAGGCCAAGGCCTTCGGCGACGGGTTCGCGCAGTACTGGGTCCACAACGCGTGGGTCACCATGTCCGGCGAGAAGATGTCCAAGTCCCTCGGCAACTCGGTGCTCGTCTCCGAGATGGTCAAGAACTGGCGCCCCATCGTCCTGCGCTACTACCTCGGCACCCCGCACTACCGCTCGATGATCGAGTACAGCGAGGAGGCCCTGCGCGAGGCCGAGTCCGCCTTCGCCCGCATCGAGGGCTTCTGCCAGCGGGTCGTGGAGAAGGCCGGCAAGGCCGTCGAACCGGCCGCCGAGGTCCCGCCGGCCTTCGCCGAGGCCATGGACGACGACCTGGGCGTCCCGCAGGCGCTCGCCATCGTCCACACCACCGTCCGCCAGGGCAACAGCGCACTCGCCGCCGACGACAAGGACGCCGCGATCGCCCGCCTCTCCGAGGTGCGCGCCATGCTCGGCGTCCTCGGCCTCGACCCGCTCGACCCGCACTGGTCCGAGGAGACCGACCGCGGCGAGGACCTGCACGGCGCCGTCGACACCCTCGTACGGCTCGTCCTGGAGCAGCGCGAGTCCGCTCGCGCCCGCAAGGACTGGGCCACCGCCGACGCCATCCGCGACCAGCTCCAGCAGTCCGGGCTCGTCATCGAGGACAGCCCCTCCGGTCCCCGCTGGACCCTCGGCCCCCGCTGAGGCGACACCGCCCGGACCAGCTCTGTTGTGCCGCCCGGCCCTCCGGGCGGCACACTCTTCATACGTACGTACCGCAGCACCAACGAAAACAGGTAGAGGTCATGGCCGGGAACAGCCAGCGCAGGAACCGCCGCACGTCCAACAAGAAGGGCGCCACGGTCGGCAGCGGTGGTCAGCGGCGCAGGGGCCTGGAGGGCAAGGGCCCCACGCCCAAGGCCGAGGACCGCAAGGGCCACAAGGCGTACCGCATCTCCAACGCCATCGCCAGGCAGGCCGCCAAGCGCCGCCCCGCACCTCGCCGCGGCGGCCCCAAGGGCGCCAGCGAGATGGTCGTCGGCCGCAACCCCGTCTTCGAGGCGCTGCGCGACGGCGTACCCGCCACCACCCTGTACGTCCAGCAGTTCATCGACAACGACGAGCGCGTCCGCGAGGCGCTCAAGCTGGCCGGCGAGCGCGGCAACGTCAACCTGATGGAGGCCCCCCGCCCCGAGCTGGACCGCATGACCGGCGGCCTCAACCACCAGGGCCTGGTCCTCCAGGTCCCGCCCTACGAGTACGCGCACCCCGAGGACCTCACCGCCGAGGCCTACGACAACGGCGAGGACCCGCTGATCGTCGCCCTCGACGGCGTCACCGACCCGCGCAACCTCGGCGCCATCGTCCGCTCCGTCTCCGCCTTCGGCGGCCACGGCGTCGTCATCCCCGAGCGGCGCGCCGCCGGCATGACCGCGGGCGCCTGGAAGACCTCCGCCGGCACCGCCGCCCGGACCCCGGTCTCCCGCGTCACCAACCTCACCCGCGCCCTGCAGGAGTACAAGAAGGCCGGCCTGACCGTCGTCGGCCTCGCCGCGGAGGGCGAGCACTCCGTCGCCGACCTCGACGCCCTCGCGGGCCCCGTCGTCATCGTGGTCGGCTCCGAGGGCAAGGGCCTCGGCCGCCTCGTCGGCGAGAACTGCGACTACCTCGTCCGCATCCCGATGCCCGGCGGCGCCGAGTCCCTCAACGCCGGTGTCGCCGCGGGCGTCGTCCTCTACGAGGCGGCCCGCCGCCGCGCCTGAACCGGCCGCGGCAACGGCCCGCCGCTCTGCCACTTGGCTCACCCGGCGTGACCCGTGAGCGTGCCACCCCGCCCGTTTCGGGCGGGGTGGCTTGATCTTGACGGGCCTCGGACACATCCCTGCTGTCAAGGCAGTGTCCTAAACACTGATCACTCGGTTAGATGAGTGTGGACACCAGAACGTCAGGGTTCGACGACCAGCCCGCGCTGAGCATGGTCAAGGTGCCGTGCGACCCCGCACAGGTCATCGTCAACCACGCCAGCTTCCGCGTGCGGCTCGCACCGAGCCCGAGCGCGCGTTCCAAGCCCGCGACCGCACCCGGCCGGATCCCCGCCCGCAGCGGCGCCCTCGCCGCGGCCGGCGCCGCCGCCGGCGCAGCGGCCGCCCGCCGCCGCGCCCCCGTCGTGTGGAGCGGCAAATCAGCCCCCGGCGACACCGCGGCCATGGGCGGACTCCTCCAGGCCGTCCGCGAACACGGCCGCGGCCACGACGACTACGACGACGGCGCCACCCAGGTCATCCCCCGGGTCGACCTCGCCCACGACCTCGCCGGCGACACCGTCCCCACCCCCACCGTCATCGGACAGCGCTCCTACCGCGACCGCGAAGCGGACGAGACCCGCCCCCTCGCACCCGTACGGGACCTGCCCCGCCCCGCCCACCCCGCGGGCCCCGGCAGCCACACCCCGTACGGCCACGACCCCTACGACCCCGACCCGTACGACCAGCACCCGTACGAAGACGGCCCGGGCCAGGACGCCAACCGCCGCAGCCACGCCGACAGCCGCGGCCACGCCTCCTACTACCCCGGCCGCCGCATGAACCTCGGCGTCGTCCTCCTCCCGCTGCGCGTCTTCCTCGGCTTCATCTCCATCTACGCCGGCATGGGCAAACTCTGCGACCCCGTCTACTTCGACGGCGGCGAACGCGGATCCATGGTCACCTGGCTGCGCACCCTCCACCCCTGGGCCCTCGCCGAACCCCTGCGCGACTTCGCCCTGGCCCACCCCGTCGGCGCCGGCCTCACCGTCGCCTTCCTCCAGGTCATCGTCGGCGTCCTCACCGTCCTCGGCCTGTGGCAGCGCTTCGCCGCCTGCTTCGGCGCACTGCTGTCCGCCGCCCTGCTGATGACCGTCAGCTGGAAGACCGTCCCCGCCTACGACGCCCCCGACATCATCTACCTCGCCGCCTGGAGCCCGCTGATCATCGCCGGCGCCCCCGTCTACTCCCTCGACGGGCGCCTCGCCGGCGAGGCCTGGCGCACCCTCGGGCCCCGCTCCGACCTCTGGGACCTGCGCCGCCGCGTCCTGCGCCGCGGAGCCGTCATGGCCACCGTCGTCTGCGGACTCACCCTCCTCGTCGGCTCCCTCCTCGGCGGCGCCGTCCGCTCCAGCACCGTCGTCACCGTCCCCGGGCCCGGCCAGGAGCCCAGCAACTACCTGCCCGGCTCCCCGCTGCCCCAGGCGCCCAGCAAGCACCAGCAGCAGCCGCCCAGCCAGCAGCCCACCAAGTCCGCCGACCCCACCCCCAGCCCCACCGCCCCCTCCGCGAAGCCCGGACGCACCGGCACCACCACCCGCGAAGCCACGGGCACCGGCTCCCAGTCACCCACCGCCAGCCGCGGCGCCGGCGGCAGCCAGACCAGCGGCACCACCTCCAAGCAGAGCGCCCCGAAGGCCCCCACGTCCTCCAGCAGCGGCAGCCGAAGCACCTCCGGGGGCGACGCCCCCTCCAGGAAGCCCGGCCTCGTCGGAGGCCTCCTCGGCTGACCCCCGCACCGTCAAGGGCCGGGGCCCGGAGCGCCAACAGCGCTCCGAGCCCCGGCCCTTGACGTATACGGGGGGGCTGGGAAGGCCCCAGGGGCGTACGGGGGCCGCGAGGGCCTCAGGAGCCGCCCCGGCCGGCCAACTCCCGCGCCGCCTCCGTCAGATCCTTCGCCGTGTCGATCGCCCGCCAGTACGCCCCCTGGGGCAGCGGGAAACCCGCCAGCCGCCGCTCACGCGCCAACCGCGGGAACGTCGTCCGCTCGTGGTCCCCCAGATCCGGCAGCAGCGCCGTGAACTCCGGAGCGAACACGTAGACCCCCGCATTGATCAGGTACGGCGACGGCGGAGCCTCGATGAAGTCCAGCACCTGCCCGAACTCGTTCGTCTCCACCGCACCCCACGGAATGCGCGGCCGCGCCAACGCCAGCGTCGCCGTCGCCCCGCGCTCCGCGTGGAACGCCGCCATCTCCCGCAGCGAGAACCGCGTCCAGATGTCCCCGTTCGTCGCGTACCACGGCCGGTCCGGGTGCGGCAGGTGCCGCGCGGCGTACTTCAGGCCGCCGCCGCGCCCCAGCGGCTCCTCCTCCACCACCGTCGTCACCCGCAACGGCAGATCGGCCGTGGCCAGCCACTCCTGCAGCACCTCGGCCAAGTGCCCGCACGAGACCACCGCGTCGGTGACGCCCTCCGCCGCCAGCCACGCCAGCTGGTGCCCGATGATCGGCACCCCGGTGCCCGGAATCTCCACCATCGGCTTCGGCCGGTCGTCCGTATACGGCCGCAGCCGCGACCCCTGGCCGCCCGCCAGGACCACCGCCTGCGCGGGTGCCTGGGACAGGGCGGCCGGGATCGCGGCCGCGGACGCATCGGATGCGGAGTCGGAACGGGGAGCGGGAGGTACGTCGGTCATGGGCGCCAGCGTAGAGCCCCGCCCCCGCACACGGACCCTCAGCCCATCGAGGCCACACCGGTCGCGTACGAGGTGTCGCACACGGGCCGCGCGTACGACTGCGCCTTCGTCGGCCCGTACGCCTCCACGGCGGCCCGCCCCAGCGCCCGCGCGATCCCCATGCAGTGGCCGGCCAGCGACGGCCGCCGGTCCACCTCCTGCTGCAGGTGCGTCAGGACGTCACCCGGCATCTCGCCCTGCCGGAGCTCCCCCAGCAGCTTGTCGCGCAGCACGTCCTGCGGCGCGCGCGGCTTCGCGGGGACGGAGACGTCCTCGGCGGAGGCGGTCAGGATCCGGGACGAAGAATTGTCCGCCCAGGGAACCATGGTGACCGCGAGGGTCCCGGACAGGACCAGGACGACGGGCAGGACCAGGGCGAGGGAACGGCCGATTCGGCGGGCAGTGTGGGTCACGAGGGCGAGAGTAGCGCTCGGTGAAGGCGTGGCGACAGTCGGTCACCCGGTCGGGGGATGGTTCGACGTGGCTTTTCGAATCCCGTGTTGACGGCCGGGGGTGAATGCCCGGTCTGCCCGGAACAGCATGCCCGAAGGGGCACCCCCTGCGGGAGCGCCCCTTCGAGTGCATCTGCGCGTCTGTGTGTCTGCGCGTCTGCGCGTCCGTGTGTCTGGCGCCTGCGCGCGATCAGTCGGACAGCCGCTGCCCGGAGGAGGTCGAGAACACGTGCATCTCGCCGGGCCGCGGCACCACGTGCAGGCTGGAGCCCTTCTCCGGCACCTGGCGGCCGCCGACGCGCACCACGATGTCCTGACCGCCGTCGGCCTTGGAGGTGCTGCCGTACACGTACCCGTCCGCGCCCAGCTCCTCGACCACGTTGACCGTGATGGTCAGGCCGCCCTCGGTGCCGATGTCGAAGTGCTCGGGGCGCACGCCGACCGTCACCGTCCGGTCGCCCGCGTCCGCGGCCGCCGCGAGCGCCTCGCGCGACACGGGCACGACGCTCTCGCCGAACTTCACGCCGCCGTCGGTGATCGGGACCTCGACCAGGTTCATGGCCGGCGAGCCGATGAACCCGGCGACGAACAGGTTCGCCGGGCGGTCGTACATGTTCCGCGGGGTGTCCACCTGCTGGAGCAGGCCGTCCTTGAGCACCGCCACCCGGTCGCCCATGGTCATGGCCTCGACCTGGTCGTGCGTGACGTACACCGTGGTGATGCCCAGGTCGCGCTGGAGCGCGGCGATCTGCGTACGGGTGGAGACGCGCAGCTTGGCGTCGAGGTTCGACAGCGGCTCGTCCATCAGGAAGACCTGCGGCTTGCGGACGATCGCGCGGCCCATCGCGACGCGCTGGCGCTGGCCGCCGGAGAGCGCCTTCGGCTTGCGGTCCAGGTACTGGGTGAGGTCCAGCATCTTCGCCGCGTCCTCGACCTTGCGGCGGATGGTGGCCTTGTCCTCGCCGGCGATCTTCAGGGCGAAGCCCATGTTGTCGGCGACGGTCATGTGGGGGTACAGCGCGTAGTTCTGGAACACCATCGCGATGTCCCGGTCCTTGGGCGGCAGGTGCGTGACGTCGCGCTCGCCGATGCGGATGGCGCCCCCGTTGACGTCCTCCAGGCCCGCGAGCATGCGCAGGGAGGTGGACTTGCCGCAGCCGGAGGGGCCGACGAGGACGAGGAACTCGCCGTCCTCGATGTGGAGGTCGAGCTCGTCGACGGCGGGCTTGTCGCCGCCGGGGTAGAGCCGGGTCGCCTTGTCGAAGGTGACGGAAGCCATGCTGATGCATCCCTTCTACCGGCAGGAACGTGCCGGACGATCCGAGTGGAAGGAAGTGGTGGTCCGGTCCACCGCGGTGGACTTCCGCCCGACGCTACCTGGCGGGGGGCGTTCTGTCAGTACCGGCCGCGGGTGACGTGCGGCGGTGCGGGAGGCGAAAGACCCGCGCGGGCGGGCCCGTCGGCTGTGTAAAGTGAAGGCGATTCTGTGCGCCCGGCGCCACAGGCCTCCTTAGCTCAGCTGGCCAGAGCACCGCTCTTGTAAAGCGTAGGTCGTCGGTTCGAATCCGACAGGGGGCTCCGTTCCAGGCCGGAGGTCATTCCGGCCGAGGAATGCGAACAGAAGTGGAAGGCCCCGGAGTTCTGCTCCGGGGCCTTCTGCGCGTACGGGCGGCGCGGCGCGGGTCAGTGGCGGCCCGAGATGCGGTCCGCCAGGCGGGCCAGCGGGGCCGTCGTCGGGGTGTGGGTGGCGGCCTCGCGGCGGTCGGCCTCGCGGTAGGCGGCGTACAGGGCCTGGACGCCGAGCCAGCGGAAGGGCTCCGGCTCCCAGCGGCGGACGCGGTGGTCCACCCACGGCAGGGAGGTCAGCTCCGTGGTGTCGTTCAGGACCAGGTCGCGCAGGGTGCGGGCGGCGAGGTTCGAGGTGGCGACGCCCGAGCCGACGTAGCCGCCGGCCCAGCCGAGGCCCGTGGCGCGGTCCAGGGAGACGGTGGCGCACCAGTCGCGGGGCACGCCGAGGACGCCCGACCAGGCATGGGTGATCTCCACGCCCGCGAGGACCGGGAAGAAGGCGGTCAGGAGGCGGGTGAGCGCGGTGATGGTGGAGGGCTGGGTGGTGCCGTCGTTGTCCGTGCGGGAGCCGTAGCGGTACGGGACGCCGCGGCCGCCGATCGCGATGCGGTTGTCGGCGGTGCGCTGGGCGTACATGTAGGCGTGGGCCATGTCGCCGAGGGTTTCGGCGCCGGTCCAGCCGATGCGGTCCCAGGTGGAGTCGGGGAGCGGGGCCGTCACGATCATCGAGGAGTTCATGGGGAGCCAGGCGCGCTTGTGGCCCTTGAGGCCTGCGGTGAAGCCTTCGGTGCAGCGCAGGACGAAGGGGGCGCGGACGGTGCCGTACGGGGTGGTGGCGCGGCCCGGGGCGATGTCGGTGACGGGGGTGGACTCGTGGAGGGTGACGCCGAGGCGTTCGCAGGCTTCGGCGAGCCCGTTGACCAGCTTGAGGGGGTGGATGCGGGCGCCGTGGGGGGTCCAGCTGGAGCCGACGGCGTCGGCGATGTCGATGCGCGCCCGGGTGGCGGTGGCGTCGTGGAACTCGCGGTCGGTCTCGCCGAAGGCGACCTCGGCGGCGTGGAAGGCCTTGAGGCGGGTGAGCTGGGCGGGGGTGCGGGCGACTTCGAGGACGCCGCCGTGGTGCACGTCGGCGTCGATGCCTTCCTTGGCGGCGGTGTCGATGACCTCGGTGACGGTGGCGTTCATGGCCTGCTGGAGGCGCTGGGCGGCGGCGCGGCCGTGGAGGCGGGCGTAGCGGTCGCGGCCGGCGATGCCGTTGTAGAGCCAGCCGCCGTTGCGGCCGGAGGCCCCGTAGCCGCAGAACTTCTGCTCGAGGACGGTGACGCGGAGGTCGGGGGCGGAGGTCTTGAGGTAGTAGGCGGTCCACAGGCCGGTGTAGCCGCCGCCGACGATGACGACGTCGGCCGTGGTGTCGCCGGTGAGGGGGGCGCGGGGCGGGCGGGTGCGGGTGGTGGCGTCCGTTGCGTACCAGAAGGAGATGCCGCCGTTGATCGTCATGGGGGAGTTGGTACACGGGGTTCCGCAGGGGTGTCCAGGGTCGGGGTGTCGGGTTTTCGGGCCGGGGACCTGGCGGTGTGACGGGTGTGGGGAGGGGGCGGGGCCGGGGCCGGGACGGGGCCAGGGGCAGGGCGGGGCCCGCGGCGGCGGGCCTAGGCTGCGGGCATGATCCGTAACGCCGAGGTCGGGGACGTTCCCGCCATCCATGCCATGATCCGCGAGCTCGCGGAGTACGAGAGGGTGCCGCACGAGGCGCGGGCCACGCAGGAACAGCTGCGGCAGGCGCTGTTCGGGGAGCGGCCGGCGGCGTTCGCGCACATGGCGGTCACGGAGGAGGGCGAGCCGGTCGGGTTCGCGCTGTGGTTCCTGAACTTCTCGACGTGGCGGGGGGTGCACGGGATCTACCTGGAGGACCTGTACGTGCGTCCCGGTGCGCGCGGGGGCGGGTACGGGAAGGCGCTGCTGGGGGAGCTGGCGCGGCTGTGCGTCGAGCGGGGGTACGGCCGGCTGGAGTGGTCGGTGCTGAGGTGGAACGAGCCGACGATCGCGTTCTACGAGGCCCTGGGGGCGCGGCCGCAGGAGGAGTGGACGGTGTACCGGCTGGCGGACGAGGCGCTGCGGCGGCTGGGCTCCGCCTGAGGGAAGCGGTACGGCACCGTCGGGGGCGTTGTCGGTGGCGGCGGGCACGATGGGCGCATGGCGCGGAACGGGCAGCAGCGGAACGGGCAGCAGACGGTGAAGAGGGCACGGCGGCCGGAGGTGCGGCTGCCGGAGCTCAGCGGGTGGCCGGCCGGCGGCGTCCTGGAGCCGGAGGGTGACTACGACGCGGTGGAGTTCGCGGCCGCGGACCTGACCGGGCAGGAGGGGGTCGGGGCGCGGTTCATGGACTGCGCGCTGCGCGGGTGCGTGCTGGACGGGACCGGGCTGGCCAAGGCGCGCGTGCTGGACTCGGTGTGGGAGGGGATCCGCGGCGTGGGGACGGACCTGTCCGGGGCCTCGCTGCGGGACGTGGAGCTGGTGGACGCGCGGCTGGGCGGGGTCCGGCTGTCCGGGGCGGTGCTGGAGCGGGTGGTGGTCCGGGGCGGGAAGATCGACTACCTGAACCTGCGGCAGGCGCGGCTGCGGGACGTGGTGTTCGACGGGTGCGTGCTCGTGGAGCCGGATCTCGCGGGGGCGGTGCTGGAGCGGGTGGAGTTCCGGGGGTGCGTGGTGCGGGGGGCCGATGTGACGGGGGCCCGGATGGTGGACGTGGACGTGCGGGAGGCGGTGGAGCTGGAGGTGGCGCGGGGCGTCGACTCGTTGGCCGGCGCGGTGGTCACCCCGGCCCAGCTCCTCGACCTGGCCCCGGCCCTGGCCGCCCAACTGGGCCTGCGCGTCCTCCCGTAGCCCCGCCGCTTCCGAAGCCTCAGACCCGGCCCTGCGCCCCTCCGCGGGGCGGGGGCGGCTGGGCCGGACCCCGTCATCCCGGCCGAAGCCGTAGCCGGCGGGCCGCCCGGGGCTCCGCCCCAGACCCCGCGCCTCAATTGCCGGCGGGGCTGGGTTTCCGCGGGGCGGGGGTGGCTTTCCGCCGGGCGGGGTGGGTGTGCCGGGCCAGGCTGGAAGTGCCGTGGAGCGGCACCATCCAGCCCGCGCGGCGTTTGAGCGCACCGGGCGCGCAGCGCCCGGGTTTTTCAGCCTCGCCGCGGCGCTTGAGGCGCCGGCGGTAGCCCAGCGTAGGCGGCCGGGGCCGTGGCCGGGGCCGAGCCGGGTCCGTGCTGCGCCGTGCCCGTAGCGGCGGCCGAGCCCGAGGCAGGGGTCCTGCCGGGTAGTGCCCGTGACGCCAGCCGGGCGGAGCCGGGCGGGTACCGGCCGGGCGGGCCGGGCCGGGGTCGGTGGTGGCCGTATGGCGGCGGGCAGGGGCCGTCAGGCCGGGACGCGGGGGAAGCGGGACTGGAGGGTCCAGATGACCGGGTTGTCGGCCAGGGACTCGTGCATGTCGATCAGGTCGGCGATCAGGTCGTGGAGGAAGTCGCGGGCCTCGCGCCGCAGCAGCTTGTGGCTGAAGGTCAGCGGCTCTTCCTCGGCCGGCATCCAGTCCGCCTCGATGTCCACCCACCCGAAGCGCCGCTCGAAGAGCATCCGGTCCGTCGACTCGGTGAAGTCGAGCTCGGCGAAGCGCCGGTCGGCGGAGCGGCTGCCCCGCGGGTCTTCGTCGAGCTGCTCGACGATGTCGCACAGGGCCCAGGCGAAGTCGAGTACGGGTACCCATCCCCAGGCTGTGGACACTTCCCGGTCGGAGACGGTGTCGGCGAGGTAGACGTCCCCGCAGAAGAGGTCGTGGCGCAGGGAGTGGACGTCCGCCGAGCGGTAGTCGGTCTGCGGGGGGTCCGGGAAGCGCCGGGAGAGGGAGTAGCCGATGTCGAGCACGTACCCGATGGTGTCATGGGTGAGCGCGGGGGAGGGCGGGGGCCGGTCGGGCCGGCCGTCCGGACCGGGCGGCAGGCTCCGCCGGGCCCGGGGCCGGGGCCGGGCCGTGGCCGGGCCGGGGCCCCGCGGTTGCCGGATCAGGGCCGCGGGGGCCTACGGGAGGAGGCGCTGTTCCTTGGCCACCGCCACCGCGCCCGCCCGCGTGTCGACGCCGAGTTTGTCGTAGATGCGGCCCAGGTGGGTTTTGACGGTGGCTTCGCTGATGAACAGGGCCCGGGCGATGTCCCGGTTGCCGAGGCCGCGCGCGAGCTGGCCCAGGATGTCGAGCTCGCGGTCGGTCAGCGTGGGCCGGGAGCCCCGCATGGCGGCCATGACCCGGCTGGCGACGGGCGCGGAGAGGGTGGTGCGGCCGGCCGCGGCGGCGTGGATGGCGGCGAAGAGCTCCTCGGGCCGTTCCGCCTTGAGGAGGTAGCCGGTGGCGCCGGCTCCGATGGCGCGGGTGATGTCGGCGTCGGTGTCGTACGTGGTCAGGACCAGGACGTGCGGCGGGTTGCCGGCGGCGGTGATGCGGCGGGTGGCCTCGACCCCGTCGATGCCGTCGCCGAGCTGGAGGTCCATCAGGACGACGTCGGGCCGCAGCCGCGCCGCGAGGGCGACGGCTTCCTCGCCGCTGCCCGCCTCGCCGAGGACCTCGATGTCCGGGGCGCTGCCGAGCAGGGCCAGCAGGCCGGCGCGGACGACCGCGTGGTCGTCGCAGAGCAGGAGGGTCGTCATGGGCGGTGCTCCAGGGGGATGGCTGCGGACAGGACGGTGCCTTCGCCGGCGGTGGACTCGATGGTGAGGGTGCCGCCGAGCTGGCCGACCCGGGCCCGCATGGCGGGCAGTCCGTGTCCGCGGTCGCCGCCCCGCGGGGCGCGGGGTTCGGTGAAGCCGTCGCCGTCGTCGGCGACGTCGAGGACGACCTGGTCGCCGAGGAAGCTGAGGGTGAGGGCCGCGGTCCGGGCGTGGGCGTGCTCGCGGACGTTGGCGAGCGCGCCCTGCGCCACGCGCAGCAGGGCGGACTGGACGCGTTCGGGCAGCGGCGCCGGGGTGCCTTCGAGGTGGAAGCGGACGTCGATGTCGGGGCCGGCGTCGAGGGCGCGCAGCGCATCGGCGAGCCCGGCGCCGCCGGCGAGCTCGGGCGGGGCGAGGTCGTGGACGAGCCGGCGGGCTTCGGCGAGGCCGCGGGCGGCGATGCCGGTGGCGGTGCGGACGTGGGCGCGGGCCGTGGCGGGGTCGCCGTCCCAGACGCGGTCGGCGGCCTGGAGCAGCATCTGCTGGCTGGAGAGGTGCTGGGCGAGGGTGTCGTGGATCTCCATGGACAGGCGCTGGCGTTCGGCGAGGGTGCCTTCGCGGCGTTCGGTGGCGGCGAGTTCGCGGCGGGTGCGGATGAGGTCGTCGATCAGGTCGCGCTGGGCCTGGGCCTGGCGCTCCATGTGGACGAAGACGGCGGTGGCCAGGGCGGCGATCGCGGGCGGGGCGAGGAGGAGGTTGGGGTCGAAGCCGTGCGACAGCTTGAGCTGGGCGGCGACGACGAAGACGGTGAGCAGGGCGACCAGGACGATGGCGGCGCGCGGCGGCAGGGTGCGCAGGGCGGTGTAGAAGAGGGGGACGGCGCACCAGGCGAAGCTGGGGGCGAGGACGACCAGGACCACCCAGGCGGCGACGACCAGGCCGAGCCAGATCAGCCGGCGCAGGGTGGGGGCGGCGCCGAGGGCGGGTCCGAGGACGTACAGCAGGGCGAGTGCGGCGCTGAGGGCGATGATCCACGGGGTGTTCGGGGAGCCGGGGTGGCGCAGCAGGAACCGGGCGACGGAGGCGCCGAGCAGCAGGAAGAACGCCGTGTGCATGACGGCGGCCAGCATGCGGGTGTCGGCCTTCCGCGACGGCGCTCGGGTCACGTGGGTCACGTGGGGCACGTCTGTCACGGCGGGGCTCCCGGGTCGGTCTCTTGCTCCATCGTGCCCGGTGGCGGGCGAGGGCGCCGTCCAGCCAAGCGGGGTGGCCGGCGGGTGCGCATCAGCCGATCGGACGATACGGGGGTCGACCGGTGGGGCAGCGGGTGCGAGCCGGTCCGGGGACGGGCGGGCGGCGGTTCGGGGCCGAGGCTGGATGCAGCACCAGGACCGATGTCCCCGCACCAGCAGGAGCAGCAGAGATGAAGACCCGCACCCGCGTTCTGACCGGTACCGCCCTCGCCGTCGCGCTCGGCGCCGGGACCTTCGGCGCGGTCAGCGCCAGTGCCGCGCAGCCCGAGTCGGCTCCGGCGGCCGCCGTCGCGAAGAAGGACGGCGAGGTGAACGACAAGAACTTCACCACGACCACGCACCTCACCGTGGACGCGGCGACGCGTGCGGCGCAGGCGTCACTGGAGGCGGCCCGCAAGGAGAACCAGAAGGTGACCGTCGCGGTCGTGGACCGCAACGGCAACACCATCGTCACCCTGCGTGGCGACGGTGCGGGTCCGCAGTCGTACGAGTCGGCGCAGCGCAAGGCCTTCACGGCCGTGTCGTGGAACGCCCCGACCTCGGTCCTGGCGGGCCGGCTGGCCCAGGCCCCGAACCTGAAGGACATCCCGGGCACGCTGTTCCTCGCCGGCGGCACGCCGGTGCAGGCGGGCGGCGCGCCGGTGGCGGGCATCGGTGTGGCGGGCGCGCCGAGCGGGGACCTGGACGAGAAGTACGCCAAGGCGGGCGTCGAGGCGCTGGAGAAGTAGTCCCCCCGCTTCCGGGCCCCCGCTTCCGGGCCCCGGTCCGGTCCGCGGTCCGTCCGCGATGCGGATTCGGCCTCGCCCCCCGAGGCCGAATCCGGCCGTAGTGCGACAAGACACCCCATAGGATCGGCCCTGTGGAAACCCGCGCGCCCGTCCGCCCCTCCCGCCCCTCCCGTCGCGTGGCCGTCCCCGCCGCCGCGGTCCTGCTGGCCCTCGTCGCGGGGTGCACGGGCAGCTCCGTGCACGGGCGGCCGGGCGCGTCGGGCCTGCGCGACCCGTACTTCCCCAAGGCGGGCAACGGCGGCTACCAGGTCGACCATTACGCGCTGGACCTGGACTACGACCCCGCGGACGGGGTCCTGCACGGCACGGCCGTGATCACCGCGCGCGCGGAGCAGGGCCTGAGCTCCTTCAACCTCGACCTCGCCGGCCTGAAGGTCGAGGGGGTCAGCGTGCAGGGCGAGGAGGCCCGCTTCAACCGCACCGGCAACGAGTTGACGGTGCGTCCGGCCGAGGACCTGACGGCGGGCGAGGTCTTCCGTGCGGAGGTCGACTACAGCGGCCGGCCGCGGACCCTGTCGGACCCGGACGGCTCGAAGGAGGGCTGGATCCCCTTCGCGGGCGGGGGCGGGGGCGAGGACGAGGACGGTGACAAGAGCCGGGGCGAGGGGCGGGACGGCGGAGGCGTCGTCGCCGTCGGCGAGCCGGTCGGGTCGATGGCCTGGTTCCCCGGCAACCACCACCCCAGCGACAAGGCCTCGTACGACATCACCCTCACCGTCCCGCACGGGTACGAGGCGGTCTCCAACGGCGAGCTGCGCTCGCGCACCGACGCCGGCGGCGGCCGGACGCAGTTCGTGTGGCACAGCCCGGAGCCGGTGGCGAGCTACCTGGTGACGGCGGCGGTGGCCGCGTTCCGGGTGTCGGACGGGCGGACCCCGGCGGGGGTGCCGCTGTACACGGCCGTGGCGCCCGGCGAGGCGGCGGCGGCCGGGCCGGCGCTGGCACGGCTGCCGGAGATGGTGGACTGGGGCAGTGCCCGCTTCGGCCCCTACCCCTTCTCCACGGCGGGGGCGATCGTGGTGCCGGCCGGCACGCTGACGTACGCGCTGGAGACGCAGACCCGGCCGGTGTTCTCGGGCGCGCCGAAGGACCAGGACCTGGTCCTGCACGAGCTGGCGCACCAGTGGTTCGGGAACTCGGTCTCGCCGAAGTCCTGGAAGGACATGTGGCTCAACGAGGGCTTCGCGACGTACGCGGAGTGGCTGTGGGACGAGGAGCACGGCGGGGTGAGCGCGCAGCGCCGCTTCGAGGCGTTCCTGGCCGGCGACACCTCGGTCGACGAGGCGGCGGGCACGGACTGGGCGGCGTTCCCGCCGGGCGCCCCGCCGGCGGCGAGCAACATCTCCGAGGACCCGGTGTACTACCGCGGGGCGATGGTGCTGCACCGGATCCGGCAGGAGGCCGGGGACGAGCGGTTCTTCGCGCTGCTGCGCGGCTGGGTGGCCGACCACCGGCACGGCAACGCGAGCACCAAGGACTTCACCGCGTACGCCGAGCAGAAGACGGGGCTGGACCTGAAGAAGGTGTGGGACGTCTGGCTGTACGGCAAGGACCGGCCGCACTGACGGCCCCCTGAGGTCCCGCCGGGCCCGGCCGCCCGGCCCGGGCCCCCGCCCACGGCCGGGTGGACTCCGGCCGGGCTCACTCGGGTCGGAGGGGTTCCTTGCGCGGGGATGGTGGTGCGCGCACGCCTGGCATGGCGAAGCCCCCTCCCCGGACGGCCGGGAGGGGGCTGGCGCTGCTGACGGGGCGCACCGCGGGCGCGGGCGCCGGTCAGGGCGGCGGCAGCGGCCGGACTCAGACGTTGACGCCGAAGTCCTGGGCGATGCCGACCAGGCCGGAGGCGTAACCCTGGCCCACGGCGCGGAACTTCCACTCGGCGCCGTTGCGGTAGAGCTCGCCGAAGACCATGGCGGTCTCGGTGGCCGCGTCCTCGGAGAGGTCGTAGCGGGCGATCTCGGCGCCGTTGGCCTGGTTCACGACGCGGATGTACGCGTTGCGGACCTGGCCGAAGTTCTGGCTGCGGGAGTCGGCGTCGTAGATGGAGACCGGGAAGACGATCTTGTCGACGTCGGGGGTGAGGGCGGCCAGGTTGACCTTGATGGACTCGTCGTCGCCGGAGCCCTCGCCGGTGCGGTTGTCACCGGTGTGGACGATGCTCTGGTCCGGGGTCGACTTGTTGTTGAAGAAGACGAAGTGGCCGTCGGAGACGACCTTGCCCATCGAGTTGACGGCGATGGCCGAGGCGTCCAGGTCGAAGTCGACACCGGTCGTCGTGCGCACGTCCCAGCCGAGGCCGACCGTGACGGCGCTGAGGCCGGGGGCCTCCTTCGTGAGCGAGACGTTGCCGCCCTTGGAGAGGCTTACTGCCATGGTGAACTGGTGTCCCTTCGTCGTGGCCTGACCGCGAGATGCGGCCACGGTACCGCTGACCTTCATAACGCGGGGAGAGGGTCGCCGGGTTCCAGCGCGGCGGCGGGAAATGCGGGTGACGCCGTGCGGCGGGGGCGGGATCATGGGGGGCATGTCCGGTCCCCATGTCATCCGCGGTGCGGTGGAGCTCCCCGAGGCGGAGCTCTCCTGGCGGTTCTCGCGTTCCTCCGGGCCGGGCGGGCAGCACGTGAACACGTCCGACTCGCGGGTGGAGCTGCTGTTCGACCTGGCCGCCACGAAGGCGCTGCCGCCGCAGTGGAAGGAGCGGGCGCTGGAGCGGCTCGCGTCGCGCCTGGTGGACGGGGTGCTGACCGTACGCGCCTCGGAGCACCGCTCGCAGCTGCGCAACCGGGAGATGGCGCTGGTGAGGATGGCGGCGCTGCTGGCGGAGGCGACCGCCCCGCCGCCGCGGCCGCGGCGCGCGACGAAGATCCCGCGGGGGATCAACGAGCGGCGGTTGCGGGAGAAGAAGGCCCGCGGCGAGACCAAGCGCGGCCGCTCGGGCCGCGACTGGTAGCACCGCGGCGGCGCCCCCGGCGGCGTCCGCGGCCTCGCCCCGCGGCGGCCCCCGCGGCCGCCCCCGCCCGGCCTGCGGGCGCGCGCCCCGGCACTACGGCGCCAGGTGGCGGTAGCGGCCCCGGAAGTAGGTGAGCGGTGCGCTGTCGGCGGAGGGCACGGCCGAGGCGAGGACGCGGCCGATGACCAGGGTGTGGTCACCGGCCGGGACGCGGCTCTCGGTGCGGCACTCCAGGGTGGCCAGGGCGCCGCTCAGCAGCGGCGCCCCCGAGGCCGCGCCGCGCACGTACGGCAGGTCGGCGAAGAGGAGCCGGTCGCTGATGCGGCCCTTCATCGAGAAGCGGCTCGCGACCTGCAGCTGGTGGTCGGCGAGGACGGAGACCGCCCACAGCGGCTGCTCGGCGAGCAGGTCGTCCATCCGGGATCCCTCGCGCACGCTGACCAGGACCAGGGGCGGGTCGAGGGAGACGGACATGAAGGCGGTGGCGGTCATCCCGACGTCCTCGCCGTGCGGGCCGTCCGGGGCCAGCGGGGGCTCGTGCGCGGTGATCAGGCACACCCCCGAGGCCAGGCGGGACATGGCGGCGCGGAACTCGTCGTGGCTCACCCCCTCAGGATGGACGGTGGGGGCGCTCGGCAGGGGTTCGGAAATCGTCTTCGGCACGCCGGGAACGCTAGTCTCGCCCTCCGCGGTGCACATCGGGCCCGGGGCGGAGCCGCGTCCCGGACCCTTGGCCTAGGCCCGCGGGCGTATCGTTTGCTGCCGGGAAGGCGGGTGTACTGCCGGGCGCCGTGGCCCTTTTCCCCACACCTTTATTCATCTCATGTGACTTGAGTCACAGAGGGCAAGATTTGTTGACCCTGTGTACCTGCCGCACAGCTCACTGTGATTCAGTGGACGGGACACCGCAACGAAACGCCGATGACAAACCTGGAGTTGCTGTCGAGGTCTCGGGGAGAGCGAGCAATGGAGACCGAGTCGGAGCCGTACGTCCGTCTTGCGACCCTGCGGCAGCTGCACCGGGTGGTGGCCGAGCTCAACACGGCCAGGAGCCTGGCGGACACTCTGCAGACCGTCGTGGACGGCATCGTCACGGGCCTCGGCTACGAACTCGCCTGCGTCAACCTCGTACGCCCTGACGGCGACCTCGTCGTCGCCGCGTTCGCCGGCGACCCCGCCGCCGAAGCCCTCATCACCGGCCGCGTCGGCTCCCGCACCTCCTGGGAGCGCCGCCTGGCCATGGGCGAGGACTGGGACGGCCTGCGCTTCATCCCGCACACCGAGGGCTGGGTCCTGCTCGAGGACGACGTGCCGCAGTGGCACACCGACGGCCCCGATCCGCGGTTCGAGGACGAGTGGCACCCCGAGGACCGGCTCTACGCCCCCATGTACGCGTCCGGCGGGGAACTCCTGGGTGTCATTTCGGTGGACAGACCGCGCAACGGGCGCCACCCCGGCGCGTGGGGGCGCGAGGCGCTCCAGATGTACGCCTTCCAGGCGGCCATTGCGATCAGCAACGCCCGGCTGCGCGCGAACATGCAGCGGGCCCTGGTCCGCCTGGAGCGCGAGCAGCAGGCGCTGCGCGCCAGCGAGGAGTCCTTCCGGCAGGCCTTCGAGTACGCGCCCAGCGGCATGGCCATCGCCGAGATGGGCGGGGACCAGCACGGCCGGCTCCTGCGCACCAACGACGCCCTGTGCCGGCTGCTCGGCCGCCCGGCCTCGGTCCTGCGCCGGTACTCCTTCTCCGACCTGGTCCACCCCGAGGACATCGGCACCCTGCTGCGCACCTCCGCCGAGGGCGGCCGCGCCGAGCTGCGCCTGGGCCGCCGCGACGGCACCTACGTGTGGGTGTCGCTGCGCAACTCCGTCGTCGCGGACGCCGCCGACGGGCCGCGATTCCTGCTCACCCACGTCGAGGACATCGAGGAGCGCAAGCGCCACGAGCTCCAGCTCGCCCACCGGGCCAGCCACGACTCCCTGACCGGCCTGCCCAACAGCGCCGAGCTGCGCGCCCGCCTCTCCGCCCGGCTGTGCCGGCTGCCGCAGGCGGTGCGGGCCGGGGCCGTGGAGGCGCTGGACGCCGCGTACGAGGGGCAGGGCGGCCTCCCGGGCGCGGGCGGGGGCGGGGCCGGCGCCGGGGGCGCCGAGCACGGCTTCCGGCCCGACCACCGGCCCGACGGCTTCCCCGAGCCGTTCGAGCTGTCCGGCGGCCCCGGCACGGGCCCGTACGACCACCACGTGCACACGGTGGCGCCCGCGTCCGACGTGGACGACGGGACGAAGGGGCTCGCGGTGCTCTTCTGCGACCTCGACGGCTTCAAGTCGATCAACGACCGGTTCGGGCACCACACCGGCGACGCGGTCCTCATCGAGGTGGCCCGCCGCCTGACGACGGGCGTCCGCGACGGCGACACCGTGGCCCGGCTCGGCGGCGACGAATTCGTCGTCCTCGCCGACGGCCTCGGCGCGGCCGATGCCGCCGACCTGGCGGTACGTCTGCGGAACGCCATCATCCCGCCGATCCGCGTGGACGGCCGCGCCGTGCGGGTCGGGGCCAGTTTCGGCATCGGCTGGGCCAGCTGCGGGATGTCGGCGGACGAGGTGCTGCGCTCCGCCGACCAGCGCATGTACATGGAGAAGAGGTCCCGTTCCAAGGCCCACCGCCGGGCGGGCTGAGTCCGTCGGCCGCCCGTGGGTGCACGTGTTCGGGGTAGGCTCCCGGGGGTCGAAAGGAGTGACCTGCGATGACGACGCCCGCGAACAACGGCCCGAACGGTGGGGCGAACAAGCCCGAGGACGACGACCCGTTCGGCTACCTCTACGCGGACGGCCAGGCTGCCGGAGCCACCCCGCCCCCGCCGGGCGGCGGTTACGCCTACCCCGGACCCACGGTCGGCGGGCAGCCCGGCGCGCAGCGCGGTGTCCCCCGCACCTCGTACAACCAGGTGCGCACGGTCGGCGAGCGGACCTACGGCGGCCAGCGCGGCGCCGTACCGCAGCAGCAGCAGCCGGGCTACCAGGCGCAGTACCAGGCCCCCGAAGCGCTCCAGGCCGGCGGCTACGGCGTTCCGGCCCAGCAGCCGCACCCCACCACGTCGATGCAGGTGCCCGGCAACGGCTCCGGCGGCCGCAGCGGCGCCCGCGGCGGCTCCGGCTCCGGCTCCAGCCGCCGCGGCATGCTGATCGCGGCGGTCGCGGTGCTCGGTGCGGTCGTGATCGGCATCGGCGCGGCCCTGGCCTTCGGCGACAAGGACGCGGACAAGAAGAACGCCGGCAAGGACGGGCAGGCGCAGAACCAGTCCGCGCAGCCGCAGAACTCGCCCTCGGCGGACGCCCCGAGCCCCTCCGCCTCGGCGGACGCCCCGCTGCCCAAGGCGGACGCCTCGGGCGCCGGCATGGCCCTGACGGGCGGTGCGATGCTGCAGAACACGGTGCCGGGCGCGAAGAGCGCGGGCGGCCAGTACGTCGGCGGCCTGAACACGCCCGGCGCGGCTGCCACGTGGACCGTGGACGTGGCCAAGGCCGGCCAGTACAAGCTGAAGGTGGTCTACGGCGTGCCCGGCAAGGACGCCAGCATGACGCTGACCGTCAACGGCGAGAAGCAGGAACGGGCCATCAACATGAAGAACTTCAGCCAGGCCAAGCCGGGCGAGTGGGACAAGGGCTGGACCTACACCTGGTCGCTCGTGCAGCTCAAGCAGGGCACGAACACCGTCAAGATGTCGTGCGAGGCCGGCAACCAGTGCGAGGTCAACCTCGACCAGCTGTGGCTGGAGCGGGGCTGACCGGACCGCCGCGGCCCTGCGGCGGCGGCCCGGCCGCGGGCATCGACCCGCTGACCTCCTGAGCCCCTGACCCGCTAACGCTGCGTCACCTTCACCGACCCCCGCACCCGTTCGTAGGTGCGGGGGTCGAACTCTCCCGCTGCCGGAGAGCAGACCGTGGCCGCGGACAGGGCGACCGCGCGGACCAGGCGGTCCGGCCAGCCCAGGCCCTCGACCAGGCCCGACAGCAGGCCCGCGACGGCGGAGTCGCCGGCCCCGGTGGGGTTGCCCGCCAGGGCCTCGGGCGGGGCGGCCTGCCAGGCGCCCTCGGCGGTGGCCGCGAGCAGCCCGTCCGGGCCGAGGGAGGCGACGACGGCGTGGGCGCCGCGGCGACGGGCGCCGCGGGTGGCCTGGAGGGGTTCGCGCGAGCCGGTCAGCTCGGCGAGTTCGGCGGCGTTCGGCTTGACCAGCTCGGGGCGGGCGGCGATGCCGCGTCGCAGGGCCTCGCCGCTGGTGTCGAGGAGCACGGGCGCGCCGGCCGCGCGGGCGGTGCGCACCAGGACGGCGTACGCGCCGACGGGCACGCCCGGCGGGAGGCTGCCGCACAGGGCCACCGCGTCGGCTCCGACGACGAGCTCCCGGTAGCGGTCGAGGAACTGCGCCCACTCCGCGGAACCGATCGCCGGGCCCGGCTCGTTGAACTGGGTGGTGTCGCCGGAGGTTTCGTCGACCACGGCCAGGGTGCGGCGCGTGGGGCCCGCGCAGGGGACCAGGGCGTCGGTCACGCCGGGCGCGTCGGCGGCGAGCAGTTCGCGTACGGCCGCGCCCGTGCGCCCGCCCGCGAAGCCGGTGGCGGTGACGGGGTGGCCGAGCGCGGCCAGGACGCGGGCGACGTTCAGGCCCTTGCCGCCGGGCCGCTCGGCCACGGCGGCGGCCCGGTGCGAGGTGTGCGGAATCAGCCGCGGTACGCGGTGGGTGACGTCGAGTGCGGTGTTGAGCGTCACGGTCAGGATCATGGTGGCAGGCCCCGGTCTCGGTGTGTGCCGGGATCATGTCAAAGACCACCGCGGGCGGCCCAGCCCCGGGGGCCGGGCCGCCTCCGCACGTGCGGCCGGGTACGGCCGATCGGCCGCGCGGCCCCCGTAACGGCGCCGGGTGCCACCGGTCCTGATGTCCGTTCAGCCCTGCGGTGCGACGATCCATTCGCCGCGCCGCATGACGCCCTTGAGGTCGAACCCGTCGTCGAGGACGACGAGGTCCGCGTACTTGCCGGGCTCGAGGGAGCCGACCTCGTCGTACAGGCCGAGGAGTTTGGCCGGATTGGCGGAGATCGCCTGGACCACGGACTCCACGGGCAGCCGGTCCAGGGTCACCGACCGCTTGAAGGCGGTGTCCAGGGTCAGCGTGGAGCCGGCGATCGAGCCGCCCTCGACGAGGCGGGCCACGCCGTGCTTCACCTCCACCTCCAGCGGCCCGAGGTGGTAGGTCCCGTCGCCGAAGCCGGCCGCGTCCATGGCGTCGGTGATGAGGGCGACGCGGTGGGCGCCGGCGTGGTGGAAGGCCAGTTCCAGCATGGCCGGGTGCAGGTGGGTGCCGTCGTTGATCAGCTCGACGGTGACCCGCTCGTCCTCCAGCAGCGCGGCGATCGGGCCCGGGGCGCGGTGCTCCATGGCCGGCATGGCGTTGTACAGGTGGGTGGCCACCGTGGCGCCCGCGGCGATGGCCTGGCGGGTCTGGTCGTACGTGGAGTCGGTGTGCCCGATCGCGGCGATGACCCCGTGCTCGGCGAGCAGCCGTACGGAGTCCAGGCCGCCCGGCAGCTCGGTGGCGAGGGTGAACATGCGGGCGGCGCCGTGCGCGGCGTCGACGAGCTTGCGGACCTCGGCCGGGTCGGGGTCGCGCAGCAGCTCCTCCTTGTGCGCGCCCTTGCGGCAGGGGTTGATGAACGGGCCCTCGAAGTGGATGCCGGCGATCTCGCCCTGCTGGGTGAGCTCGGCGAGCAGGCCGGCGCGGCGGGCGAGCTCGTCGAGGTCCCCGGTGACGGTGGAGGCGACCAGGGTGGTGGTGCCGTGTTCGCGGTGGGTCCGTACGCCCTGGAGGACCTCCTCGGCGGTGCCGGAGGTGAAGGAGGCGCCGCCCCCGCCGTGGTTGTGCATGTCGACGAAGCCGGGGACGAGCCAGTGCCCGGACAGGTCGACCACGGCCGCGTCCTCGCGGGCGCTGCCGGCGATGCGGTCGCCCTCGACGATGACGCGGCCGCCCGCCACGATGCCGGTCGGCAGGACGACCCGGGCGCCGGAGAGAACGGTGCTGTGTGCGCTTCCGGCCATCAGGCAGGTACCTCCGTGGCGAGTAGGTCCCAGGCGAGCAGCCCTGCGCCCAGGCATCCGGCGGTGTCCCCGAGGGCCGCCGGGACGATGTGCGGCAGCCGCTGGAACGTCACGCGCTCCTCGACGGCCGCCCGCAGCGGGGTGAAGAGGGTGTCCCCGGCCTCGGCGAGCCCGCCGCCGATGATCAGGGTGCGGGGGTCGAGCAGGGTGAGCGCGGTGACCAGGCCGTCGGCGAGCGCGCCGACGGCGGTCGCCCACACCTGCCGGGCCCGCTCGTCGCCGGAGGCGACCGCCACGGCGCAGTCCGCGGCGTCCGCGGCGGGGTCGCCGCTGGCGGCGGCCCAGGCGCGGCTGACGGCGGAGGCGGAGGCGAGGGTCTCCAGGCAGCCGCGCTGGCCGCAGCCGCAGGCGGGGCCGCCGGGCCGGACCACGATGTGGCCGATCTCGCCCGCGTACCCGTGGGCGCCGGCCTCGATGCGGCCGGCGATGCCGATGGCGCCGGCGATGCCGGTGCCGAGCGGGACGAAGAGGAAGCGGTCGGCGCCGCGGCCGGCCCCGATGCGGCCTTCGGCGAGTCCGCCCGTGCGCACGTCGTGGCCGAGGGCCACGGGGAGCGAGCCGAGGCGGCTGCTGACCAGCGCGCGCAGCGGCACGTCGTGCCAGCCGAGGTTCGCCGCGTAGACGGCGGTGCCGCTGTCCGCGTCGACGATGCCGGGCACGGCCACGCCGGCCGCGCGGGCGGGCGCGCCGAAGCGTTCGCGGCCGAGCGAGTGGAGCTCGGCGGCGAAGTCCAGGATCGTCCCGACGACGGCGTCGGGGCCCCGGTCGCGGCCGGTGGCGCGGCGCGCCTCGTGGAGCAGGGTGCCGTCATCGGCGATGAGGGCGGCCTTGATCCCGGTGCCGCCCACATCGAGGGCGATGACGTGTTTCACGGGTTTCACAGGTGACAGTCTCGCGTGTTCGCCGGGGAAAGGTCTAGTCCATTGGGAGGGATTGTTGAGCCGCCATACAAACGCCGCCGCCCCGTCGGGGGCGGGCCCGGGGCCGGATGTGGAAGAGCCGCCAAAGTGGTGTAGACCTTACGTGGATCGTACGTACAACCTGGAGTGGATCGAGAACTGTGAAGGGCCGTTACCTGAGCCTGGCCGCCGCCGGCGCCGCACTCTGCCTGACCGCGGCGACACTGACCGGCTGCGCAAGCGTCACCGGGGACAACGAGGTGACCCTGCGGGTCGTGGCGGCCGACTACGGGGACAATCCGCAGAACTCCTCCGCCGGCTACTGGAAGGACCTCGCCGCCGGCTTCGAGAAGACCCACCCCGGCACCAAGGTCGAGGTCAGCGTCTACAACTGGTCCGAGGTCGACGCCAAGGTCGCCGCGATGGTCAAGGCCGGCAAGGCCCCCGACATCGCCCAGATCGGCGCCTACGCCGACTACGCGGCCGCCGGCAAGCTCTACACCGCCGAGGAGCTGCTCTCCGTCAAGACCGAGGCCGACTTCCTCGCACCGCTCGCCGACGCCGGCAAGATCCGCCGCGTCCAGTACGGCATGCCCTTCGTGGCCAGCACCCGCCTGCTCTTCTACAACGAGAAGCTGCTCGGCGACGCCGGGGTCGTCCCCAAGGACTCCAGGGCCGGCTGGCAGCCCAAGAGCTGGGCCGACCTCGAGGCCGCCGCCAAGAAGCTCAAGGCCGCGGGCGTGGCCACGCCCTTCGCGCTGCCGCTCGGCCGCGAGGAGGCCCAGGCCGAGACGATGCAGTGGATGCTCGCGGGCGGCGGCGGCTACACCGACAACGAGGAGGCGTACGCGATCGACTCCGCGGAGAACGTCAAGACCTTCGAGTTCCTGCGCGACAAGCTCGTGGGCCAGGGGCTGACCGGTCCGAACGAGCCGGGGAAGACCGACCGGCAGGCCGCCTTCGACGCCTTCACGCGCGGCGAGGTCGGCATGCTCAACGGGCACCCGACCCTGATCAAGCAGGCCGCCGAGAAGGGCGTGAAGTTCGGCATGGTGCCGCTGCCCACCGCCGACGGCACCGACCACTCCACCATGGGCGTCGCCGACTGGATCATGGCCTTCAAGAACGGTCACCGCGTGCAGTCCGGCAAGTTCCTCGACTACCTCTACGAGACGAAGAACGTGACCGCCTTCACCGCCAAGTACGACCTGCTGCCGGTCACCACCAGCGGCTACCGGGCGATGGAGTCCGCCACCGGGGGCTCGGCGGACCGGCTGAGGACCTTCCTGCAGGCCCTGCCCAACGCCCGGCTCTACCCCGTCGGCAAGAAATCCTGGGCCGGCGTGAGCGAGGACGTCAAGCAGAACATCGGCAAGGCCGTGCAGCCCGGCGGCCAGCCCGCCAAGGTCCTGGAGGGCATCGCGACGGCGGCCCGCACGGCGGACGCCCGCTGACGGACCCCGCGCGGGGGGCGGGGCCCACGGGGGTGTCGGTGAGCGGCGTTAATCTGGCGGTATGACGGACGACGGGCAGGGCGGTGAACAGCGGGGCGGGCGGCTGACGTCCGCCGAGGCCGCCGTGCTCGCCTACGAGGGGCGCACCTGGCCCGGCCCCGGCGCCAAGGAGCGCGCGATACGCGAGGGCCTCGGGATGACCCCCGTCCGCTACTACCAGCTGCTCAACGCCCTCATGGACGACCCGCGGGCCCTCGCCCACGCCCCCGGCACCGTCAACCGGCTGCGCCGGATCCGCGAGGCGCAGCGCGCCCGGCGCTGACCCCGGGGCGGCCCGGCGCGGCACGCCGGGGCGCGCGCCGTAGCCGTGACACCGCTGGGCCGTTAGGGTCATCGGTATGGGGAGCCATCCGCACGACCTGCCGATGCCCGTCACCGCTGCCGGCCGCGAGGGGCTCGCAGCCCTGCTCCGCGCACCGCGCGACGCCGTCGTCGCCCTCGACTTCGACGGCACCCTCGCCGAGATCGTGCCGGACCCCGACCAGGCACGCGCCCATCCGGCCGCCCTCCCGGCGCTCGCCGCCCTCGCGCCGCGCGTCGCCTCCGTCGCCGTGATCACCGGCCGGCCGGCCGGGGTCGCCGTACGGCTCGGGGGCTTCGCCGGAGTGGCGGGGCTGGAGCGCCTGGTCGTGCTCGGCCACTACGGGGCCGAGCGGTGGGACGCCGTCACCGGCATCGTCCACGCACCCGCCGAGCACCCGGGAGTGGCGGCGGTCCGGGCCGAGCTGCCGGGATTCCTGGACTCCATCGGGGCCTGGCAGGGCACCTGGATCGAGGAGAAGGGCCGCGCCCTCGCCGTGCACACCCGGCGGGCCGCGGACCCGGCCGCCGCGTTCGCCGCGCTGCGGGAGCCGCTGGACGAGCTGGCCGCGCGGCACGGGCTGATCGTGGAGCCGGGGCGGGCGGTGCTGGAGCTGCGGCCGCCGGGCATGGACAAGGGCGTGGCCCTGACCGAGTACCTGGCGGAAACCGACGCGGAGACGGTGGTGTACGCCGGGGACGACCTCGGTGACCTCGCGGCCTATGCGGCGGTGGAGAAGCGGCGGGCGGAGGGGCTGCCCGGGCTCTTGCTGTGCAGCGGCTCGGAGGAGGTCCAGGAGCTGGCCGCCCGGGCCGACCTGGTCCTGCCGGGCCCGGCCGCCATCACGTCCTACCTGACCGCCTTGGCCGCCCACCTCCCGGCCTGACCCGCCGCTGCGCGGAGCCCGTCCCCTCCCCGCCCCTTCCCGCTGTGCCGGACCTGCGGCTCCGCCGCGTGGCGGGCCCTGCGGCGCTGGCGCGGCTCAAAGATCGGGGCTCCGCCCCGGACCCCGCGCCTCAAACGCCGGCGGGGCTGGATTTCCGCCCGGCGGGGCCGGAATGGGCGCCCAGCGGCACCATCCGGCCCGCGCGGCGTTTGAGCGCACCGGGCGCGGAGCGCCCGGGTCTTTCAGCCCCGCCGGCGTTTGAGGCTCCGCGCAGCGGCGAGGGTGGGAGGCCGGCGGGGCGCATGGTCAGGCCGGGGTCGGCGGGATCGCGCGGAGGGCGGTCAGCTGGGCCTCGAACCAGCGGGACGGGGGGAGGGACGTGGCGGCCGTGGCCAGACGCTTGGTGCGCTCCAGCCGCTCCCCCGCAGGCATCGACAGCGCCTCGTGCAGCGCCTCCGCCGTGGCCGTGACGTCGTACGGATTCACCGTCAGCGCGTCCTCCCGCAGCTCCCCGTACGCCCCCGCCCCCGTCGACAGCACCAGCGCACAGCCGGCCTCCGACACCACCGGGATCTCCTTCGCCACCAGGTTCATCCCGTCCCGGACGGGGTTGACCAGCGCCACGTCGGCCATCCGGTAGGCGGCCAGCGACCGCGCGAAGTCGTCCTGCACCGACAGCAGCACCGGCTGCCAGCCCTCCGTCCCGAACTCCTCGTTGATCTCCTGCGCCAGCTCCCGCACCGCCGCCGTGTACGCCCGGTACGCCTCCAGGTCCTGCCGGGACGGATACGCGGAGGCCAGGTGCACCACGCGCCCCCGCCACTCGGGCCGCACGGTCAGCAGCTCCCGGTAGGCCAGGAGCCCCCGCACGATGTTCTTCGACAGCTCGGTGCGGTCCACCCGGACGATCGTCCTGAGGTCGCCGACCTCCGCCCGCAGCGCCGCCAGCCGGTCGTCGACCTCGGGCCGGTGCGCGAGGCGGCGCAGTTCGTCGCCGTCGACGCCCAGCGGGTACACCGCCACCTCGGTGCGCCGGGGCCCCGCGGCACCGGGCCCCGCCCCCGCGCCCCGCGGCACCGTGGCGACGTACCGCTCGCCGTCCGCCCCCGCCGGCATCCGCGGCTCCGCGGTCCCCCGCTCGTCGTCGAGGTGCGCCCCCAGCAGGAACGCGTCCGCCCACGCCCGGGTGTGGAAGCCCACGACGTCCGCGCCGAGCATGCCCCACAGCAGCTCGCTGCGGATGTCGTCCGGCAGCATGTCCAGGAAGTCGCGGGACGCCCACGGCGTGTGGGTGAAGTGGGCGATCCGCAGGTCCGGCCGCAGTGCGCGCAGCTGCCCGGGCACCAGCGCGAGGTGGTAGTCCTGCACCAGGACGCAGGCGCCCTCGGCGGCCTCCTCGGCCAGTGCTTCGGCGAAGGCCCGGTTGTAGGCGGTGTAGCCCTCCCACCGGCGCCGGAACCCGGCGTCGAAGACGGGGGTGCGCGGGATGTCGTACAGGTGGTGGTGGGTGAGCCACAGCACCGAGTTCGCGATGCCGTTGTACGCGGCGTCGTACACCGACGGGTCGATGTCCAGCATCCGCACGCCCGGCTCGGCCACGCCCCGCCGCACCGCCTCCCGGTCCCCTTCCGAGAGCGCGGCGCAGATCCACACCGCGTCCGGCTGGCCGTCCAGCGCGGCCGAGAGGCCGGAGACCAGCCCGCCGCCGCCGCGCCGGGCGGTCAGGGCGCCGTCGGGGCCGTGGGCGTACGACAGCGGGCCGCGGTTGGCTGCGACGAGTACCTGGGAGGTGTGCAGGGCGTGGGACGTCTGGGAAGCCTCGGAAGCCATGCGGCGAACCTAGCCCGGCCCGCCCCCGCTCAAACGTCCGTTCCCTCCCCTTACGGGACCCGTACGGGGCCGTGCGCGAGCCGTGAGCGGGCGTGGGACCGCGTCAGGCGACCCGTCGGCCCGTGTACTCCTTGACCTCCAGCATGGGCGGCCGCTCCTCGGTGTCCACGGCGTGCGTGCGCGGTACGAACCCGTCCGGCCCGCGCTCGAACTGCGTCAGCGCCGGCCGCACCGGGGGGTACCCCCAGCGGTGGCCGGGGGAGTGGCCGCGGGAGAGCCGCTGTTGCGCCGTGCGGTAGATCGCGGCGGCCATCCGGCCCAGCGCCTGCCCGTCCTGATGGCGGTGGAGCCGTACGCCGACGTCCACCTGCGCGAGCGCGTCGAGCCCCACCGCGTGCAGCGCGTCGACCAGCAGGCCGAGCTCCACGCCGTAGCCGACGGGGAAGGGCAGGCGCTCCAGCAGGGAGCGGCGGACCGCGTACTCCCCGCCCAGCGGCTGCACGAACCCGGCCAGCTGCGGCCAGTGCAGGTTGAGCAGCGGGCGCGCGACGAGCTCGGTGACCCGGCCGCCCTGGCCGGGGGCGTCCCCGAGCGGGCGGTCGTACATGGCCTTGACGAACTGCACGTCCGGCTCGGTCAGCAGCGGGCCGACGATCCCGGTGACGAAGGCGGAGGAGAAGTCCCGCAGGTCGGCGTCGACGAAGCAGACGATGTCGCCGGTGGTGGCCAGCAGCGAGCGCCACAGCACCTCGCCCTTGCCGGGAACCGCCGGGATCCGCGGCAGGATCTCGTCGCGGTGCACCACGCGGGCGCCGGCCGCGGCGGCGACCTCGGCGGTCCGGTCGGTGGAGCCGGAGTCCACCACGACCAGCTCGTCCACGAGCGGCGCGGCGCGCCCGTCGATCAGATCGCGCCGGATGACCTCGACGATGGCGCCGACGGTGGCCTCCTCGTCGAGCGCGGGCAGCACGACGCTGACCGTCGTCCCCGTCGCCCGCTTCACGGCGAGCAGCCGGTCGAGCGGCCGGTCGGCCACGGACCAGGAGCGGTCCGCCAGCCAGCGCTCCACCTCTTCCAGCACCTTCGGCACTCCTGCTTCCTTCGGCCCGTCCCCCGGCCGTTTTGGCCGAAAAGTGATCCATCTCGCGCTTCGGACAGCTGTCTCAACCGTCCGAGCCTTCGGTTACAGTCTTGAACAACGCGAAGGACCGCCGCATGCCGGGGGTCCCGCCGACAAATGCCCGGGCGCGCCGCACAGCGCGCGGCCCGGCGCCATACCGCTCATCCAGAGGGGCAGAGGGACACGGCCCGTTGAAGCCCCGGCAACCCTCCAGTCGGTTTCCCGCGACTGCGTGCAGCAGCAGCGAGGTCCCCGGCTAGGGAAGGTGCCAATTCCGTCTCATGGCGAAATGCGCCATGGGGAAGATGAGGAGAAAGGGCCTCGCCATCATGGCTGCACAGACCGTTGCCACCCCTGCCGCCGGAACCTCCGCTGCTGCGCCGGCCGTCGATCTCGGACCCGCCTCGGCCCTGTCCTGTCGGGAGTGCGGTACCCGTTTCGAGCTCGGCCCCGTCTTCGCCTGCGTCGAGTGCTTCGGCCCGCTGGAGGTCGCGTACGAGCTGCCCGCCACCGGCTCCGCCGCGGACGTCGAGGCCCTGCGCGCCGCGATCGAGGCCGGCCCGAACAACATCTGGCGCTACGCCCCGCTGCTGCCGGTCCCCGCGGACGTGGCCGCCAAGCCGAGCCTGAACCCCGGCTTCACCAAGCTCGTCGACGCCGAGAACCTCGCCAAGGAGCTCGGCGTCACCGGCAAGCTGTACGTCAAGGACGACTCCGGCAACCCGACGCACTCCTTCAAGGACCGCGTCGTCGCGATCGCCGTCGAGGCCGCCCGCGCCTTCGGCTTCACCACCCTGTCCTGCTCCTCCACCGGCAACCTGGCCGGCGCCGTCGGCGCCGCGGCCGCCCGGGCCGGATTCCGCTCCTGCGTGTTCATCCCGCACGACCTGGAGCAGGGCAAGGTCGTCATGGCCGGCGTGTACGGCGGCGACCTGGTCGGCATCGAGGGCAACTACGACGACGTGAACCGCTTCTGCTCCGAGCTCATCGGCGACCCGCTGGGCGAGGGCTGGGGCTTCGTCAACGTGAACCTGCGCCCCTACTACGGCGAGGGATCCAAGACGCTGGCGTACGAGATCTGCGAGCAGCTCGGCTGGCAGCTGCCCGACCAGATCGTCATCCCGATCGCCTCCGGCTCCCAGCTCACGAAGATCGACAAGGGGCTCCAGGAGCTGATCAAGCTGGGTCTGGTCGAGGACAAGCCGTACAAGATCTTCGGCGCCCAGGCCGAGGGCTGCTCCCCGGTGTCCACGGCCTTCAAGGCCGGCCACGACGTGGTCCGCCCGCAGAAGCCGAACACCATCGCCAAGTCCCTCGCGATCGGCAACCCGGCCGACGGCCCGTACGTGCTGGACATCGCCCGGCGCACCGGCGGCTACGTCGAGGACGTGACCGACGAGCAGGTCGTCGAGGCCATCAAGATCCTCGCCCGGACCGAGGGCATCTTCGCCGAGACCGCGGGCGGCGTGACCGTCGGCGTGACGAAGAAGCTCATCGAGGACGGCCGCCTCGACCCGTCGCTGACCACCGTGGTCCTCAACACCGGCGACGGCCTGAAGACCCTGGAGGCGGTGGCCGCCGACAGCGGCCAGACCGCCACCATCCGCCCGAGCCTGGACGCGTTCCGCGCCGCCGGCCTGGCCTGACCACCCTCCCCGCACTTCCGGAAAGGCAGTAGCGCCATGAGCGTCAACGTCCGCATCCCCACCATCCTGCGCACCTACACCGGCGGCCGGGCCGAGGTGCCCGCCGAGGGCGCCACGCTGGCCGAGGTCATCGCCTCGCTGGAGGCGAACCACCCGGGCATCGCCGCCCGCGTCCTGGACGACCAGGGCAAGCTGCGCCGCTTCGTGAACGTCTACGTCAACGACGACGACGTGCGCTTCGAAGGCGGCCTGGAGGCGGCGACGCCGGACGGTGCGGGCGTCTCGATCATCCCGGCGGTCGCGGGCGGCTGCTGAGGTCGGCGCCTGAAGTGCGCACCCCAGAATTGCCCCCTCCGGCATTAAGCGGAGGGGGCAATTCTGCTTGGTTGGGCGCGGTAGAGTTGGGGAAGTCCCCTCCGCTGTTCTTGCCCGCCGCATATGAACGGGTCGCGTGAGGGTTGACATTGAGTCAATGTGCGCGCGCGGTATGGGGCTTTGGCGTGATATGCCGGGTCCGAGTTGCCCGGGTAAATGCCAAATTTTCATCTCATTTTGCGATTTCCGTGTGACCAGAATTCTCGTCGGATTGACCTGTTGCAGACAGCACCGGTGCAGATACATTCAGCCGCGGTCGAGGCGTTCCGGCGCAAGTTCTGACCCGGGACCGCGAAGTGCGGTCCTGCGCAAGGGCCAGTAATAGGGGAGTTAGGCATGGCTCAGGGCACCGTCAAGTGGTTCAACGCGGAGAAGGGCTACGGCTTCATCGCGGTCGACGGTGGTGCGGATGTGTTCGTCCACTACAGCGCCATCCAGATGGACGGGTACCGCACCCTTGAAGAGGGTCAGCGGGTCGAGTTCGAGATCTCGCAGGGCCAGAAGGGTCCGCAGGCGGACATGGTCAAGCTCGCCGTCTAAGCCCGGCGCGGTCGACCACCGACGCATACACGAAGGGCCCGCATCCCGGAGGAGGGGTGCGGGCCCTTCGTCGTGCCCGCGCGGCACGGCGGCGAGGTGTCGCGGACGGGGCGTCACGAGCGCGCCGGGTCGCGCCGCGGACGCCGGGCGTGCGCCCCGCCGGTCCGTGATGGCGCGAAGCCGCTTGCACTCGAGGAGGCCGAGTGCTAATCATTGGCGTTAGCACTCTCCGAGTGAGAGTGCTACTACACGGGACCGGGTCGGTGAGGCCCGCAGGGTCCGGCGGGAAGGAACCGCCGGGCACGCAGGCCGTCCGTCGCGGGCGCAGGCGCGGTCCGGAGCAATCCACCCTCCCCGCGCGCCTTGCGGCGCAGGGGGAACCCCAGTCCTGGAGGACCACTTCAGATGGCCAAGATCATTGCGTTCGACGAGGAGGCCCGGCGCGGTCTCGAGCGCGGCATGAACCAGCTCGCCGACGCCGTCAAGGTCACCCTTGGCCCCAAGGGTCGCAACGTCGTCCTTGAGAAGAAGTGGGGCGCCCCCACGATCACCAACGATGGTGTCTCCATCGCCAAGGAGATCGAGCTCGAGGACCCGTACGAGAAGATCGGCGCCGAGCTGGTCAAGGAAGTCGCCAAGAAGACGGACGACGTCGCCGGCGACGGTACGACCACCGCCACCGTTCTCGCCCAGGCGCTCGTCCGCGAGGGCCTGCGCAACGTGGCTGCCGGTGCCAACCCGATGGCCCTCAAGCGCGGCATCGAGAAGGCCGTCGAGGCCGTCTCCGGCGCCCTGCTGGACCAGGCGAAGGAGGTCGAGACCAAGGAGCAGATCGCCTCGACCGCCTCCATCTCCGCCGCCGACACCCAGATCGGCGAGCTCATCGCCGAGGCCATGGACAAGGTCGGCAAGGAAGGCGTCATCACCGTCGAGGAGTCCCAGACCTTCGGTCTGGAGCTGGAGCTCACCGAGGGCATGCGCTTCGACAAGGGCTACATCTCGGCGTACTTCGCCACCGACATGGAGCGTATGGAGGCCTCGCTGGAGGACCCGTACATCCTGATCGTCAACTCCAAGGTCAGCAACGTGAAGGACCTCCTTCCGCTGCTGGAGAAGGTCATGCAGTCCGGCAAGCCGCTGCTGATCATCGCCGAGGACGTCGAGGGCGAGGCCCTGTCGACCCTGGTCGTCAACAAGATCCGCGGCACCTTCCGCTCCGTCGCGGTCAAGGCCCCGGGCTTCGGCGACCGCCGCAAGGCCATGCTCGGCGACATCGCCATCCTCACGGGCGGCACGGTCATCTCCGAGGAGGTCGGCCTCAAGCTCGAGAACGCGGGCCTGGACCTGCTCGGCCGCGCCCGCAAGGTCGTCATCACCAAGGACGAGACCACGATCGTCGACGGTGCCGGTGACAGCGACCAGGTCCAGGGTCGCGTCAACCAGATCCGCGCCGAGATCGAGAACTCCGACTCGGACTACGACCGCGAGAAGCTGCAGGAGCGCCTCGCGAAGCTCGCCGGCGGCGTGGCGGTCATCAAGGCCGGTGCCGCGACCGAGGTCGAGCTCAAGGAGCGCAAGCACCGCATCGAGGACGCCGTCCGCAACGCGAAGGCCGCCGTCGAGGAGGGCATCGTCGCCGGTGGTGGCGTGGCCCTGCTGCAGGCCTCCGCCGTCTTCGAGAAGCTGGAGCTGGAGGGCGACGAGGCCACCGGTGCCAACGCCGTCAAGCTGGCCCTGGAGGCCCCGCTGAAGCAGATCGCCGTCAACGGCGGTCTCGAGGGCGGCGTCGTCGTGGAGAAGGTCCGCAACCTCCCCGTCGGCCACGGCCTGAACGCCGCGACCGGCGAGTACGTCGACATGCTCGCCGAGGGCATCATCGACCCGGCCAAGGTCACCCGCTCCGCGCTGCAGAACGCCGCCTCCATCGCGGCCCTGTTCCTGACCACCGAGGCCGTCATCGCCGACAAGCCGGAGAAGGCCGCGGCCGCTCCGGGCGGCATGCCGGGCGGTGACATGGACTTCTGATCGGCCCCTTCCGGCTGATCGGCTGTTCTCGAACCGAGGGCGGCACCCCCATCGCGGGGGTGCCGCCCTCGGGCGTCGTACGGGCCGGGCGCCAGGGCCGCCGCTACACCAGCCCGGCGGTGTCGAGCTCGAACCCGAACGGCTCGGGCACCTCCAGCGGCTTCCCGAAGGACACGGTCCTGCGGGAGCGGTCGCCGTGCTCGGAGGGGTCGGAAAAGCAGGTGACCTCCGACTCCTGCATGTCGACGACCAGGCAGACGGGGACCATCTGGCCGTACACCTCCAGCTTCTCCTCCCCGTCCGCGTCCTTGGCGGATACGGAGGTGAACTCGGCCACCAGGGACAGGGCGGCGGCGTCCGCGTGCCGGCCATCTGCCTCGAAGGCGCTCTCGTCCGCCACGAAGAGGTCGGGCCCATAGCCGCGCTCCGCCTGGGGAAACCGGAAGAGGAACGGCGCGATGTCAGGGGCGGAACGGCCGCCGTGCCCGGTCCCCGGAAGGGGTCCGCGCCGATCGGGTGACTTTGGTTCACTGGGGGGATGAACGACCTTTTCGTCAAGATCTGCGGCCTGAAGACCGCGCACGACGTCGACGTGGCCGTGGCCGCCGGGGCCGATGCCGTCGGGTTCGTCTTCGCGCCCGCCAGCCCCCGTACGGTCGGCGCCGCCGCGGCGCGGGAGCTGGCCGCCCGGGTGCCGGACGGGGTGCTCACCGTCGGCGTGTTCCGCGGGCAGACGGTCGAAGAGGTCCGGCGGCTGACCGAGGAGAGCGGCGTCCGGGGCGTGCAGTTGCACGGGGACGAGGGCCCGGAGTACTACGAGGCCCTGCGCGCCGAGGGCCGCACCCTGCTGCGGGCCACCGCGCAGCGCGTCGAGCGGTGCGGGGAGTACGGGGAGGACCTGCTCCTGATCGACGCCCCCGACCCCGGCTCCGGCAAGCCGTGGAACTGGGCCGCGCAGGAGTTCACCGCCCCGGAGGGCCACTGGCTGCTGGCCGGCGGCCTGAACCCGGGCAACGTCCGCGAGGCCGTGCAGACCACCGGCGCCTGGGGCGTGGACGTCTCCAGCGGCGTCGAGAGCGAACGCGGCGTCAAGTCCCCGACCCTGATCCGTGCCTTCGTGGAGGCGGCCCGGAGGTAGCGGCGCGCCGCCGCGACCCCCGTCCCCTGCCGGTCAGCGGCGGACGCGGGCGGCGATGGCGCGGGCGCAGGCCAGGGCCTCGGCGCGGGTGGTGTCGACCTCCAGGTCGTACGCCACGCCCTGGTGCACCAGGTCCGCCTGGGACGCGGCCATCCCCGCGATCCGGTCCCCGCGGGCGAGCTCCCGCCCGGCCGCGACCCCGCTCTCGCAGCGGACGCCGACCCACAGGACGTCCAGGTCGCCGAGGACCTCCAGCCACCGCTGCTGGGATGCCGCGCCGCCGAGGAAGACCTCGTCGACCACGATCCGGGCCCCCGCCCGGGCCATCGCGACGACCCCGCGGATCCAGGCGGCCTCCAGCTCCCGGAACTCCGGCCCGACGCTCACCACGCCGTCCTCGGCGAAGTCGATCCCGCCGTCCGAGGTCTGCATCGCCGCCGGCATGGCGTCGACGAGGGTGTCGGTGCCGAGGACGAGCCACGGGTCGGGCAGGACCGCCTGCAGGCACCGGGCGATCCCCGACTTCCCTGCGCTCGATCCGCCGTTGAGGATGATCATCCGAGTGGTCATCGGCCCACCGTAGAACCCCCCCTGGCGGGTCCCGCAAGGCCTTTTCGCCCCCGGGGCGGCGCTAGGCTGCGGGGCCGACGGGGGAGGGGATCCGGATCATGGGAAGACACCTGCAGGTGGCCGCTGCCTGCGCGGTGAGCGCCGTTGCCGTGCTGTACGCCGTGCTGAGCGTGAAGCTGGCCGCCGTGGACGTGTCCGCCGAGGCTGCGTGCAGCGCCGGCGGCTGCCCGCGCGGGCTGGGGTGGCTGGTGCTGTGGACGCTCGCCGCCGGGTTCGCGGCCGGCCTGCTGTGGCGGGCGGCCCTGAAGGGGCGGTCCCCCTACCGGTCCGCCGGCGGCCGGGCCGCGGCCGCCGTCATCGGCTTCGCCGCCCTGGTGCCCGGCTGGCTCGGCTTCTCCTGGCTGCGCGGCCCGCACATGGACCTCTTCGGCTACCAGGCCCCGGAAGGCCCGGCCGCGGGCAGGCCGCTGGGCTCCTGGGAAGACCGGGACACCGGGGCCGTGATCCGGGTCCGCACCGACGGCGTGACCGCGTACGACGGGGCAGGCCGCCATGGCTGGGGGCTCGGCGCTCCGGCGGACGGCCGCGCGGTGTGCGCGATGAGCCCGCAGACCCCCGAGCACACCGGGATCCTCGCGTACGCGGCCCCCGCGCCCGGCGGCGGCGCATGCGGCAGCCGCCTCGTGGCGGTGGACATCACCACCGGCGAACAACGCTGGACGGCCGACGTCCCGAACCCCGCCGGGACGGCGGTGTCCGCGGGCGGCTCCCTCGCCGTGACCGCAACGGCGGACGCCGTGATCGCCCGCGACCTGCGCGGCGGCACCGAGCGCTGGCGCGCGCCGCTGCCCGGGCGCACGGACGCCGCCGAGGTCCTGGCCGGCGCGGACCGGGTCCTGGTCCTCGCCCGCTCCGCGGCGTCGGGCAGCGCACTGCTCGTGCTGGACGCCCGTACCGGCGCCCTCACCTGGCAGGCCCCGCTCCCCGCCGGCACCGATCCGCCGCGCCTGGTGTCGGCCGCCCCGGCCGCGGTCGTCGCCGCGGGACGGCTGCTGGCGTTCGACGACAGGGGCCGCCCGCGCGGCGCCGGGGCCGCGGAGGCGCCGTACCTCCCGGCCGGGGAGGGGCGGCGGTGGCTGGTCCTCGGCGACGTGCTCGTCGCGCCGGCCCCCGAGCAGGAGAAGCGGGAGGTGCTGGCCGCGTACTCCCTGACGGACGGCCGCCTGCTGTGGCGGCGCCCCCTCGGCGACGACCGCTCGGTCCGCGCCCTCGGCATCGGCCGGACCGGGCGGATCGCCGTGGTCTCGCGGGGCGCGTACGCCCACCTGTGGCACCTCGACCCGGCCACCGGCAGGCCCGCCGGGGAGTCCACCGTCCTGAGGGGGCTTCCGATGGGCGAGTCGATCGCCCTGTACGGCCGTACGTTCGTCAACCTGGACCCCGGCGGCACCCTCCCCCCGATCTTCGACGTGGACCCGGTCCTCGGCTGGTGACCCCGCCCCCGCGCTCCCTCGGGACCGATTCGTTGGCCGGATGTCGTCCGTTCACGGGCGTTCACAGGTCGCGCCGAGACTGGCTGGAAATAGGCTGTTGTGGCGGCCACGGCAGCCACGGCGGCCACGGCCGACCGGGGTTTCGGGGCGGCGACCGGTGGCGGTGTCCGTCGTGCCGGCCGTCCGCGTGGCGGAGGGCGCCCCGCAGGGTGCGGGCGCCGCTGCGCGGAGCCGTTCCCCTCCCCCGCCCCTTCCCGAAACCGGGTCCTGCTGCCCCGGCCCCCGCTCGCCTCAAACGCCAGCGGGGCTGAAAGACCCGGGCGCTTCGCGCCCGGTGCGCTCAAACGCCGCGCGGGCTGGATTTGCTGCCGCGCGGCCACTCCAGCCCCGCCGGCGTTTGAGGCGCGGGGTCCGGGGCGGAGTCCCGGTTTCGGGAAGGGGCGGGGAGGGGAACCGCTCCGCGCAGCGGTGAGCGGGGGCGCCGCAGGACGGCGGGACTTCGTACGGAGGCAGGGGCGCAGCTCCCCGACCTGCGCTCTCGGTCAGGCGGGACCACCGGGTCGGGCGGGATCACCGGGGTGGGCGGGACCACGGGGTCAGGCGGGATCAGCGGGGCGGCACGGCGCGGGCGAGGGGGAGGGGCGGGGCGTTCGGTCGGCCGATCGTCAGGCGGCATCGCGGAAGTGCGCGAGCAGCGCCTCCGCCTCGGCGGTGTTGCCGGAGAGGGTGTCGAAGGCCAGCTCCTCGGGGACGGCGGGGCCCCAGAGCCAACCGTGGTGGCAGCTGAAACAGAAGATCAGCTCGAACAGGAGCTCGCCGGCCGCGCCGTACGCACGCATCCCCCACCCCGGCGAGAAGCACAGCCGCGCCTCGCCGGGCGCCATGGAGGAGATCAGCCGGAGGGAGTCCGCGGCCTCGCGGCCGGTCCAGCGGCTGACGACGGGTCCGGTGACGGGCTCGCCGTAGCGCTCGGGGCGAGCGGAGAGGCGGACGACCTCGACGGTGGCGGTGGCGGCGACGGCTTCGGCGGGGAGCTGCATGCGGGCAGTCTCCCTGCCGGATCCACATTTACGCCATAGCGGCCTCGCTGGCCTGTTGTTCCGTGGCCGGAATTGACCCCGGGCCGGCGTTCAGATCCGTCAACATCCGCCGCGTGAGACCGAAGAAGTACGTGGCCGCGAAGCCGACCAGGTAGCCCACCCCGAGTCCGCCGGCGTACACGGCGACGGTCAGCCCCATCCCCGAGCTGCCGTCCAGCAGCGGGAACAGGGCCCAGCCCGAGGGCCCGATGGCCGTGGAGCCGAAGGCGATGCCGAGCTGGTGGCACAGGCCCACGAACGCACCGCCCGCCGCGCCGCCGACGCAGGCGGTGACGAAGGGCCGGCCGAGCGGCAGCGACACCCCGTAGATCAGCGGTTCCCCGACGCCGAGGAGCCCGGCCGGGAGCGCCGACTTGACGGTCGTACGGATCGACCGGTTCCGCGGCAGCCGGCAGTAGACGGCGAGGGCGGCGCCGACCTGCCCGGCGCCCGCCATGGCGAGGATGGGCAGCAGGACGGTGTGGCCGGTCTGCTCGATGAGGGTGGTGTGGATGGGGATCAGGGCCTGGTGCAGGCCCAGCATGACCAGCGGCAGGAACAGCCCGCCCAGCACCAGCCCGGCGAACGCGCCGCCGTACTGCAGCAGCCACGTCGCGAAGCTCCCGATGGCGGAGGCGACCGCGCCGGCGACGAACATCAGCCCGAACAGCGTGGCGAGGCCCGCGACGAGGACGGTCAGGGTCGGGGTGACCAGGCTGTCCAGCGCCTCCGGGACCCAGGTGCGGCACCACTTCTCCACCTGCACGGCGAGGAGGGCGGCGGCCAGCGCGCCCAGCACGCCGCCCTGGCCCGGGGCGAGGTGGTGGCCGAACGCGTCGATCTTCGCGACGCCCGGGAAGACGATGATCGCGGCGACCGCGCCGCCGAGCACGGGCGTGCCGCCGAACTCCTTGGCCGTGTTGAGCCCGACGAAGACGGCGATGAGGGACATGAAGCCGGACGCGATCGCGGCGAGCGCGGGCACCACGGCCGGCAGCCGGCCGGTGTTGACGAGCAGGCCGTTCAGGCCCGCGATGATGCCGCAGCCGATCAGCGCCGGGATGAGGGGGACGAAGATGTTCGCGACGCGGCGCAGCGCCAGCTTGACCGGGGTCGCGTTGCGCGCTGCCTGCGCCGCCTTCAACGCGGCGCCCCGCTGGGCGAGTTGCCGCGCCGTCACCGGTTCGGCAGCGGGCGGGGGCGCGGTCGCGGTCGCTGGTGGCGCGGCGGGCGGCGTCCCCCGTCGGCCTTCCGCGACGAGCGCCTCGAACTCCGGGGTCACGCGCGCGACGGCCCCCGGCCCCAGCACGATCTGGTACGTGTCGTCCTCGACGACGCCCAGTACGGCGGGCAGCGCCCGCAGGGCCTCGTCGTCCACGAGCGAGCGGTCGTGCAGGCCGATGCGCAGCCGGGTCATGCAGTGCGCGATCGAGCCGATGTTGTCCGGGCCGCCGACGAGGGGGAGGATCGCGGCGGCCGTGGCGCGGTGCTGGTCAGTCGACATGGGGGGATCGCCTTGCGTCGGGGACGGGAGCGGGGGGCGGTACGGGGCGGGAGCTGAGCTGAGGGGTGCGGTACGGGGTGGGAGGCGGGCGGCGCCGTCAGGGTGCGGCCGCGCCCGCCCGGGCGAGGGCGGCGCGCAGGTGGCCGCCGGAGGCGGTGAGCAGCCGGGCGGCGGCCGGGCCGTCGACCCCGCCGAGGAGGACGAGGATCGCGGCCTTGACCTCGCCGCCGGTGGCGGTGAGCGCGGCCTCGATCTCCTCCTCGGGTGCGCCGGTGGCCAGGGCGACGATGCGGCGGGAGCGGGCGCGCAGCTTCTCGTTGGAGGCGCGCAGGTCGACCATGAGGTTCCCGTACGTCTTCCCGAGCCGGATCATCGTGATGGTCGAGACGAGGTTGAGGACGAGCTTCTGCGCGGTGCCGGCCTTCAGGCGGGTCGAGCCGGTCAGCAGCTCCGGCCCGACGACGACCTCGATGCCGTGCTCGGCGGCGGCGGCGAGCGCGGAGCCGGCGTTGCAGGAGAGGCCGACGGTCAGCGCGCCGCGGCGGCGGGCGTGGGTGACGGCGCCGACGGCGTACGGGGTGCGGCCGGAGGCGGAGATGCCGATGACGCAGTCGTCGGCGTTCAGTCCCAGCGCGGCGAGGTCCTCGGCGGCCAGGTCGGCGGAGTCCTCGGCGCCCTCGACGGCCTGCACCATGGCGGACGGTCCGCCCGCGATCAGCCCGACGACCTGGCCGGGGGCGGTGTTGAAGGTGGGCGGGCATTCGCTGGCGTCGAGGACGCCCATGCGGCCGGCGGTGCCGGCGCCCGCGTACACGAGGCGGCCGCCGCGGGCCATGCGGGCGGCGATGGCGTCGATGGCGGCGGCGATCCGCGGGAGCTCGGCGGCGACGGCGGCCGGGACGGCGGCGTCCTCGGCGTTCATGACCCGGGCGAGCTCCAGGGTGTCGAGCCGGTCGATCCCGGCCAGCTCGGGCCGGAAGGCCTCGGTGGTCAGCGTGTCGAGCTGGGCGCGCAGCGCGGGGTCCGGAACGGCGTCCGGGGCGGTCTTCGGGAGGGTCACGGTCGGGGCTCCTGGCGGGGGTTTCGGCGGCGGGGGGCGAGGGCCTCGTACGAGGCGGCGAGCGCGGGGGCGGCCCGGTCGTACGTCTGCTGGGCGACCCCGACGAAGAGGCAGTCCACGACGAGGAGCTGGCTGGTCCGGCTGGACATCGCGGCGGGCCGCAGCCGGGTCTCGCGCGCGGCCGACGTGGCCAGCACGAGGTCGGCGTACCGGGTGACGGGTCCGCCGGGCCGGCCGGTGACGGCGACGGTGGTGGCGCCGCGCCCGAAGGCGGCGCGCAGGGAGTCGACCACGTCGCCCGTGGCCCCGGAGTGGCTGATCGCGACGGCCGCATCACCGGGACGCAGCTGCACGGCGCCCGTGACGGCCACGTGCGGGTCGCTGTGCGCGTGCGCGATGAGGCCGATGCGCAGCAGCTTCTGGGCCAGGTCCTGGGCGACGAGGGCGGAGGCGCCGACGCCGTAGACGTCGATGCGGCCGGCGGTCGCCAGCGCGGTGACGGCGGCGGCCAGCGCGGACACGTCGAGTCCGGCGGCGGTGTCCGCGAGGGTCTGGGCCTCCTCCCGGGCCAGCTTGGCGACGACGTCGGACAGCGGGTCGTCGACGGCTATGTCCGCGCCGAGGGCCGGGGCGGCGACCGGCTCCTCGGACTCCTGGCGGGCGGCCAGCGCGGCCAGGGCCAGGCGCAGGTCCCGGTAGCCGGGGTAGCCGAGCAGGCGGGCGGTGCGCACGACGGTGGCCTCGCTGGTGCCGGTGTGTGCGGCGAGCGCGGAGACGGTGAGCCGGGCGCAGCCCGCCGGATCGGCGGCGACGGCCTCGGCGACGGCGTGCACGGAGCGGGTCATGGAGGGCGCGAGGCGGCGGACGCGGGTCCCGAGCGGTACCGCCGGACTGAAAGTTTCCTCCGCCTCGTCGCTCATGCCTGAAATCTATTTTCGAGCCGGAATGGGGTCAATACGGCATAAGAGGGCCTTCGCAGGCCTTCGCCACCCGCCCGGCAGGGGGTGACAATGGGCCCATGGACCACGCAACCCCGCTGGAACAGGCGTTGCACGCCGCCCGTGCCCTCGTCCTCGCCGATCTCGTCGCGGGCGAGGTCGCCGAGGCCGATGTCGTCTCCCTCGTCGAGGACTCGGTCACGCACCGCCGGTGGTGGGTGGAGCAGTGGCCGGAGGGGGTCGACTACCTCCCCGGGCTCGTCGCCCAGGACGTGCAGGACGCGCTGCTGGAGAAGTACGGGCGCTGGCCGCTGTGCCCGGTCTGCTCCCACGGCGACCCGCACGCGCTGGACGTGGAGCCGGAATTGGGTCCCGACCCGCACTGGGTGTGCGCCAAGGCGGGGGTCAAGGTCGCCGCGGTGGGCGGCCTCGGACCCGTCCTCGGACCCGGCCGGTGAGCCGCCCGTGACGCTCTACATCGACCCGCCGACCTGGCCGGGCCACGGCCGCATGTGGTCGCACCTGGTCAGCGACGTCTCGTACGAGGAGCTGCACGCCTTCGCGGAGTCCATAGGCTGCCCCCGCAAGGCGTTCGAGCGGGACCACTACGACGTCCCCGAGCACCGCTACGCGGCCGCGGTGGCGGCGGGCGCCCGGGAGGTCGGCAGCAAGGAACTGGTCCACCGCCTGACGGCCGCAGGCCTCCGCCGCCCCAAACACCGCCCGGCGTAGGCGGCACGGGGGTCCCGGCAGGGCGGCCGGGGCCCGGGTGGGACCGGGCGCTCGCAGGGGTTCACGTACTCCTGACGGCCGCCGACGGAGCCGGAGCGGAGGCCGAGGCGGCGGAGGCGGCAGAGGAGCCGGAGGAGGCCGAGGAGCCCGAGGAGGCGATCACCCGGCTCGACGGGGGCGGCGTGCGGCGGTCCGCGCGGAGGGCGAGGAGGCCGAGGGCGATCGCGGTGAGCGTCATGGCGGCGCCCGCCCAGGCGGTGGCCTCGAAGCCGAGGCCGGCGTCGATGACGGTGCCGCCGAGCCAGGGCCCGCCCGTGTTGCCGAGGTTGAAGGCGGCCGTGGTGGTGGCCCCGGCCAGGGTGGGGGCGGCGCCGGCGACGTTGAACATGCGGGCGTTCAGCGCGGGCGCGGTGAAGAACGCCGAGAAGCCGAGCAGGAACGACAGGCCGACGGCCGCCACGGCCGCGGAAGCCAGCAGGGCCAGCGCCACGAGGAAGGCGGACGAGGCGGTGATGCCCCACAGCATCACCCCGAACAGGTGCGCGTCGGCGATCCGGCCGCCGGCGGTGGTGCCCGCCAGCGCGCCGGCCCCGAACAGCGCGAGCACCCACGGCACCCACCCGGCATCGAGTCCGGCCACCTCGGTGAGCAGCGGCGAGAGGTAGCTGAAGGCGCAGAAGACGCCGCCGGCGGCCAGGGCCGTGATGCCGACGGCGAGCCACACCTGCCGGTCGCGGTAGATGCGCAGCTCCCGCCGGAGGGTGGGGCGCTCGGCGGGCAGCGGGATCCGCGGGACCAGCGCCAGGATCCCGGCGAGGGCGATCGCGGAGGCCGCGCCGACCGACCAGAACGCGGCGCGCCAGCCCAGCCGTTCGCCGAGGAAGGCGCCGGCGGGGACGCCGAGGACGTTGGCGATGGACAGCCCGCCGATCATGACGGCCATGGCGCGGGCGCGCTGGTCCCGGTCGACCATGGCGATGGCGACGGCCGCGCCGACGGCCCAGAAGCCGGCGCAGGCGAGGGCGGAGACCACGCGGGAGGCGAAGAGGAACGCGTACGTGGGGGCCAGCGCGCCCGCGACCTGCCCGAGACCGAAGAGGCTGATGAGGCTGACGAGGGTGGTGCGGCGCGGCAGCCGGAGCGTGGCCACGGCCAGCAGCGGTGCGCCGACGACCATGCCGACGGCGAACGCGGAGATGAGCAGCCCCGCCCGCGGGATGCTCACGTCCATGTCCCCGGCGATGGACGGCAGCAGGCCGGACAGCATGAACTCGCTGGTGCCGAGGGAGAACACGGCGAGGCCGAGGACGTACACGGCGACGGGCATGCGGGGGCGGGGGCGCGGGCGGGGTGCTTCGGGCATGTGCGGCACGAACGCCCCGGAAGCGGATCTTTATTCCCCGGAGGTCAAGCCCCGACCTCCTGATCCGTCAGCTCGGCGAGCTCGGCGGCGAGGTTCCGGCGGGCCGGGGCCTCCCAGTGCGCGGCGCCGTACGGGGTGCGGAAGAGGCGGGGCAGGCCCAGCAGTTGGCGCAGTACCGCGGCCCGGCCGGTGCGGAAGGCGTCGTCCGGGACGAAGCCGTACTCGGCGCGCACGGCGGTGGCGTACGCGGCGTACGCGTCGGGTTCGCCGGCCAGTACGGCCAGGTCGGCGTCGCACAGGACCTCGCCGTCGGTGTCGCCCGGGGCTGGGTCGTGGGTGACGGTGAGCCGGACGAGGCGGGCGACCTCGGCGACGCGCTCCTCGGGTATGCCGAGTTCGCGCAGGGCGCGCTCGGCGAGGGCTGCGCTGCGCTCCTCGTTCTCGGAGCGGTCGGGGCGGTAGACGGCGTCGTGGAACCAGGCGGCGAGCTCGACGGCGGCGCGGTCGGCGGCGTACGGGGCCAGGACGTCGATCCGGGCGAGGACGTCGGCCAGGTGCGCGGTGGTGTGGTACCGGCGCTGGGGCTCCGCCCAGGCGGCGAGCAGCCGGTCGGCGTACGGGCCGGGGTCCCGCCCGGCGGGGGCGCCGGCCGCGGCCGCGGTGGCGTGCCAGCGGGCGCGGAGGCGGGCGTGCGCTTCGGGCTCGGGGGTGTGGGCCATACCCACATTGTGGGGTGACGCGCGGGTGCGGGTGCGGGTGCGGGTGCTGGTGCGGGGGTGGGCGGCCCCGTACCCTGATATTGGACTAGACCTATTGTCGCTGCAGCTTCAGAGCTTCGGCTTTCCCGAGGAGTGGGCCCAATGAGCAACCGTGCAGTCCTGGAGGTGATCGCCCTCGACGTGGAGGACGCGGTCGCGGCCCGGGCCGGTGGGGCGGACCGGCTGGAGCTCGTCAGCGACATGGCCGCCGACGGGCTCACGCCGACGCGCGAGACCTTCGCGGCGATCCGGGCCGCGGTCGACATCCCGCTGCGCGTGATGCTCCGGGCGGCGGACGGGTTCTCCGCCGGGTCCGCGGAGGAGGTGGACCGGCTCGCCGCGCAGGCGCGGGCGCTGCGGGCCGAGGGGGCCGAGGAGTTCGTCCTCGGGTTCCTGACCCCGGACGGCCGTCCCGACCTCGCCGCGATCGAGGCGGTCGCGGGGGAGCTCGCGGGCTGCCGGTGGACGTTCCACCGGGCCGTCGACCGGGCCGCGGACCGGGACCAGCTGCGCAAGGCGCTGGCCGACCTCCCCGGCCTGGACACGTACCTGACGGCCGGGGCGGCGGGGGGCGTGGAGGAGGGGATCCCGGTCCTCGTCGCGGAGGCGGCGCGGCGCGGCGAGCCGGGCTACACGGCCGAGCTGATGGTCGGCGGCGGCCTGGCCCTGTCCCACCTGCCGGCGCTCCGGGCGGCCGGCATCACCGCCTTCCACATCGGCGGCGCCGCCCGCCCGTCGGGCTGGACCCACCCCGTCTCCGCCGCGGCAGTCGACTCCTGGCGCACGGCCCTCTCCTGACCGGGCCCCGGCCCCCCGCCTCAAACGCCGGCGGGGCTGTGGGGTGCCGGAGCCGCGGCTGCGGCAGATCCAGCCCGCGCGTTTGAGCGCACCGCCCGCGGAGCGGCCGGAACGGGGCGCCGGGCGGAGCCCGGGCACCCGGCGGGGCCGGGGCCGCAGGCCCCGGTTTCGGGAAGGGGCGGGGTGGGGAATCGGCTCCGCGCAGCGGCCGCCCAGCTCCACAGCCGGCCGCCGGGCCCGGCCGAGCCGAGCCAGCCCCGCGGCCGGGCCGGGCCGGGGGGCGGTCAGGCTGACAAGGGCGGGGGGAGGGGGGAGCGGTGGAGGGCGGTGAGGCCCGAGACGGCTCGGGTGAGGCAGACGTACAGCCGGCGCAGCCCCGTCCGCTCGTCCGGCTCCCCCGAGACGATGGCCGCCGGCTCGTCGAGCACGACGTAGTCGTACTCCAGACCCTTCGCCAGCGAAGCCGGCACCACCGTCAACCGCACCTCCGCCGTCGTCTCCTGCCCCGGCGACAGCCACGCCAGCCCGGCCCCGCGCAGCGCCGCCTCCAGCTCCGGAACCCGCGCATCGGCCGCGATCAGCCCGATCGACCCCTCCCGTTCGAGGGAGGCCCGGCAGGCCTCGACCACCGCCGCATCGAGATCGTCGACCGCCACCACCTCCAGCGATCCCGCCGCCTCCCGGACCGACGACACCGCCGCCAGCCCCGGCGCGATCTCCGGCAGCAGCCGCGAGGCGTACGCGATCACCTCGCGCGGCACGCGGAAGCCCGCCGTCAGCTCCTCCACCGCCGCCTCCGGCTTGCCCAGGTGGGACAGGGCCTGTGCCCAGTCACGGGTGGCCCACGGCGTGGTCCCCTGTGCCAGGTCGCCCAGGACCGTCACCGAGCCGGTCGTGCAGCGCCGCCCCACCGCCCGGTACTGCATCGGCGACAGGTCCTGCGCCTCGTCGAGGACGACGTGTCCGAGCGAGTGCGTCCGCTCGACCAGGTCCGCCGCCTCGTCGATCAGCACCAGGTCGGCCGCCGACCACTTCGCCGCCCGCACGCTCCGCCACGGCTTCGGCCACAGCAGCAGCTCCTGCTCCTCCGCGCTCAGCACCCCCTCCGCGTGCGCGGCCAGGAACTCCGCGTCCGACAGCAGCCGCAGCACCAGCTTCGCCGGGTCCACCGCCGGCCAGATCGCCTTGACGGCCGCCTTCACGGCCGCGTTCCGCGCCACCGCGTCCTGGACCCGGTCGTCCGGGGCCTCGCCCGCCTGCTCCATCCGTACGAGGACGGTGTGCGCGATCCGCTGCGGCAGCGCCTCCCGGGCGGCCCCGTAGCGCATGTCCCGCGCCTGCAGCTCGGCCACGATCTCCTGGAGCTCGTACGCGGGCACCCGCCACCGGCGCGAGCCGCGCACGACCATCAGCGCCTCCTGCGGCGGCGTGATGTGCGCGCGCACCGCACGCCGCAGCACCTCCGCCATCCGGGCATCGCCCTTGACCACGGCGGTGGCGGCCGGGTCGGTGCCGCGGACCTCCAGCCCGTCCCGCGAGACGAGGTCCTCGACGGTGGCCTGCTTGACCTCCAGCTCGCCCAGCGCCGGCAGCACCTGCTCGATGTAGTGCAGGAAGGAGCGGTTCGGCCCGATGACGAGCGTGCCGGTACGGGCCAGCCGCTCGCGGTGGGCGTACAGCAGGTACGCCACCCGGTGCAGGCCGACCGCCGTCTTCCCGGTGCCGGGGCCGCCCTGCACGCACACCGACCCGGACAGCCCCGAGCGGACGATCTCGTCCTGCTCGGGCTGGATCGTCGCCACGATGTCCCGCATGGGACCCACGCGGGGCCGCTCGATCTCCTGCTGGAGCAGCTTGCTGACGGTGGCCGCCTCGCCCGGGTCGGAGAGGTGCTCGTCCTCGTACGCCGTCAACTGCCCGCCGGTGTACCCGAACCGCCGGCGCAGTGCGACGTTCTGCGGGTCGGCCTTCGACGCCCGGTAGAACGGCTGGGAGACCGGCGCCCGCCAGTCGATGACCATCGGGTCGCCGTCGGCGTCGTGGACGTGCCGGCGGCCGATGTAGAACTGCTCGCCCTCCGCCCCCTCGGCGAGCTCCGCGCCGGGCGCGTGCAGGTAGTCGAGGCGGCCGAAGAACAGCGGGGTGTGCGCGAGGTCGGCGAGCGCCTTGATCCGGTCGTCGATCTGGGCCTGGAGGACGATCGCGTTGACCCAGTTCGCGGTGACGTCGCGGATGTCGAGCGCCTCGACGTCCTCGCGCATGGCGCGCAGCGCGGCCCGGGAGGCCGCCAGGTGCGCCTGCTCGCGCGCCAGCGGGTTCCCGCCGGGCAGGTCGGCGGACGCGGACGGATCCGCGGAGGCTACGGGTGCGGGAACGGGTACGGGGGCGTGCGCGGGCACGGGAATGCCTCCAGCTGCTGGTCTGCGACGGGTCGGACGCGGCAGGCGCGACGGGCGCGCCGGTGCGCGGGTGCATGGCACGGTGCCCGCCGGTTTCCGACCGGCAGGCGCTCTCCCCGGATACGGCGGCGGGAGGCGGCAAGAGCGGAGATTGTAGTCACCGCCCCGCCCCCGCGCGACCGCATTTCCCCCGCCCCCGCGGCTGCGTCTTCCGGGGGACCGCTGGCACCGCCATGCGGCAGCGACCCGGGACCCCCGAGGGATCCCCCAGCCACCTCAGGGGTAGCCCTCAGGGTCGGCATGGGCCGTCAGGCGTACCCGAAAGGCCCCGCGGTTCCGTCCCGGGACCGATGCGCCCGAAGGGGCGCAGACGCACCATGGACACATGAGCACCGCAACCTTCACCCCGGTCCACGGCGGCCGCCCGAGCGGCGCCACCGCCACCTCCGACTCCCACCCCCGCCACCTCGTCGGCAGCGCCCTGCGCGCCGCGAAGGTCTTCGCCGCGGCGATCGTGAGCGTTGCCGTCCTGGGCGAGTACGCCGAGGACGCGGGCGTCGTACGCCGCTGACGCCGCTGACCCCTCCCGGAGCCGGCACGCCGACGGCCGTTCGCCCTGGCCGGATACCGGCGGCGCCCCGTCGATGATCCACTAGGGTCACGCGCGTGACCCGCCGCCCCCGTCCCGCCTCCACCCCGTGGCCGTCACCGGCCGCCGTGCTGGTCACGGGTGCGCTGCTCACCCTGGGCGTCCTCTGCATCGCCGTACGGATCCCGCTCGCCGACGCCCTCGTCGCGTCCCTCACCGAGGGCCTCGCCCACGGCGGCGCAGCCGGCTACGCCGACGGGAGCCCGCCCTCCCCGTACCCGCCCTTCGCCGCGATCCTGTTCACCCCCGCCGTGTGGCTGCCGCCGGGCGTGCTCAGGGCCGTCTTCGTCCTCGGCAACGCAGCCCTGCTCGCCCTGCTGGTCGTGCTGTCCTGCCGGCTCGCGGGCCTGCGGGCCCGGCCCGTCCCCGTCCTGGCCGCCACCATCGCCGGGCTGTGGGCGGAACCCCTGTTCCAGAGCCTGCTGCCGGGCCAGATCAACCTGGCGCTCGCCTGCCTGGCCGTGTGGGACCTGGCCCGGCCGCGCGCCGCCCTCGGCAAGGGCTTCGCCCTGGGCACCGCCGCCGGGACCACCCTGGTCCCGGCGGTGCTCGTCCCGTACCTCCTGCTCACCGGCCGGATCCGGGCCGGGCTCACCGCGCTCGCCGCCCTCGCCGGGACCGCCCTGCTGGGCCTGCTGGTCCTGCCGCAGGCCTCCGCCGCGTACGGGGCCCGGCTGCTGGGCGCCGGCCCGGAGCGGCTCCTGCACTGGCCGCACCTGTGGGTCTGGTCGATCCCGCTCCTGGCGTACGCGACCCGCGCGGCAGCCCTCGTACGCAGGCCCCGCGCACCGGCGCCCGGCGGTCAGTCCTCTTCGGCCCCCGCCCCGGCCCCGTCCCCGCTGCCGGCGAGCAGCTCGTCGGCGTCCATGATCCGGTAGGCGTACCCCTGCTCGGCCAGGAACCGCTGGCGGTGCGCCGCGAAGTCCTGGTCGATGGTGTCGCGCGCGACGACGGAGTAGAAGCGGGCCTCGTGCCCGTCGGCCTTCGGCCGCAGCACCCGCCCCAGCCGCTGGGCCTCCTCCTGCCGCGACCCGAACGTCCCGGACACCTGGATGGCCACGGTGGCCTCGGGCAGGTCGATGGAGAAGTTCGCCACCTTCGACACCACCAGCACGTTGATCTCGCCCTCCCGGAACGCGTCGAAGAGCTTCTCGCGCTGCGCGTTGGAGGTCTCGCCCTTGATGACCGGGGCGTCGAGGTGCGCGCCGAGCTCGTCGAGCTGGTCGATGTACTGCCCGATGACGAGGGTCTGCTCGCCGCGGTGCTTCGCCACCAGCGCCTCGGTGACCTTCCGCTTGGTCGCGGTGGTCGCGCAGAACCGGTACTTCTCCTCGGTCTCGGCGGTCGCGTACGCGAGCCGCTCGCTCTCGGTGAGGTTGACCCGCACCTCGACGCAGTCGGCCGGGGCGATGTAGCCCTGCGCCTCGATCTCCTTCCACGGGGCGTCGAACCGCTTCGGCCCGATCAGCGAGAACACGTCCGACTCGCGCCCGTCCTCGCGCACCAGCGTGGCCGTCAGCCCGAGCCGCCGCCGGGCCTGCAGATCGGCGGTGAACTTGAACACCGGCGCCGGCAGCAGGTGCACCTCGTCGTAGAGGATCAGCCCCCAGTCCCGGGAGTCGAACAGCTCCAGGTGCGGATACACACCCTTCCGCTTGGTGGTGAGCACCTGGTACGTCGCGATGGTGACGGGCCGGATCTCCTTCCGGGTCCCGCTGTACTCGCCGATCTCGTCCTCGGTCAGCGAGGTCCGCCGCACGAGCTCGTGCTTCCACTGCCGCGCCGACACCGTGTTCGTCACCAGGATCAGCGTGGTCGCCTTCGCCATGGCCATCGCCCCGGCCCCGACCAGCGTCTTCCCGGCCCCGCAGGGCAGCACGACGACCCCGGAGCCGCCGTGCCAGAACCCCTCGACGGCCTGCCGCTGGTACGGCCGCAGCGCCCATCCCTCCTCCTCCAGCTCGATGGCGTGGGCCTCGCCGTCCACGTACCCGGCGAGGTCCTCGGCCGGCCAGCCGAGCTTGAGCAGGGTCTGCTTGATCTGGCCGCGCTCGGAGGGGTGCACGACCACGGTGTCGGGATCGACGCGGGCCCCGACGAGGGGGGTGATCCGCTTGGACCGCAGGATCTCCTCGAGCACCGGCCGGTCGGTGCTGGTCAGCACCAGCCCGTGCGCGGGGTGCTTGGACAGCGTCAGGCGGCCGTAGCGCGCCATGGTCTCGGCGACGTCGACGAGCAGCGCGTGCGGGACGGGATAGCGGGAGTACTCCACGAGCGCGTCGACGACCTGCTCGGCATCGTGCCCGGCAGCCCGCGCGTTCCACAGCCCGAGCGGGGTGATCCGGTAGGTGTGGATGTGCTCGGGAGCCCGCTCCAGCTCGGCGAACGGCGCAATGGCCCGCCGCGCGGCCCCGGCCAGCTCGTGGTCGACCTCGAGAAGGAGGGTTTTGTCGCTCTGGACGATGAGAGGCCCGTTCACACACGTACCTTCCTGCGCGGGGAGACCGTCCGTGGGCGGACGGCCAAACCTCCAGTCTGCCCTATCGCAGGGGTAATGGGCCTACCGTACGGCGGGGCCGTGCCCCGACCGCCAGTCGTCGATCCGCTTGCGGATGCTCGGCACCATCGGGAGGTCGTCGACCTCGGCCGGGGTGAACCAGGCGACCTCGAAGGACTCGTCCGAGGCGCGGAGGGAGCCGCCGGTGGGCCGGGCCAGCAGGCAGATGGAGAACTCCTGACGGACCTCGCCGTCGTCGTAGGCGAAGACGTGGCCCGGGTTGGTGTACGTCCCCACGATGCCGGTGATCTCGACGGTGATGCCCGTCTCTTCGAGCGTCTCCCGGACCGCGCACTGCCCGATGGACTCGCCGAGCTCCATCTTCCCGCCGGGCAGCGCCCACATCCCGTTGTCGGTACGCCGCTGGAGCAGCACCCGGCCCGCCTCGTCCACCACGACCGCAGACGCAGCCGGCACCAGGCTGTTAGCCTGCGGCGCATCCGGATCGTCCTCGTCATCACGCCTGCCCATGCGACCAGCCCTCCGCGCCCCAGACGTCCCGCCCCCGGTTCCACAGTTCCTCCGCATGCGCGGAGAACCGGTCGAACATGCCGCCCTCGCCCTGGCGGCGCAGATGCAGGAGCGGGGAGTCGTGGCCGATGCCCCGGGCCAAGTGAGGCGTGACGAGTGCGTCGTGGTCGAACCGGAAGACGCTGAGCCCCACGTGGTTCATGGCGTCGGAGGCCGCGCTGAAGCGCACTTCGAGCCCCTCCACCGGCCCGAGCCGGGCCAGGTGCTCCAGCGTGATCCCGATCCGCGTGGAGACGGTGAGGGCGGCAGCCTCGACCTCCTCACGCCGCCGGGTGACGTCCCCGTCCGGATCCCCGACGAGAAAGCGCACCCGGCACCCGCTCTCGGCCTTCCGGCGGACGAGGCCGGCGAAGTCGGGCACCTGGGTCCAGAAAAAGTAGTTGGTGTATCCGCCGAGGAACATGTCCCGAGCCGCGCCGTCCGCCAGCCGCGCCCACACGGTGGACGGACAAGCGGACCGGTAGGGATACGAGCTGACCAGCTCGCGATCGCTGCCCACCTTGACGCGCGCGGTGACTGCCTCGGGCCAGATCATCTCTTCGTCCACTCCCAACACCCGGCACGTGTCGTGCCGGTTTCGCGCGTGCGGCGTGAGTGCCCCATCGGCGATCCAGCGTTCCACGCTCTTCACGGTGACGCCCACCCGGGCCGCCAGCTGCCTGGGGGTCACCTTCGCCTCCGCCATAGCGTCCCGCAAGGCCGTGTTCAAGGGCTCCCCCTGCGACGTTTGGGCTTTATCGCAGCGTACTTCCAGACGTCTCAACCGTCCGGGCAAACAACCGGATACGTCCGCAATGGGGGGCAAGCATGGGTCGTCAGCAGACCAGCCGTAAGGGAAGGCGAGCCATGGTGGACAACGCGACGGATGCACGTCAGTGGGAGTACACCACCTTCGCGCCGAAGGGCGAGCAGTGCCCCGAGTGCCGACGCCCCATCGAGTCCCTGGAGTCCGTCCGCAGGGGGACGCTCCAGCGGCCACCGGGCCCACCCGTTGTCGTCTACCGCCACTCCGCGTGTACCACGGAGTCGGAATGACCGCCCGGGCCGTAGTCCGCTACATCCGCTACGTCATGCACAGGCACCCCGCGGCAGAGACGACGGCCACGGCGCGCTGTCTGCACCCCGACTGCCGTTGGACAGCCGCCCCGACGGGAAACGCGGACGTGTGCACGGACCTGTGCATCGAGCACACCGGCCGAACCGGACACACCACCTTCGTCCGCGAGTTCTCGGAGGTGGCCGTCGTGGAGCGGCTTCCGTGAAAAAGGGGGTGGCGGCGACCGGCTGCCCAGCGCGAAGGGGCCCGGCACCGCGCAGGTGCCGGGCCCCTTCCGAGGGTCTTACGGACGTCAGCCGCGGGTAGCGGCCTTGCGGCGGCGGGCGCCGAGCCAGACGAAGGCACCGCCGGCGGCGACGAGCAGCGCGGCCGCGGCCGAGTACAGGCCGGTGTTGGAGTCCGCACCAGTGGTCGCGAGGGAGCCGGAGGTGGTGCCCGTGCTCGTGCTCGTGCCCGTGCCGGCCGAGGTGCCGGCCGACGCGGTCGGCGACGGCGAGGCGGACGTGCTCGCGGACGGCGACGGCGACGGCGAGGCCGTGGTGACCGGGCCGAACTGGAACTTGGCGTCACCATGGACGAACGGGGTCGTGTTGCCCTCGGCCAGGCTGACGTCGGCCGTCAGGGTGACGGTGCCGGCCTTCTTCAGCTGCGCCTTCGGGCCGACCTTCGCGCGCAGGTGGACGGTGCGCTCGCCGGAAGCCTTGCCGAAGGGTGCCGGGATGTCGGCCAGGCGGAAGCTGCCCTGGCCGTCCTTGGTGGGCTTGAGGTCCTTCCACGTGCCGGACTCCAGGACCTGGAGCTGGAGGTCCGGGTCCCCGGCGCCGCTCTCGATGCCGGCGTTCAGGTAGGTGGCCAGCGCCGTGTTGAACTCGCCGTCGCCGGAGGCGCGGTAGCGCAGGTCCATTTCCCGGCACTGGAGCTCGTCGATGCCCTGGCACGGGTTGACCTTGTCGAACCAGGTCTCCAGGGCGGCGGGCTTGCCCACCGTGTCCGTCTTGAACGTGACGGAGGCCTGGCCGCCGGGCGCGAGCTCGTTCTGGAAGCTGGAGGCGTGCAGCGTGAAGTCGCCGTCGTTGGTCGGGTAGCTCTTGGCGAGGCCGACGGTGACCTTCCAGACGAGCTTGCCGCCCGCCGGGACCTCGAAGCCTTCCGTCGTGCTCTTGCCGGCCGGGGTGAACAGGCCCTGCCACTCGCCGTCCATCTGGCGGACGGAGCTGTCGGTCGCCGGGGCGTTCACCGGCTCGACCTTGAAGACCACGTCGTTCGCCTGGATCGGGTTGCCGCCGACCCAGCTGCCGTTGAGCCACGGGTGGAAGGAGTGCACCTTGTCCGTGGGGTTGTCGACCGTCAGCTCGAAGGTCTCCGTCGCGCCACCGCGGGTCAGCGGGCCGCTCGGCGCCGGGGCGCCCAGCGTGACCTTCAGTGCGTGCAGGTTCTCCGCGGCCGGCGCGGCGTACGCCGACAGCGGCATCAGGACGGTACCGGCGACGGCGGTGACGACGGCCGTGGCGGCAGCGGTGCGCAGCGGGCGGCGGGCGGCGGCGGTGCGAGCGGACATGGTGGACTCCCCCCAAGGAATCAGGACGGGCAGGCGGACCGCAGCGCGGCAGCCGGCGGGTGGGGCGGCGAAGTGGTCAGGCGGGGTCAGGCGAGTGGTCATGCGAAGAAGGGCACGTCGGGCGCGGCAGAGCGCCGGGCCGGCGGGTGGGTCGTGCGGGGTGTCGCTCTCGGGCCGGTTGTCGTTCTCCCCTCGGCCGCTGCTGCGATGTACTGATCTTCACATACGGCGCGGGGGCCCGTCATCCCCCGTGTGTCACCACTGTGCAACAGGCATCCGTACCCCCTTGCGCGCCCTCTCCCGCACTCCGCCCATGGCCTCTGAGCTGCGACAACAGGGAGGAAGGAGTCCGTTTCGGCCTACGCCCCGAGGTGCCCCAGCGCCCCCGCCGCGTACGGCGTTTCGACCGGCAGCAGGGCCCGTGCCGCGGCCTCGTCGCCGGCCCGGACCAGGGCGTGGATCTCCCGCGCCAGCGGCGTGACGTCGCGGATGGAGACCGTCCACTCGTCGGCGTACGCCCGCGAGGCCGGCCCGGACAGGCCCAGTTGGAGCGAGCGGTACGGCAGCGGGTTCAGGTGCAGGTCCCGCTCCGGGTCCCACTGGACCCGCGCGGGCGAGTCCCGCAGGGCCTGCTGCCAGGCCGCGCGGTCGGCGTGGGTGCCGGGCGCGTAGTGGGACAGGCAGGCGTGGCGCAGGGCGTGGTCGAAGCCCTCACGGGTGATCTCGACGGCCAGGACGGTCTCCTGGTCGGCCTTGGTCGCCCAGCCGCAGCGGTACATCATCCACAGGAACGACGGCTTGATCCAGGTCATCCGCTCCCGCTTCCAGGCGGCCGGGAACCGCCCGTCGCGGGCGGCGGGCAGCCCGAGGTGGGGGCCGTACGCCTGGTAGACGGTGACGGTGGCTGCGGTGTGGGACGCGCGGATCTGCCGGTTCGGGACCGCGAGTGCTGTTTCGGACATGCCGTCAGGGTGACGGGCGCACAGCCGCGTTGGCCAGCCGATTTCCTCCCCCGCTTCCTCCCCGCCGCCCCCTCACACCTGGTCCTCCGCCAGCTCCGCCACCCCCGTGATCCGGTGCAGTGCGTACGTGCGCACCTCGTCCGCGGTGTGGTCGTACCCGGTGACGAAGCCGCCCTCCACCCGCACCGGGGCGATGACCCGCTGGCTCGCCGCGCCCTCGGCGTTGACGTAGCCGATCCACACCGCCGACCCGGTCAGCGCGGCCGCCTGCACCGTGGCGAGGGTCTCGGCGGCGCTGGTGCGCGGGAGTTCGCCGGGGGCCGGGGCGGGCGCACCGGAGTCGGCCGCGCCGGCCGGCTCCTTGCGTACGGCGGTCGCCGCCACGTCCCCGGCCCGGATGGCCCGTACGGCCGCCCCGAGCAGGGTCTCGTCCGGCAGCGGCGGCCCGTCCGGCACCGGTACGGGCTTCGCGCGCGCCGGGGTGCGGTGCGCGTCGGCCCGCGCCACGAGCACGTCGCCGGTGGCGGACTCGGCGGCCGGGGCGTAGCCCATCGCCCGCAAGCCCTCCAGCAGGGCGCCGGGGTCGGCCTGCGCGGCCAGCACCGTCGGGGCGAGGCGCCGCAGGCCGAGCCCGGCGGACCGCTTGTCGGCCAGGATCTCGTTCAGCATGCCGTCGTCGTCGCAGCGCACGTACGAGGACGCGGCGCCGACCCGCAGGTGCCCGTGGCGCCGGGCCACGTCGTCGATCAGGTACGCCAGCGGCTGCGGGACCGGGGTGGCGCTGTGCTCGGCGAGGAAGGCGTGCAGGTCGGCGGCGGTGCGCCCGGCGTCCAGGGCCCGGCGTACGGAGCCGGGCGTGAAGCGGTAGACGGTCGCCCCGCCCTTGGACTCCACCTCCGCGAGGACCGCCAGCACGTCCCCGAGCGGCCGGCGCAGCGGGCCGGGGGCCACCGCGGTCAGGTCGGCCTGCAGCAGCACGTGGTCGACGGGCTCCGGCAGCAGCGGGGCCAGCAGCGACGCCGGATCGCGGTGTTCCAGCAGGGCGCGGCCGGGGGCGGAGAGCGCGCCGCGGCCGGTGACGCCGAGGAGTTCGGCCTCGGTCAGCGTCCAGCGGGCGAGGCGGGCGCGGAGCCCGCTCGTGCCGCGTGCGGGCCGCTCCCAGGCGAGCCGGTCGAGGAGGTCCTGCGGTTCGGGCGCGCCGCCTTCGGGGAGCGCGGCGAGGAGTTCGAGGACGCGCCGGCGCACGTCGGGGGCGGGGGAGCGGTCGAGGTCGGGGCCGAGGGCGGCGAGGGTGCGGCCCTTGGCGTCCTGCTCGCCGACCATGCCGGGGGTGCGGGTGGCGGGCAGCCAGGCGGTGGCGAGGGCCGCCCAGCGCTCGGCGGGCGGCAGTTCGAGCCAGTCGTCGAAGGCGGGGGTGGGGGCGTAGCGCTCGTCGACCTCGCCGTCGCCGGCCAGCAGGCCGGCGGCGTAGGCGAGTTCGATCCAGAACGCGGCGGTCGGCTCGTCGGTGCCCAGGGCGGCCGCGGTGCGCTTGAGGTCCCGTACGGCCAGGCCGCCCGCGCGCAGCACCGGCGGGCCGGCGTGCTCCCAGGACTTCACCAGCTCTTCGACGGTGGCCAGCGCGGCCAGCGCCTGCCCGGCCGCGTTGGCGTCCACAAGCTGTGGACGGTGCTCGCGGCGCGCGGTCACCTGCGGGGGGAGGGGCTCGGGGGTGCGGTGGGCGAGCCCGCCGCGCAGGTGCAGCGCCACCTCGCGGGGCAGGACCACGGTCCGCGCGGACGCCGGCAGCAGCAGGCCGCGGTCGCGCAGCCAGCGCACCGGCGGGGCCGGGTTCGGGGTCACCTCCCCGTACGGCGGGCCCCACACCAGGCGGCCCAGCACCTGGTGGGCCTCCGCCGGGGCCTCGTCCAGCAGGGCCGACATCCGCTGCGGGTCGGTGAACAGGCCGGTCAGGGCCGTCACCGCGGAGACCGCGTCGTGGGTGGCGGGCAGCCCGGCCGCCGCCACGATCTCCTGGATCCGGGTCGGCGACATGCCGGCGGTGGCCTCGGCGACGGTCGGGCCGAGGCCGGTGGGGGAAGGCCGGGAGGCGGAGGGGGCGAGGAGCTCGCGGGCGGTGCGGACCAGCCGCAGCCGGTCGTCGTCGCCCCACACCAGCGCCTGGTCGCGGAGGGTGGCCAGGGCGCGGGGGAGCTCGGCGCGGGTGCCGTTGTCGTGGTCGTCGCCGGCGGCGCCGGCCGCGCCGGGCTCGCCGGCCAGGAGCGACTCCAGCACCGGGTACGGGCACGGGTCCGGGGCCACCGCCAGGGCCTCGGCGGTCTGGAGCGCGAACCGGTCCAGGCGGTCCAGGGCGCGGACCACCGAGGCGCGGGTGCCGGCGCGGGTGGCCAGCTGCGTCACGTCGCCCGGGACCGGGCTGAGCAGGTCCGGGCGGGCGTGCAGCAGCGCGGCGAGGGCGGCGTCGTCGCGGGCGCGCAGCGCCTCCGCCAGGGAGCGCGGGGCGGCGGGTGCGCCGGCGCTCCCTTCACTGCTCCGGCTGCCGCTGCTGTCAACGCTGCTGCCGCTGCCGCTGCCGCTGCCGCTGCTGCTCGGTTCTGGCACGGTCGCCTCCTGGTCGTGGTCGCGTCGGCCGGTCCCCATCCGGCCAACGGTATCCGCTGCGCCCTCGGCGTCTCCACGGGCGCACGCGCTACCTTTCGGGAGGGCGGCCGCGGGGCGGTACGGGAGGAGCCGGGCATGGGGATCGAGAACGACCGTCTGGTGTACGCGTACCTGAGCCGGGTCGGCGACCTGGCACAGCAGCGGCAGGTGCCGTCGGGGGACCGGATGCGGCTGGTGGCGGGGCTGCGGGACGAGATCGACCGCGCGCGTGCACGGTACGAGCCGGAGACGCCCGCGGCGGTACGGCAGATCCTGGAGCGGATGGGCACGCCGGAGGAGGTCCTGGCGGGCCTGGACCCGGGCACGGCGGCGGCCGCGGGCGGCCCGGAACCGGCGGCGGAGTCGGTGGCGGAACCGGCGCCGTCCGTACCTCAGCAGCGGAGTCGGGACCCGAAGCCGGGTCCGGCGCCTGCGGGGCCCGCGGAGCCGGACTGGTGGCGCCTCACGCCGGGCCACGGCCTGTTCGGCAGCCCCGAACTCCCCGAGGTGGAGGGCTTCGTGGGCGGGGTGGAGATCCCGGAGCTGCTGGAGCGGTCGGAGCCCGGAGCGGCGGAGCAGGCGGATTCCGGGCCGGGGGCCGACACCGCCGCCCCGAAGCAGACCCTCGCCCGGTACCTCCGCGAGCGCCGGCGCGCGAAGCGGACGGCGGCGGCGGGACCGGAGCCCGCGGGGCCCGCCGGGCCCGCCCCCTCGGCCGGGGGCGCCGCCCCCCGCCCGAAGCCGCACGCCTTCCTCCTGCTGGCGGCGGCCGTCCTGCTGGTCGGTGCCGTGACCGGGTACTGGCCGCTGCTGATCGGCGGCTGGCTGCTGGCGTACGCGTCCCGGGTGCTCGGGCCGACCGAGCGGAAGGTGGTGGTGTTCGGGCTCCCGGGCGCGGTGTTCGCCGCCGCGGTGGTGTGGCTGTGGGGGCGGCTGGACGGGCGGTGGGGCGCACCGCTGACGGACGAGGGGCTGGGCGGTGTGTTCCAGGGCATGTGGCCCTGGCTGGCCCGTGCCGCCGCCATCGCCTCGGCGGCCTACCTGACCTGGCGCTCCCACCGCCGCCCCTGACCCCTCCCGGCCGGGCGGGCGGAGGGCGGATGGGGCTCGGGGCCCGGCAGTGCGGGTCGGCAGAATGGGGGGCATGACCTCCGCCAGCGCCCCGGCCCGCTTCACCGTCGGCTTCGACCTCGACATGACCCTCATCGACTCCCGCCCCGGCATCAAGGCCGCCTACCAGGCGCTTTCCTCGGAGACGGGCACGTTCATCGACGCCGACCGGGCGATCTCACGCCTCGGCCCGCCGCTGGACGAGGAGCTCGCGTACTGGTTCCCGCAGGCGGAGATCCCGGCCATGGCCGACCGCTTCCGCGAGATCTATCCCACCCACGCCATCGCGCCGACGCCCGCGATGCCCGGCGCCCGCGAGGCGATCGAGGCCGTCCGGGAGCTCGGCGGCCGGGCGATCGTCGTCACGGCCAAGTACGAGCCGAACGCCCGCCTCCACCTGGAGCACCTCGGCATCCGCCCGGACGCCGTCGTCGGGTGGCTGTGGGCCGAGGCCAAGGCCGAGGCGCTGCGCGAGTACGGCGCACAGGTCTACGTCGGCGACCACGTGGGCGACGTCCGCGGGGCCCGTTCCGCCGGCGCGCTGTCGGTGGCGGTCCCCACCGGCCCGTGCCCGGAGCCGCAGCTGCGGGAGGCGGGCGCGGACGTGGTGCTGCCGGACCTCACCGCCCTGCCGGAGTGGCTCGCCGCGTACGTCCGTACGCAGGAGGGCTGAGCGGGGGAGCCACGGCCGGGCCGGCCGGGCGCTAGCCCGCCTGGGACTCCCGGGCGGCGCGCCGCCCGGCGGCCGCGGAACGCAGCACGCCGGCCGCCGAGATGGCGAACCCGACGCCCATCAGCATGCACACGGCCCACGCGTACGACGGGAAGGGGTCGGTGTGCAGGAACAGCGGGGCCATCGTCGCCAGCGTGGCCACGGCGCCGACGATGAAGACGATGCCGCCGGCCCGCACCAGGCCGTCGCCGGGCCGTGCTTCGTCGGGGTGAGGAGTAACAGTCACCCCACCAGGGTAGTTCCCTGGCCTGAGCAGCCGACAGCGCGGAGCCGGCGAAGGACCGGGGAACGTCTTGTCACCTGCTCATCGCCCACTAGCCTGGAGACGGCGGGTCACCCATGGCCCGCTGCGCTGTTATCCGGAGCCGCCGCGGCGGCCAGCCGGACCCGACGAGCACAAGGACAGAGGACGGACGTGCCCACCGGCAAGGTCAAGTGGTTCAACAGTGAGAAGGGCTTCGGCTTTCTCTCCCGCGACGACGGCGGCGACGTCTTCGTCCACTCGTCGGTACTCCCGGCCGGGGTCGACGCGCTCAAGCCCGGCCAGCGCGTCGAGTTCGGCGTCGTCGCAGGGCAGCGCGGCGACCAGGCGCTTTCGGTGACGGTGCTGGACCCGGCGCCGTCCGTCGCGGCGGCGCAGCGCCGCAAGCCCGACGAACTGGCGTCGATCGTGCAGGACCTGACCACCCTGCTCGAGAACATCACCCCGATGCTCGAGCGCGGCCGCTACCCCGACAAGGCGCACGGCACGAAGATCGCCGGTCTGCTGCGCGCGGTCGCGGACCAGCTGGACGTCTGAGAGGGACGGACATCCCGACGAGCCCGACGCACGCCGTGTGCGACCGACGGTGCCCCGCCGCTCACCGGAGCGGCGGGGCACCGTCATCCGTGCAGGCAGCGCCCTACGGGAACGCCAGCGCGTCCGGGGCGATGGCCGGAACCAGCCCCTCTGCCGCGGCCCGCGTCAGCAGCCCCCGCACCGCCGCGTAGCCGTCGTCGCCGAGGTCGGCGGTGAACTCGTTCACGTAGAGCCCGATGTGCTGGTCGGCGACGGCCGGGTCCAGCTCCTGCGCGTGCGCGCGCACGTACGGGCGGGAGGCCTCCGGGTCGTCCCAGGCCATCCGGACCGAGGTCCGGGCCGATGCGGCGAGCGCGCGCAGCGTCGGCGCGCCCAGCGACCGCTTGGCGATGATCGCGCCCAGCGGGATCGGCAGGCCGGTCGTGGTCTCCCAGTGCTCGCCCATGTCGGCCAGGCAGTGCAGCCCGTAGTCCCGATAGGTGAACCGGGCCTCGTGGATGACCAGTCCCGCGTCCACCCGGCCGTCCCGCACCGCGGGCATGATCTCGTGGAACGGCAGCACGACCACCTTGCCGACCCCGTCGGGCAGCACGTCCGCCGCCCACAGCCGGAACAGCAGGTACGCCGTGGAGCGTTCGCTCGGCACCGCCACCGTCCGCCCCGCCAGGTCCAGGCCCGGCTCCCGGGCCAGCACCAGCGGCCCGCAGCCCCGGCCCAGCGCCCCGCCGCACGGCAGCAGCGCGTACTCCCCGAGCACCCACGGCAGGACGGCGTACGACACCTTCAGCACGTCCAGCTCGCCGCGCTCGGCCATGCCGTTGGTGAGGTCGATGTCGGCGAAGGTCACGTCGAGGGCGGGTGCGCCGGGCACCCGGCCGTGGGCCCAGGCGTCGAAGACGAAGGTGTCGTTCGGACAGGGCGAATAGGCGATGCGCAGCGCGCGCCCGGTGCCGGGGTCAGGACGGGTGCCGGTGCTCATGTTGCTCTCCCCAGTGGACGAGTACGGGGCCCAGCGCGCGGAAGCCCGCGGTGAGGGCGGCCAGCGCGTCCCCGATCCGCCAGGCGGCCCGGTCGCGCGGCCCGACGGCATTGGACACGGCGCGGACCTCCAGCACGGGCAGCCCGTGCGCGGCGGCCGCCTCGGCGACCCCGAAGCCCTCCATGGCCTCGGCCCCCGCCGACGGGTGCCGGGCCGCGAGCACGTCCGCGCGGGCGGCGGTGCCGGTGACGGTCGAGACGGTCAGTACGGGCGCCAGCAGCGCCCCGGTGGCCTCGGCCGCGCGGGCGGCCAGCTCGGGCGGCGGCAGGTGCACGGTGCGGCCGAAGCCGAGCTCCTGCACGTCCAGGAAGCTGTCCGGGGTCTCGGCCCCGAGGTCGGCGGCGACGATGGCGTCGGCGACGACGAGGGAGCCGGACGGGGCGGCGGGCAGGAAGCCGCCGCCGATCCCGGCGGAGACGACGAGCGCATAGCGCGACGCGGGCGCGGAGCCGGCGGCGAGCGCGAGGGCGGTGGCCGTGGCGGCCGCCGCGGCGGCCGGACCGACCCCGCCGACGAGCACGTCGGCGGCGAGACCGGGCAGATCCCGGCGCAGGACCGGATATCCCCCGGGAAGGGCGCGCGGCTCCGGCGTGGCGGGGTCCGCATGAGGGGTCAGACCCGCGGCGACGGAGTCGGCCTCCGCCGCCACCGCGGTCACGATGAGCGCGCGCACCGTCGGGTACGGGCTACTTGAGCTTGACGTTGAAGGCCCAGACGGCGAGCGGCTTGCCGTCCTCGCCGACCTGGACGATGTTCAGCTTCTTGGAGGACGGGGCCTCGCCCTGGCCGCCGGTGGCGAAGATGTCGGCGCCGGGGAAGCTGCGGTAGGTGTTCGCGGAGGGCTCGGTGATCGGCTGTCCGTCCAGGACCGCCTGCCAGCGCTTGCCGCCCTCGACGATGTCGGGCTCGACGCCCAGGCGGAGGGTGTCGCCGCGGCCGTAGTCGATGGTCTTGGCGTCCTTGATGTCGGTGAGGCACTCCTGGACCTTGTCCATGGAGAGCTCGTGCTCGTCCGAGCAGGCGGCCTCGGCGGACACGGACGTGCTGCCGACCGTCACGGTCGCCAGCGGCGTCGGCTTGTCGCAGGCCGACAGGAGGAGGAGGCCGGCGGACACGGCTCCGAGGGCCGCGACGCTGCGGCGGCCCTTACCCGAGATAAGCGGTGCGGTCATGAGCCGAAGGCTATCGGGCCCGCCGCCCTTGCCGCTGCCCGGGGCCCCGGCGACCTGCGGCGCGCCGCCGCCGCTCCCGCTGCGCGGAGCCCGTCCCCGCCCCGTCCCTTCCCGAAACCGGGCTCCGCCCGGACCCTTGTGCGCTCGAACGCCGCGCGGGCCGGATCAGCCGCGCAGCGGTGGGTCGGTCCCGCCCGGCCGGGCGGGGCGGCGGGTCAGGCCGCTCGGGCGTGGGTGGTGGCGCGCTGGTTGGGGGGCGGAGAGGAGGCCGCGCACGGCCACCGTCGTGCCCGCGGCCACGATCGCCGCGGCCACCGCCATGCCCAGGATGCCGTGCAGCGGCAGCACGATGCCGATCGCCCCGCCCAGCACCCACGCCACCTGCAGCAGGGTCTCGGACCGGGCGAAGGCCGACGTGCGCACCGATTCGGGGACGTCCCGCTGGATCATCGCGTCCAGCGACAGCTTCGCCAGCGCCTGGCAGAACCCCGCGGTGGCCACGAGCACGGCCACGAACAGCCCGCTGAAGAACACCGCGGCGAGGATCGCCATCCCCAGCGTCGCGGCCAGCACCGCCGCGATGATCCCCTCGGGGGCCCGGGCCCGCAGCCACGCGCCCACGGCCGTCCCGCCCGCGTTCCCGACGCCCGCCGCGACGCCCACGATGCCCAGCGACACCGCCGCGCTCTGCCCGGCCAGCGGGTGCTCGCGCAGCAGGAACGCCAGGAAGAAGATCAGGAACCCGGACAGGGTCCGCATCGCCGCATTGGCCAGCAGCCCGCACAGCACGGGCCGGCTGACGGTGCGCAGCCCCGGCTTCTTCGAGTGCGGCTCGTGCGTGGACAGCCGGGCCCGCCGCTCCCCCTTGGCCTCGTCCACCTTGTGCGGCAGGGTGAACGCCGCGAACGCACCCCCCAGGAAGATCACGCAGGCCCCGTACAGCGGCCACGGGGGCCCGATGGTGTGCAGCCCGGCCGCGACCGGCGCCGCGGCCCCGGTCGCGAGGAGGCCGGCCAGGGTCACCCGGGAGTTGGCCTTCACGAGGGAGAAGTCCGGCGGGAGCAGCCGCGGCACCACCGCGCTGCGCACCACCCCGTACGCCTTGGACGCCACGAGCACGCCCAGCGCCGCCGGGTAGAGCTCGATCCCGCCCGTGGCCACCGCGCCCGACATCGCCACCGCGAGCAGCGCCCGCGTCAGCATCGCGCCCGCCATCGCGGCCCGCCGCCCGTGCGGCAGCCGGTCCAGCAGCGGCCCGATCACGGGGGCCAGCAGCGTGAACGGGGCCATGGTGATGGCCAGGTACAGCGCGACCCGCCCGCGCGCCTCGTCCGTCGGCACCGAGAAGAACACCGTCGACGCCAGCGCCACCGTGATCATCACGTCGCCGGCGCCGTTCACGGCGTGCAGCTCGATCAGCTTCCCGAGCCCGGACTCGCCGGCCCCCTGCGCGTGCGTGGCCCGCCGGATCCCGCGCGCGGCTCCCGTCACCGGCAGGTGCAGGGCACGCCCGATGGCCCGGCCGGCCCGCCTGGCCGGTCCCGAGCCGCCACGCGACGACCGTGCGGGTGCCACACTCGACATAGTGCCCCACGCACCCGCCGGGGTCCCGTCCCGGCGCGCTCCGGGGGCACCGCGGACGGCCCTCGGGCAGCCTCGGGCGGCCCTCCGCACGGACATCGGGTCACGGAGGGGTCGCAGCCTTGTCCGCGAATCGGACCTTGCATGTGGGCCAGCGGCGTCGAAGGAGGTAGCGTGCGTAGCGCGCCACCGGCGGTTGCTCTTGGCCGCGCGCCTCTTCGCGATCCCGCAGAATGGATTGCAGGTGGGTGTGCCCGAGGCCGATCGGGCGCGGACGTCGACGCGGCCCTCAGGTCCGCTCCGCTCGCGCCACGTACGGACAGGACCGACGGGTCGTTGTGGACGACAGTACGGACGGCGCACTCGTGAGACGGCGTAGGAGAGAACGAGACCAGTGAGTGCTGCGACGACGCGAAGCCGTACCCCCGACCGCCTGTGCGCCGAGGCGGTGGACCTCGCCCGCGAGGCCGCCGAGGAAGTCGCCGCGCCCGGAGTGGTGGGCGAGCACGTCTCGGCGATCGCGGAGGGCGACCGCGTCGTCACCCACTTCTTCGAGTGCAAGGACCCCGCCTACCGCGGCTGGCGGTGGGCCGTCACCGTGACCCGCGCCTCCCGCGCGAAGAACGTCACCCTCGACGAAACGGTGCTCCTGCCCGGCTCCGACGCCCTCCTGGCGCCCGAGTGGGTGCCGTGGAGCGAGCGCCTGCGCCCCGGCGACCTCGGCCCCGGCGACCTGCTGCCCACCGACGCCGACGACCTGCGCCTGGAGCCGGGCTACTCCGGCGAGGACGCCCCGCCGCCGAACTCCGCCGTCTCCGCCGAGATGGCCGAGCTCGTCGAGGCCGAGGACGCCGACGTCACCGACCGCACGGTGGTCCCCGCCCGCGGCTCCATCGCCGACGTCGCCGAGGAACTGGGCATGCGGCGCGCCCGCGTGCTGTCCCGCTACGGGCTGCACACCGCCGCCGACCGCTGGGACGAGGCCTTCGGTGCGAAGACCCCGATGGCCCAGGCGGCCCCCGCCTCCTGCGTCTCCTGCGGCTTCCTCGTCAAGATCGGCGGCTCGCTCGGCCAGGCCTTCGGCGTCTGCGCCAACGAGTTCGGCCCCGCCGACGGCCACCTGGTCTCGCTCTCGTACGGCTGCGGCGGCCACTCCGAGGCCGCGGTCATGCCGAAGCCGCTGCGGCCCGCGCCTCCGGTCCTGGACTCGATGGCGGCGGACGAGTTCCCGCTGCGGCCCGCCGACGACACCGGCTCGGTGCCCACCGCGGACCTGCCTGCCGCCGACCTCGGCCACTCCTAGCCCGCACCGGTCCGGCAGCGCCGAACGGCCCTGCGCCCGGGCGGCGTTGCCGAGGGCCGCACCGGCAGCAGGCGAAGCGGGGCCGGGCGGCCCGCCGGCCGCCGAGTGGGGTCCCCCGGACGGCGTCCGGGGGAGAGGCCCGGCGGGGTGCGCGCGGGGTCCGGGCGCGGTCCCGGGCGGGTCGATACGCTCGGGGTATGAGGCTGTTCGCTGCCGTGGTGCCGCCGGAGGGGGCCTTGGCCGAGCTGCGGCAGGCCGTGCAGGCGGTACGGGACGAGCGGCTGCGGTGGACCGCCGAGGAGGGCTGGCACTTCACGCTCGCCTTCATGGGCGAGGTGCAGGAGGCCGTCCTGCCGGAGCTGTACGCCCGCATGGCCCGCGCAGCGCACCGCACCGCCCCCTTCGCCCTGCGCCTCCACGGCTCCGGCCGCTTCGGCGACCGCGCCCTGTGGACCGGCGCCGCCGGCGGCATCGACGACCTGCGGATGCTGGCCGAGCGCGCCGACGCCGCGGCCCGCCGGGCCGGCGTGCCGATGGAGCAGCACCGCCGCTACAAGGCCCACCTCACCCTGGCCCGCAGCCACGGCGGCACGGCCCTGCGGCCGTACCTCGACGCCCTGGCCGGCTTCGAGGGCACGCCCTGGCAGGTCCGCGAGCTCAGCCTGATCCGCAGCAACCTGCCCACCGGCGGCGGCCCCGGCGAGCGGCCCCGCTACGAGGTGCTCGAGGCCTGGCCCCTCGGGGGCGACCCGGGGTGAGCGCGCCCCGCCCGCGCCCCTCCGTGCGGGGGACGGGGGCGGCCGCGTTACGCTCGACGGGTGGATCCCAAGACCCGTAACCGCGTGATGGCCGGTGTGCTCGTGCTGATGTTCGTCGTCGTGGCCGTGGCGGCCGCCGTCGGACAGTAGCGGGGCCCCACCGCCGGCAGGCCCCCGCCACGGGTCCCGCCGCTACCAGGCGAACGCCTCCGGCGCCGGTCCCGGCCCCGGGAAGACCTCGTCCAGGCCGTCCAGGACCTCCTGCGAGAGCTCCAGCTCCACCGCCCGCACGGCGGACGCGAGCTGCTCCGCCGTACGCGGACCCACGATCGGCCCGGTGACCCCCGGCCGGGTCAGCAGCCAGGCCAGCGCGGCCTCGCCCGGCTCCAGCCCGTGCTTGTCCAGCAGGTCCTCGTACGCCTGGACCTGCGCCCGCACCGTGCTGTTGGCCAGCGCATCGGCCGAGCGCCCGCTCGCCGTGCGCCCTGAGTCGGCCGCCTTGCGGATGGCCCCGCCCAGCAGGCCGCCGTGCAGCGGGGACCACGGGATGACCCCGAGCCCGTACTCCTGCGCGGCCGGGATGACCTCCAGCTCGGCGCGCCGCTCGGCGAGGTTGTACAGGCACTGCTCGCTGACCAGGCCGAGCCGGCCGGTCCGGGCCGCCGTCTCGTTGGCCTGGGCGATCTTCCAGCCGGGGAAGTTCGAGGAGCCGGCGTAGAGGATCTTGCCCTGCTGGACCAGGACCTCCACGGCCTGCCAGATCTCCTCGAACGGCGTCAGCCGGTCGACGTGGTGGAACTGGTAGAGGTCGATGTAGTCGGTGTTCAGCCGCTTGAGGCTGGCGTCGACGGCCCGCCGGATGTTCAGCGCCGACAGCCGGTCGTAGTTGGGCCACGGCTGGCCTTCGGGGGCCATGCTCGCGTAGACCTTGGTGGCGAGGACGGTCTTCTCGCGGCGGCGCCCGCCCTGCGCGAACCAGGTGCCGATGATCTCCTCGGTGCGGCCCTTGTTCTCGCCCCACCCGTACACGTTCGCGGTGTCGAAGAAGTTGATGCCCGCATCGTGGGCGGCGTCCATGATGGCGTGGCTCTCCGGCTCCCCGGTCTGGGGGCCGAAGTTCATCGTGCCGAGTACAAGTCGGCTGACCTTGAGGCCGGTGCGTCCGAGCTGTGTGTACTTCATGGGGCCCTAGCCAACTGCTTGGAGTGCGCTCGAGGCAAGTGCCGCGGGTGAAGGGCGTGTTACGCGTTGCGCCTTGCCTGTCGCGCCTGTCAGGCGGGGTCGACGGCGGGGCGATAGCGGCCGCCGATGCCCCAGGCCTGGTGCAGGACGGCGGCGAACTCCCCGGCCAGCCGGTGCTCGCCGGAGGCGTTGGGGTGGGTGCCGTCGTAGGTGTCGCGGTGGATGTCGTACGCGTCCGGGCGCGCCCCCAGCAGGATCGGCGAGGCGGGGGTGGACAGGTCGGCGACGGCCTTGGCGAGGAGCTCGTTGAAGCGGGCCACCTCGGCGGCGAAGGGCGCGTCGGACTCGGCCCGTACGTTCGGTATGACCGGCAGCAGGACCATCCGGACGGAGGGGCGCGCGGCGCGGGCCTCGGCGATGAACCGGCGGGCGTTGGCGGCGGTCTCGTCGGCCTTGGTGTAGAAGCCGAGGTCGATCAGGCCGAGGGAGACCAGCAGGACGTCGGCCTTGCCGGCGGCGACGGCCGGGCCTATGACGGGGGCCATGTGCTGCCAGCCCTCGCCCCAGCCGGCGAGGTGGCGGCGGGCCCGGTCGGGGAAGGCGGGGTCGGCGTAGGCGTGGCTGGTCGGGGCGTCGGCGTGGATGTCGTACAGCTCGCAGCGCGGGCCGACGATGCGGTACGGGCCGCCGAAGGTCGCGTTGAGGTGCTGCCACATCCGGTAGCGCCAGGTGTAGTCGCCGGCGCGTCCGATGGTCATGGAATCGCCGACGAACATGAAACGCATCCGGTCATCATCGCGGATCACGCGCCCGAAGCCCCTGTGATGCCGGACACGGTGACCGCTCCCCCGCAGGGCGGGGGCCGCGGGGCGCGCGGGCCCCTGGCAGGCTGGGGGCATGCGCCTGCTGCCGCCGTCGTCGCCGCCCTCGCCGCTCCCGTCCGCGCCCGGGAGGTGCACCGCGGCCGGTGCACTCGCTGCGCCCCTCCTGCTCCTGCTGCTCCTGCCGGGCCCGGCGGCGGCCGCGACCCCCGCGCCCGCGCCGGCGCCCGCCCCGACGGGCTTCACGATCAGCGACCCGCGGATCAAGGAGTCGAGCGGTCTGGCGGCGAGCCGGATCCACCCGGGCGTGTACTGGACGCACAACGACAGCGACGACGGCCCGTACGTGTACGCGGTGGACTCGGCGACCGGCAAGACCGTCGCCCGCATCACCCTGTCCGGCATCGGGACCCCGCGCGACGTCGAGGCGATCTCGCTGGGGCCCGACGGGCAGCTGTACGTCGGCGACATCGGCGACAACCGCAACGGCACCTGGGACCACGTGTGGATCTACCGCTTCCCGGAGCCGAAGGTGCTGGCGGACGCCACGGTCACCGCGGAGCAGTTCACGGTGAAGTACGCCGACGGGCCGCGCAACGCCGAGGCGCTGATGGTGCATCCGGTGACGGGCCGGGTGTACATCGCGAGCAAGAGCGAGGACAAGGGCGGGCTGTACGAGGGCCCGGAGCGGCTGTCGGCGTCGGGGACGAACGTCTTCCGGCGGGTGGCGGACCTGCCCTGGGTGACGGACGGGGCGTTCTCGCCGGACGGCGGGCGGCTCACGCTGCGCGGGTACTTCTTCGCGCGGACCTGGCCGTGGAAGGACGGCCGGCCGGAGGGCGAGGGCGAGCGGGTGGACGCGCCGTGGCAGGGGCAGGCGGAGTCGGTGACGTACACGGCGGACGGGTCGGCCCTGATGTTCGGGTCGGAGGGGGAGAACAGCCGGGTGGTGGCGGTGCCGGTGCCGGTGAAGCCGGGGGCGGCCGGGGCCGGCGGGGCCTCCGGCCCGCCGGCGGGGTCCCCGGCCGGCGGCGCCTCCGCACCGCCGGCCGCCGCCGCGGGCGGGGGCGGCTCGTTCACCAAGGGTGCGGCGGTCCTGGCCGTGGGCACGGCCCTGGTCCTGGCCGCCAAACGCCTCCTCCGCCGCCGCCCCCGCCCCTGACCCACGGCCCCGGCGCGCCCGGCCCGCCACCGCCCCCGGCCGGGGCTGACCGCAGCCGCCCGCTGTGCCGGATCTGCGGCTCCGCCGCGTGGCGGGGTCCGCACGGCACGGGTTCCGTGCGCTCCGCGCCCGGTGCGCTCAAGCGCCGCGCGGGCTGCACCGTGCCGCTGCGCGCCCGTTCCGGCCCCCACGCCCGCGCCCGCCTTTTCCGGAGCCGGCGGTCCGGCATGCCCGGCCCCGCCGGCGTTTGAGGCGCGGGCTGCTGGGGCGGGGCCCCGGCAAGCCCGGCCGCTCACCGCCCGGTCTGGGGCGGGGGGCCGGCCCTTCCAGCCCCGCAGGCGCGCGGCGGGAGCGGGGGCTAGGCGGCCTTGACCAGGCGGCCCTCGGCCGTCGGGACGAAGGCGACGCCCTGACGGCTGACGCTCAGGCGGAGGTTGCCGACGCGGGACAGGACCACCGCGATCGCCGCCGCGGCGACCAGCGAGGCGGCGCCGCCGGCGGCCATGCCGATCCGCGGCCCGTACGTGTCGGTGACCCAGCCGACCAGCGGCGCGCCGATCGGGGTGCCGCCGGAGAAGACCATCATGAACAGCGCCATCACCCGCCCCCGCATCTCGGGGTCGGTGGCCGTCTGGACCGTGGTGTTCGCCGTGACGTTCACCGTCAGACCGAACATCCCGATCGGCACCAGCAGGGCGGCGAACAGCCAGAATCCCGGGGCGAAGGCGGTGGCGACCAGCAGCGCGGAGAACACCAGCGCGGCCGTGACCAGCAGCCGCAGCCGGGCCAGGCCGCGGCGCGCCGCCAGCAGGGCGCCCGCCAGCGATCCGGCCGCGAGCAGGGTGTTCAGCAGCCCGTACGTGCCGGCGTCCTCGTGGAAGACGTCGCCGACGAACGCCGAGAGCCAGATCGGGAAGTTGAACCCGAAGGTGCCGATGCACCCGACGAGCACGATCGGCCAGACCAGCTCGGGCCGCCCGGCGACGTGCCGCAGGCCCTCGCGCAGCTGCCCCTTGGCCCGGGGCTGCGGCTCGGCCCGGTGCAGTTCGGCCGTGCGCATCAGCAGCAGGCCGGCCACGGGGGCGGCGAAGGACAGCCCGTTCAGCAGGAAGGCCCAGCCGGAGCCGACGGCGGTGATGAGCACACCGGCGACGGCCGGGCCGACCAGCCGCGCGGACTGGAAGTTCGCCGAGTTCAGGCTGACGGCGTTGGCGAGCTGGCGCGGGCCGACCATCTCGGCGACGAAGGTCTGCCGGGCGGGGTTGTCCACGACGGTGATCAGGCCGAGGAGCAGGGCGGCGACGTACACGTGCCAGACCCGGACGTCCCCGGCCAGGGTCAGGGTGGCGAGGGCGACGCCGGTCAGGCCCATCAGGCTCTGGGTGGCGATCAGCAGCGGCCGCTTGGGGAGCCGGTCGGCGAGGACGCCGCCGTACAGGCCGAGGACCAGCATGGGCAGGAACTGCAGCGCGATGGTGATGCCGACGGCCGAGGCCGAGCCGGTCAGGGACAGGACCAGCCAGTCCTGGGCGATGCGCTGCATCCAGGTGCCGGTGTTGGAGACGGCCTGTCCGAGGGCGAAGAGCCGGTAGTTCCGGATCCGGAGCGAGGCGAACATCGACTTCGAGGTCGAGGTGCGGCCCGCTCGGCCGGCGGCGGGGGTAGGGGTGGGTTGGTGGCCGGGTGCGGAACTCGTTCCGTTTCCCGTACTCAAGAGGTCAGCCTCCTCGGGTCGTTCCTATAGGTGCGCAAGCTTCTCCAGGACGGGTGCGGCCTCGCGCAGCTTGGCCCATTCGTCCTCGGTGAGCTCTGCCGCCAGCCCGGCCAGGAAGGCGTTGCGCTTGCGGCGGCTCTCCTCGAGCATCGCCTCGGCCTCCTCCGTCTGGCTGACCACCTTCTGGCGGCGGTCCTCGGGGTGCGGTTCCAGCTTGACCAGTCCCTTGGCCTCCAGCAGCGCGACGATGCGCGTCATGGACGGCGGCTGCACGTGCTCGCGCCGCGCCAGCTCGCCGGGGGTGGCCCGCCCGCAGCGGGCGAGGGTGCCGAGGACCGACATCTCGGTCGGGCTCAGCGATTCGTCGACGCGCTGGTGCTTGAGGCGTCGGCCCAGCCGCATGACGGCGGAGCGGAGGTCGTTCACGGCGGCAGCGTCGCCACCATGGGAAAGGTCGGGCATGTCCTTAGGGTAACTCATTACTCTCTCTAAAGAACAACGGGATATGAGTCACTCATACGAGTGAGCGGGCGGTGAAAAGCGACGCGCGTCCACGCCCTGTGCCCCGACCCTTGCGCCATGGGGACACACGTGCTGAGCATGCGCATAGACGGGGAGCTGCTCGACCGCCTCCGGCTACACGCCGCCAAACGCGGAATGAGCGTCCAGGACTATGTCGTCCGGACGCTCATTCGCGATGACTTCGACGAGCGCTTCAAGGCGGCGGTCGACGAGACGGAGAAGTTCTACGGGGTGACCTGACCCCCGCGGGCCGCAGCCGGCCCTGCTGCGGGCCGCGGCCCGGTCCTGCTACGTGAGGCCGAGCGCCGGCATCGCGTAGTAGAAGACGAACACCGCCGACACGACGTACATGGCCACCGGGACCTCGCGGCCCCGGCCGGTCGCCAGCCGCAGCACGCTGAAGCTGATGAAGCCGAGCCCGATGCCGTTGGTGATCGAGTAGGTGAAGGGCATCATCACCATCGCCAGGAAGGCGGGGACGGCGATGGTGAAGTCGTTCCAGTCGATGTCCTTGATCGAGCCCGCGAGGATCAGGAAGCCGACCGCGACCAGCGCGGGCGTGGCCGCCTGGGACGGGACCATCGTGGCGAGCGGGGTCAGGAACAGGGCCACCGTGAACAGGCCGCCCGTGACGACGTTCGCCAGGCCCGTGCGGGCGCCCTCGCCGACACCGGCGGTGGACTCCACGAAGCAGGTGGTGGCCGAGGAGGACGTGGCGCCGCCGGAGGCGACGGCCAGGCCGTCGATGAACAGCACCCGGTTGATGCCCGGGAAGTTGCCGTCCCGGTCGATCAGCTTGGCCTCGTCGCCGACGCCGAGGATCGTGCCCATCGCGTCGAAGAAGCAGGACAGCAGCACGGTGAAGACGAACAGGCAGCCGGTCAGCACGCCGACCTTGCCGAAGCCGCCGAACAGGCTGACCTCGCCGACGAGCCCGAAGTCGGGCGCCGCCACCGGGTTGCCGGGCCACTTGGGCACGGTCAGGCCCCAGCCGGAGTCCGGCAGGTCGGCGACCAGCTGGACGACGAGGGCGGCGACGGTCATCGCGACGATGGAGATCAGGATCGCGCCGGGCGTCTTGCGGATCAGCAGGGTGAACGTCAGCAGCACGCCGACGATGAAGATCAGCACCGGCCAGCCGTGCAGGTGGCCGTTCAGCCCGAGCTGGAGCGGCACGGTGGTGTGCGCGGCGTCCGGGATGCGGGTGACGAAGCCGGAGTCGACCAGGCCGATCAGCATGATGAACAGGCCGATGCCGATCGCGATGCCCTTGCGCAGGCCCAGCGGCACGGCGTTCATGACCCGCTCGCGCAGGCCGGTGGCGACCAGCAGCATCACCACGAAACCGGCGAGCACCACCATGCCCATCGCGTCGGGCCAGCTCATGCGCGGGGCGAGCTGGAGGGCGACCACGGTGTTGACGCCGAGGCCGGCGGCGAGGGCGATCGGGACGTTGCCGATGACGCCCATGAGGAGCGTGGTGAAGGCCGCCGTCAGGACGGTGGCGGTCACCAGCTGGCCGCCGTCGAGCTGGTGGCCGTACATGTCCTTCGCGCTGCCGAGGATGATCGGGTTCAGCACGATGATGTAGGCCATCGCGAAGAAGGTGGCGAAGCCGCCGCGGACCTCGCGCCCGACGGTCGAGCCGCGCTCGGAGATCTTGAAGAAGCGGTCCAGGCCGGACGTGCCGGGAGTCTGGGGCTGCGCGGCTGGCGCGGGGGCCGGGGCAGGGGCCGACGTACTCATGCGGTCCTCATTGCGTGGGCGTGGGGGGTTCATACGGAGAAAATGGGCCGAGCCCACAACCGTTTCAGTATGAACACATGAACGAAACGCCGTCCATCTCCGCGCGTAGACCCCAAATTCGGCCGCCTAGACTGGAGGGCATGGCGAAATGGACTGCGAAGCACGAGGCACCGGAGCCCCTGGAAGGACCGGTCGTCGCGACCGTCACCGGCGGCACGATCCTCTGGTTCGCCCTGTTCCTCGTCCAGCTGCCCTTCTACGGCTGGTTCGCCGACCGGGACCTGCTGTGGTGGGTCTGGTGCTGCGCGGCCGGCGGCGGGCTCGGCCTCATCGGCATCTGGTACGTCCGCGGCCGCGACGCCGCCCTCAAGCGGCACGCCGCCGCGCAGGCCGAAGGCCCCGCCGGATCCGCGACGGGCTCCGCGACGGAAGCGATCACCGAGACCAAGGGCTGATTCCGCTCATCCCGAAGTCGGATCTCCACCCTTCTCGGGGGGTGAACCGGCAGAACCCGCTTTACCGTCGAAAGCATGACGCAGCGGGCGAGGACCGAATCCGACGGGCCCGAGCCGGGCGCCGACGGCGCCCCCGGCCCCGGCCCCGGCGGCACCCGCATCGACGCGGGCGCCGAGCTCGACCCCGTCCACCCCGTCGCCCCGCCGGCACCCCGTTTCCAACCCCGCGGCCTGACCACCGCCGAGGTCGCCGAGCGCGTCGCGCGCGGAGCCGTCAACGACGTCCCGGTCCGCTCCTCCCGCTCCACCGCCGACATCGTCCGCGCCAACGTCTTCACCCGCTTCAACGCCATCATCGGCGTGCTGTGGGGCATCATGCTGTGCGTCGCACCGTTCCAGGACAGCCTCTTCGGCTACGTCATCCTCGCCAACACCGGCATCGGCATCATCCAGGAGCTGCGCGCCAAGAAGACCCTCGACAGCCTCGCCGTCATCGGCGAGGTGAGACCGAGCGTGCGCCGCGACGGCCGCACCGCCGAGGTCTCCACCTCCGAGATCGTCCTCGACGACGTCATCGAGCTGGGCCCGGGGGACAAAGTCGTCGTCGACGGCGTCGTCGGCGAGGCGGACGGCCTGGAGATCGACGAGTCCCTGCTCACCGGCGAGGCCGACCCCGTCCTCAAACGGCCCGGCGACCCGGTGATGTCCGGGTCCTTCGTCGTCGCCGGCGGCGGCGCGTTCACCGCCGCCAAGGTCGGCCGCGAGGCCTACGCCGCCCAGCTCGCCGAGGAGGCCGCCCGCTTCACCCTCGTCCACTCCGAGCTGCGCTCCGGGATCTCCACCATCCTCAAGTACGTCACCTGGATGATGATCCCGACGTCCATCGGGCTCATCGTCAGCCAGCTGGTCGTCAAGGACAACAACCTCAAGGACTCCATCGCCCGCACCGTCGGCGGCATCGTCCCGATGATCCCCGAGGGCCTGGTCCTGCTGACCTCCGTCGCCTTCGCGATCGGCGTCGTCCGGCTCGGCCGCAAGCAGTGCCTGGTGCAGGAGCTGCCCGCCATCGAGGGCCTCGCCCGCGTCGACGTCGTCTGCCTCGACAAGACCGGCACCCTCACCGAGGGCGGCATGGACGTCAGCGAGCTGCGGCCGCTCGCCGGTGCGGAGGCCGCCCACGTCGAGAAGGTCCTCGGCGCGTTCGGCGAGTCCGACCCGCGCCCGAACGCCAGCCTCCAGGCCATCATCGACGCCTACCCCGACAGCGCGGACTGGCGCTGCACCGAGTCCCTGCCCTTCTCCTCCGCCCGCAAGTACAGCGGCGCCAGCTTCAGCGAGGGCGACGGCGAGCACTCCACCTGGCTGCTCGGCGCCCCCGACGTCCTGCTCCCGGACGACGACCCGGCCCTGGCCGAGATCGACGAGCTGAACGAGCAGGGCCTGCGCGTGCTGCTGCTCGCCCGCGCCACCCGCGAGCTCGACGACGAGGCCGTGGCCGCCGGCGCCCGGCCCACCGCCCTGATCGTGCTGGAGCAGCGGCTGCGCCCGGACGCCGCGGACACCCTGCGCTACTTCGCGGACCAGAAGGTCCACGCGAAGGTCATCTCCGGCGACAACGCGGTCTCCGTCGGCGCGGTCGCCGGGAAACTCGGCCTGCCCGGCGCCGCGAACACCGTCGACGCGCGCACGATGCCGGCCGAGCAGGCGGGCATGGCCGAGGTCCTCGACGGGAACTCGGTCTTCGGCCGGGTCAACCCGCAGCAGAAGCGGGACATGGTCGGCGCCCTGCAGTACCGCGGGCACACGGTGGCGATGACCGGCGACGGCGTCAACGACGTCCTCGCCCTCAAGGACGCCGACATCGGCGTCTCGATGGGCTCGGGCTCGGAGGCCACCCGGGCCGTCGCGCAGATCGTCCTGCTCGACAACAGCTTCGCCACCCTCCCCTCGGTGGTCGCCGAGGGCCGCCGCGTCATCGGCAACATCACCCGCGTCGCCACCCTCTTCCTCACCAAGACCGTCTACTCGGTGCTGCTGGCGATCCTGGTGGTCTGCTGGCAGGTGGAGTACCCCTTCCTGCCGCGTCACCTGACCCTGCTGTCCACCCTCACCATCGGCGTCCCGGCGTTCTTCCTGGCCCTGGCCCCGAACAAGGAGCGGGCGCGGCCGCACTTCGTGAGGCGGGTGATGCGGTACGCGGTCCCGGGCGGGGTGATCGCCGCGGTCGCCACGTTCGTCACGTACCTGCTGGCCCGCCACCACTACACCGGCCCGGACTCCCTCCAGGCCGAGACGAGCGCGGCGACGCTGACGCTGTTCCTGACCTCGATGTGGGTCCTGGCGATCGTCGCCCGCCCGTACACGTGGTGGCGGGTGGTGCTGGTCGGCGCGATGGCGGGGGCCTTCCTCGTCGTCCTGGCGGTCCCGTGGCTCCAGGACTTCTTCCAGCTGAGGCTGGTGGGCACCCCGATGCCTTGGACGGCGGTCGCCATCGCCGCGGCCGCCTCCGCCCTGATCGAGGTCACCTTCCGCTGGGTGGACCACCGCTTCCCGGCGTAGGGTCCACCCTTCCGGGTGATGACACGGACTCCAGAGCATCGCCATACTGGCCGTATGGCAACAAAGAAGGTGACCATCACCTTGCCCGAAGAAACGCTCGAGTACATCAAGGAGCAAGTGGACGCCCGCGGCGTTTCTGCCTTTGTGACCGAGGCGGTCGAGCGCCGGATCGCGGCGCACAAGCTCACCGAGCTGGCGGGAATGCTGGAGGAGGAGTTCGGCCCCTACTCCGAAGAGGCTTATGACGCGGTGCTCGACCGCATCGCGGAGATGGACGCGTGGCATGACGCGATGCGCGTCGGGGAGTACGCCAGACCCGAAGCAAGAGAGGAGGGCGCGTCGGAACCGGAAACCCCGCAGGGGCGTGCCGCATGACCCGTCGATCCTCGCGGACGCTTCCCCCGCGTCCCCGCGTCTTCGTGTTGGACTGCGAGGCCCTCTCCAAGGCATCGCGCGGCGACGAGACGGTCGCCCTGTTCGTGAAGGCCGCCTCCGCGAACGGCATCCAGGTCGTCACCTCGGCGCTCACCGTCCTGGAGGCCTGGGACCCGCGCGCAGGCAAGCAGGGCAAGGCCTGGGAATGGCTCTTGTCGCGTGTGGAGGTCGTCCACACCGACGACCGCATCCTCATCGATGCCCGTGACCTCCTGACCCAAGCCGGCTTGCACGGACACAAGCACGCCCTTGACGCAGTCCTCGCAGCCGTCGCACTCCGCTTCACGGATCCCAAGACGGACGTCGCCGTACTCACCTCCGACACCGACGACCTGCGCAAGCTCCTGGCCGGCCACCGGATCCGGGTGGATCAGATCTGAGGGAGCCTGCGCCGATCGCCCACCCGGGCCGCGGTCAGGGCCGCATCCGCCGGGTGGGCCAAGGGGCTGCTCGCGTGGGCGGCGGGCACGGTGCATGCGCTGAGCCAGGCGCGGAGCAGGGTGCGGAGACGGCTTCGGGCCGGGCTGCGGCGTGCGGCGCTGTTCACGCACCCCATGCTGCTGCCCGGCCCGTCATCACGTCCAACGATGAATCATGCAGGGGTCATTAGCCCTGCTGATGGGGGAGGGGATCGGGCCCGGTCTAGTCGAACCAGCGGTCGCGGGCCAGCTCCGCCGTGCGGGACGGGTCCTCCAGGAGGGCGGCCACCTCGAAGCGGCGGGGCCACTGGCCCGCCGACCAGGCGAGGCCGGCCGCCACGCCCTCCAGGGTGGAGGCGTGCAGGGTGCCGTCCGGGGTGCGGCGCCAGTCGAGCTCGACGCCGCCCGCGACCAGCTCCTCGTGCTCGATGTACGTGCGCGGCGTCGCCGGACCGAGGAGCTGCAGGACCGACTCCGGGACCTCGTGCTCCTCGCCGGGCGTGCTGACCTGGGCCGGGACCGTCTCCGACAGCCGCCGGACCTGGAGCAGGTCGGCCAGGTCCGCGGCCCGCGCCGGCGCCACCGGCAGCAGTGGCAGTCCGGCGGTCAGCGGCAGCAGGTCCGGGGCGTCCGCGATCACCGCGTCCGCCGCGTCCACGACCCGGATCTCGCCGTCGACCACGGCGCGCAGCTCGTCGGGGAGGGTGACCTGCTCGGGGTCCAGGTCGGCCAGCGCCCCGTACAGGGCGTGGAGCTGCCGGTCGGTGACCTCGCGGTCGGGGTCGGCGAGGCGGCCGAGGAGTTCGGCCGCGCCGCCGGGCTCGTCGAGGAGGGCGGCGACCGTGGTGCGCACGCCGAGCGCGCGCAGGACCTGCTCGTCCTCGAACCCGGTGGCGTCCGCCGAGGTGTAGAGGCCGGCCAGCAGCGGGTCGCCGCCGGCCGAGCGCAGGCCGGCCGGGCGGCGGCCGTCGAGCACGGGGTGGTCGCGCAGCCACCACGCGGTGTACGGGCGCACGGACTGCGTGGTGCCGTCCGGCAGCAGGACCCGTACGGGCTGGATCAGGGCGTCGCGCAGCGGCGGCTGCGCGAGCATGGCGAGGGCCTGCGGCCAGCAGTCGTCGTCGACGAGGTCGAGGTCGCGCACGGCGGTGATCTCGGTGGCGACCGGCGGCAGCGGGGTGTCCGGCAGCTGGTCGAGGACGTCCTCGCACCACACGTCGACGGCGTCGAGCAGGCCGACGTCGTCGGGCTCGGCGTAGTCGGTGTCGCGGGGCTCCAGTTCGTCCGGGTCGAGGACCACGTCGGTGGCGCGGACCAGCTGGAAGGTGGCGAGCACCCCGCAGGCGGTCAGCGGCTGGGCGCCCCACCGGGCGGCCAGTTCGGGGTCCACGTACGGGACCTCGTCCTCCCGGATCACGGCGGCGAGGGGCGATCCGGGCAGCAGGAGCTCGCCGGCCGGGGCGAGTTCGCCCTCCTCGTCGGGGAGGGCGAGCGCGCCGAGCCACGGCTCGTCGCCGGGGGCGAGGTCGGCGTCGCGGACCAGGCCGAGGACGATCTCGGCCAGCTCGTCGGCGTCGAGGGCGTCCTCGTCCCACACCTCGCCGGCGTCGAGGGAGCCGGCCACGGCGGCCCGCACCTGCGGGGTCGTCAGCACGGCTCGCGGCGTCGCCGGCAGGGCGCCGAGCCGCTCCAGCAGCGGGTGCGCGGCGTCGGGGTGGGCCACCTTCAGGCCGAGCCGGGCCAGGTCCTTCGGGGTGTCGGCGCCGGGCAGCAGGACGTGCCGGGGGCCGATCGTGGTGCGCCCGTCGGCCAGCGGCACGGGCAGCCCGGACAGCCGGTCGGGGTCGACCCCGGCGAGGCTGTCGTACAGGCGGTACCACCACTCGGGGGTGCGCTCGATGCCGGCGATCCGCTCGATGGCGTCGCCGAGCGGGAGCCGGCCCACGCCCAGGGTGCGCAGCTCGGGGCGGCGCTCCAGCCCGGCGGGCAGCAGCGTCGGCAGCACCTCGGCCAGGACCCGTACGGTGTCGGCGCCCGCACCCTCGACGACCTCGGCCTCGAAGGGGCGCAGGGCGGCCCGCTCCTGCTCGTCCTCGGCGGGGGCGGCGGCCGGGGCGAGGAAGGCGGTACGGGGCAGCCGCTGCAGGACGGCGGTGCGCAGCGCCCCGTCGAGCGGGCCCTTGCCGAGCGGCCCGGGGACGAGGTCCACCAGTGCGCTGGTCACCGGCTCCCAGGAGCCCAGCAGTTCGGCGTAGGCGTCGGCGGCGCGCTCCACGAGGAAGTCGGTCAGCGGCCCGGGCGCGGGGTGGCGGCGGGCGGTGTCCAGCGGGAGGGTCGCGATGAGCAGGGCGGGGATGCCGAGCGGTTCGTCGGTCGGGGTCGGGGCGTGCACGACGGGTGCGGTGGCGGGCGGCACGGGTGCGCCCTCGGCGTCGACGGGCACGGCCCAGGACACCGTCCAGGTGGGTCGCAGCCGCTCCTCCACCGGCCGGTCGGCGAGGAGGGCGGGGTCGATGGGGCCGCTGTGACGGACGGTGGCCCAGCGGCGGGTCTGCCCGCGGGAGTCCTCGATGACGGTGTGGGGGCCGTCGGCGCCGCGGCGCAGGGTCCGGGTGCCCTCGGCCGGGGTGTCGATGACGATCTCGTGCAGCCCGGGCAGGGTCAGCAGCAGTGCGTCGTCGATGCCGGCCAGCAGCCGGGCGGCCAGGTCCTCGGCGGCGGCGTCGCGCAGCGGGAGGACGACGACGGTGTCGTACCCCTCGGGCGCGGTGCCCTCGGCGGGCAGCGGGAGCCGCAGCAGCGGGACGTGGCCGTCGCGCCGGCGCAGTTCGTCGCCGAGGCCGGGGCTGTGCCGGGCGGCCTCGGCGGCCAGTTCGCGGGCCTCGGCCAGGGACCAGCGCACGCCGCCGTGCCGGCCGAGGACGGCGGGCTCGTCGGAGACGGCGAGGACGGCGGCGAAGCCGACGCCGAAGCGGCCGACGGTGTCGCCCGAGGCGGTGGACTCCCGCTTGGCGGAGGCGCGCAGCGTGCTCAGGGACTCCACGCCGGTGGCGTCGAGCGGGGCGCCGGTGTTGGCGGCGGCGAGCACGGCCCGCCCGTCGGCGTCCGTGTGCAGGGTCAACCGGAGCCGGCCGGGCACCTGGGCGCGGGCGGCTGCGTCGGCGGCGTTCTGCGCCAGTTCCACCACGAGGCGGTCGCGGTAGCCGCCGAGGGCCAGGTCCTCCTCGGCGTTGGCGTCCTCGCGGAAGCGGGCCGGGCCCGCACCCCACGAGTCGAGCACCCCGCGCCGCAGCCGGGCCGTGCCGAAGGGGTCCGCGCCGCCCTGGGCAGCCGTCACTCGCACGATCACGCCGCTTCCTCCAAGAATTGCCGAGACCTCGACGGTATCGCGTGCCGTGCCCCACCCGTGAGGTGGGCGAATGGGGCGGCGGGGCCCGGTCGGTGGGGAAACGGTCCTTCCCGGCCGTGTCGTCCCCCTGCGCGCCGAGCCCCCGGCGACGCGGGGTTGCCGGGGGCTCGGTGAAAAGAGGAGAGGGTGCGGTCAGAGCTTCTCGATGACGTGGTCGATGCACGCCGTCAGCGCCTGCACGTCCGCCGGGTCGACCGCCGGGAACATCGCGATGCGCAGCTGGTTGCGGCCGAGCTTGCGGTACGGCTCGGTGTCCACGATGCCGTTGGCGCGCAGCACCTTGGCGACGGCCGCCGCGTCGATGTCGTCCGAGAAGTCGATCGTGCCGATGACGGACGAGCGCTTGTCGGCGTCCACGACGAATGGGGTGGCGTACTTCGACGCCTCCGCCCAGCCGTACAGGGTGCGGGCGCTGGTCGCCGTGCGGGCGGTCGCCCATTCCAGGCCGCCCTGGCCGTTGATCCACTTCAGCTGCTGGTCCAGCAGGAAGAGGGTGGACAGCGAGGGGGTGTTGTACGTCTGGTTCTTCAGCGAGTTGTCGATCGCCGTCGGCAGCGAGAAGAACTCCGGGATGTGCCGGCCGGACGCGTGGACGCGCGCCGCCCGCTCCAGGGCCGCCGGGGAGAACGCCGCGAGCCACAGGCCGCCTTCGGAGGCGAAGGACTTCTGCGGGGCGAAGTAGTAGACGTCGGTCTCGGTGATGTCCACCGGCAGGCCGCCGGCGCCCGAGGTCGCGTCCACCAGCACGAGCGAACCGGCGTCGGCGCCCGCGACGCGCTTGATCGGCGCCGCGACACCCGTCGAGGTCTCGTTGTGGGTGTACGCGTACACGTCCACGCCCGCCTCGGCCACCGGCTCGGGGTGCGTGCCCGGCTCGGAGGAGATCACGGACGGCTCGTCCAGCCACGGCGCGAGCTTCGCGGCCTTGGCGAACTTCGACGAGAACTCGCCGAAGGTCAGGTGCTGGGACTTGCGCTCGATCAGGCCGGCGGTCGCGACGTCCCAGAAGGCGGTGGAGCCGCCGTTGCCCAGGATCACCTCGTATCCCTCGGGCAGCGAGAACAGGTCCCGGATGCCCTGGCGCACCGAGCCGACCAGGTTCTTGACCGGGGCCTGGCGGTGCGAGGTTCCGAGCAGGGAGGTACCGGTGGCGGCGAGGGCGTCCAGCGCCTCGATCCGCACCTTGGAGGGGCCCGCGCCGAAGCGTCCGTCGGCGGGCTTGATGTCAGCGGGAATCTGGATCTCAGCCACGAGCGGAGCGTAGCGGGTCGGGGACCCGCTGCCCGAGGCGCGTCCACCCGGTGAGACGAACGCCGCTGGTGGGAAGGTGGGGCGCGTGAGCGCATCCGGGGAACTCGAACGGACATTGCGGGACGCACTGCGCGGGGAGGTGGACTTCGGGGCCGCGGCGCGCGCCCTCGTGACCATGGACGCCTCGAACTACCGGCGCGTGCCCGTCGGGGTCGTCGCCCCGCGCGACGCCGAGGACGTCGCGGCCGCCCTGCGGATCTGCGCCGCAGCCGGGGTGCCGGTCGTCCCGCGCGGCGGCGGCACCTCCATCGCGGGGCAGGCCACCGGGACCGGCGTGGTGCTGGACCTCACCCGGCACATGAACGCCCTGGTGTCCCTGGACCCCGGGGCCCGCACCGCCGTCGTCCGGCCGGGCCTGGTGCTCGACCGGCTGCGGGAGGCGGCGCGCCGCCACGGGCTCACCTTCGGACCGGACCCCTCCACCCACTCCCGCTGCACCCTCGGCGGCATGATCGGCAACAACGCGTGCGGCGCCCATTCGGTGGCCTGGGGCACCACCGCCGACAACGTCGCCGAGCTGGAGGTGGTCGCGTACGGGGGCGCGGTGCACCGGATCGGGACCGGCTGGGACGGTGCGCCCGCCGGGCTGCGGGAGCTGGTGGCCGGGAACCTGGAGGTGCTGCGCACGGGGATGGGCACCGGCACGGGCGCCGGCGGGGGGTTCACGCGGCGGATCTCCGGCTACGGCGGCCTGGACGCGCTGCTGCCCGAGCGGGGCGTACAGCTCGCCCGCGCCTTCTGCGGCAGCGAGGGCACCCTCGGCGTGGTCACCGAGGCGGTGGTCCGGCTGGTCGAGGCGCCGCGCGCGCCGGCCCTCGCGGTCCTCGGGTACGCGGACGAGGGCGCGGCGGCGGACGCGGCCGCGGGCCTGCTCCCGCTGCTCCCGCTGACGGTCGAGGGCATGGCCGAGGACCTGGTCCGCGGCGCGGCGGCGGACCTGCCGCGGGGCCGGGCCTGGCTGTTCGCGGAGACGCGGGACGAGGGGGCGGCCCGCGAGCTGGTCCGGGCGGCGAACGCGCTGGACGCGGTGGTGGTCACCGACCCGGCGGCGCAGCGGGCGCTGTGGCGGATCCGGGAGGACGCGGCCGGCACCGCGACCCGGACCCCGGACGGCGGCATGGCCTGGCCCGGATGGGAGGACTGCGCGGTGCCGCCCGCGCGGCTGGGGGCGTACCTGCGGGAGTTCCGCGCCCTGCTGGCGGCGCATGGGCTGCGGGGCACCCCGTACGGGCACTTCGGCGAGGGCTGCGTGCACGTACGGATCGACTTCGACCTGGTCACCGCGGGCGGGGTGGCCCGCTTCCGGGCGTTCTCGCAGGAGCTCGCCGACCTGGTCGCGGCGCACGGGGGCTCGCTGTCCGGGGAGCACGGCGACGGGCAGGCGCGGGCGGAGCTGCTGCCGCGGATGTACGGGCCGAGGGTGATCGCGCTGTTCGAGGCGTACAAGGACGTGTGGGATCCGCGGGGCGGGATGAACCCGGGGATGCTGGTGCGGCCGGCGCGGCTGGACGAGAACCTGCGCTTCGAGGTGCTGCCGAGGGGGAAGGCCGGGGCGGGGCAGGCCGAGGCCCTGGCGGGGGAGGTGGCCCGCTGCGTGGGCGTGGCGAAATGCCGCTCCGGGCTGTCGCCGTCGCCGTCGCCCTCGCCCTCAGATCCGGGGGTGATGTGCCCCTCGTACCGGGTCACCGGGGAGGAGCGGCACTCCACACGGGGCCGCGCCCGGCTGCTGCACGAGATGCTGGCCGGGGAGATCCTGCGGGACGGCTGGCGCTCGGCGGAGGTCGCCGAGGCACTGGACCTGTGCCTGGGCTGCAAGGGCTGCCGCAGCGACTGCCCGGTCGGGGTGGACATGGCCGCGTACAAGGCGGAGTTCCTGCACCGCCACTGGGCGGGCCGCATCCGCCCCCTGGCCCACTACACCCTGGGCGGCCTGCCGGACTGGCTCCGCCTGCTCGCCACCCTGCGCCTGACCCGCGCGGCCGACGCCCTCGCCCGCCTCCCGTTCGCGGCCCGCGCCGCCGGCCTGGACCCCGCCCGCCGGCTGCCGCGGCTGTCTCCCGAGCGGTTCACCGCCTGGTGGGGGGCCCGCCGGGCGGCGGTCCCGGCCGGGCCCGGCGTACTCCTCTGGCCCGACACCTTCACGGAGTTCCTGGCTCCGCAGGTGGGGCGGGCGGCCGTGGAGGTGCTGGAGTCCGCCGGCCTGCGGGTCGGGCTGCCCGCCGGGCGGGTGTGCTGCGGGCTGACGTACCTCTCCACGGGGCGGCTCGACCGGGCCCGCGCCACCCTGCGCCGCACCCTCGACGCCTTGGGCCCGCAGGCCGGGTCCGCCCCCGTCGTCGTCCTCGAACCCAGCTGCGCCGCGGCGTTGCGGGCCGACCTGCCGGTGCTCCTGCCGGAGGACCCCCGCGCGGCCCGGCTCGCGGCCGGCGTCCGCACGTTCGCCGAGGCCCTGGAGGAGTACGCCCCGCACTGGCAGCCGCCGCGCGTGGACCGGCCGGTGGCCGGCCAGACCCACTGCCACCAGCACGCCGTCCTCGGCGACGCGGCCGACCGGCGGCTGCGGGAGCGGGCCGGGCTGACGGGCGGGCTCAGCGGCGGCTGCTGCGGCCTGGCCGGCAACTTCGGCTTCGAGCCGGGGCACCACGCGGTGTCGGTGGCCTGCGCGGAGGAACAGCTCCTGCCGTCCCTGCGCGCGGCCCCGGCGGAAACGGTCGTCCTGGCGGACGGCTTCTCCTGCCGCACCCAGATCGCCGAGCTGTCCGCCACCCACCCCCGCCACCTGGCCGAACTCCTGGCGGAAGCCGCCCGCCTCACCCGCCGGCGCGGCTGAACGCCCGGGCCCCCGGCTCCGAAAGGGGGGGCGGCAATTCCAGCCCCGCCGGCGTTGGAGGCGCGGGGTCCGGGGCGGAGCCCCAGGAGTCCGGGTGGCTTCGCCGACGCCTCGCGGGGCGGGCCCGGCGCATCCCGCCCCGCCGGCGATTGAGGCGCGGGGGCCGGGGGCCGGTCCCGGAGGGTACGGTTCCGCTGCCACACCTGTAAGGAAGGGCACGGCGGCACGGTCCTTACGTACGCCTTAGTCTGGATAAATGCCCGCACCATCCGCCAGTACCCCCGCGCACACCCCCACCCCGGACCCCGAGGCGGCGGTCGCCGCCGCCGAACGCGCGAGCGCAGCCGCGCCCGCCACTGCGGCCCCGGCCCCCGGGCGCGGCGGACGCCTGGGCCCCGTAGCCCTCGTCGTCGCGGCCGGGATCTCGGTGCAGTTCGGCGCGGCCCTGGCCGTCATGATCATGCCGCGGGCAGGCGCAGCCGGCGTGGTCACCCTCCGCCTGGCGGCGGCCGCCCTGGTGCTGCTCCTCCTGTGCCGCCCCCGCCTGCGCGGCTACTCCCGCGCCGACTGGGGCACGGTCATCGCCTTCGGCGTGGCCATGGCCGGCATGAACGGCCTCTTCTACCAGGCCATCGACCGCATCCCGCTCGGCCCGGCCGTCACCCTGGAGGTCCTCGGCCCGCTCGTGCTCTCCGTGGCCGTCTCGCGCCGCCTGGTGAACCTGCTGTGGGCGGCGCTGGCCCTGGCCGGGGTCGCCCTCCTCGCCGGCCACGGCGGAGAAGGCGGCGGCTTCGGCGGCCTCGACCCGGCGGGCGCCGCCTTCGCCCTCGGAGCGGGGGCGATGTGGGCGGCGTACATCGTCTTCAGCGCCCGCACGGGCCGCCGCTTCCCCCAGGCGGACGGCCTGGCCCTCGCGATGGCCGTCGCGGCGGTGATCTCCCTCCCGCTCGGCATCGCCGAGGCCGGCTCGGCCCTCCTGGCCCCCGGCACGCTGGCCCTCGGCGTGGGCGTGGCCGTCCTGTCCTCGGTCCTGCCGTACACCCTGGAACTGCTGGCCCTGCGCCGGCTCCCGGCCCCGACCTTCGCGATCCTGATGAGCCTGGAGCCGGCCATCGCGGCCACCGCCGGCTTCCTGGTCCTCGGCCAGGCCCTCTCCCCGCTCGACGCCCTGGCCATCGCCCTGGTCATCGCGGCCAGCATGGGCGCGGTCCGCTCCCAGTCGCGGCGCGGCGCGCGGGACTAGCCGGCGCGGCCGGGGCGACGTCAGCCCAGGGGGAGGTCCAGGTAGGACGGGGTGGGTTCCGGGGAGGTGAAGGCCAGGGTGGCGCGGGGGAGGTTGGCGTCCGCGTAGAAGGGGTCGCGGGCGTCGATGACCAGCATCAGGCGGTGCCCGCGCGGGACGTCGTACGCCGTCGACTGGAGCTCGACGTCCGCGGCGACCAGGCTGTCCGGCGGCGACTCGAGGTCGGAGTACGGGGCGTGCGTGACGAGGTGGCCGGTCCCGTCGGGCGCCACGTCCAGCAGGTACGCGACGAACGTGGACCCGGGGTTCGCCGCCCGGTACGTCACCCGCAGCCGGGGCGTGCCGCGCAGCCGGGCGGTCTCGGGCTCGGGGTCCGCGGTCCACACCGCGGCCACGGCGCGGTCGATGTCGCCGGTCCGGTAGCGCTTCGGGCGGCCCGCCATCTCGTCGTAGCCGGAGCGCACGATCGCGTCGGCGACGACCGCCGGCGTGTCCACCCCGCACAGCACGCCCGCGCTCCAGCCGGCCTCCGGCGCGTCGGCGAGCTCGCCGCCGTCCACCAGGTGCAGCCGGCGCACGTGCTCGGTGACGGAGTGCCAGGTCGGCCGGGGTTCGAGGGTGCGGCCCCACATCACCTCGGCGAGCACCTGCCCCTCGTCGGCGATGCCGTTGTCCGCGCCCTTGAGGTGGTGGTCGAGCCAGCGGTGCGCGGTGGTCCAGATCCGGTTGGGCAGCCCGGCCATGCCCGTCATCTCCGGCCCCGAGTGGTCGCCGACGGACAGGTCGATCCGCTTGGGACCCGTCAGCTCATTGAAGGTCTTCAGGGTCTGGTTGACCGGGAACAGCGTCTCGTGCCAGGCGTGCGAGAAGTACACCGGCAGCCGGCGCCGGTTGAGCTCCTTGACGTGCCCGAACGGCGAGCGCTGCTCCGCCCAGCGCAGGGCCCCCTCCATGTCGCGGCCCGCGAGCACGTTCTCGAGGACGGCCTGCGTCTGCGGGCTCAGCCGCGCCCGCCCCGCCGCCCGCAGCAGCGTCTCGACGGCGGCCACGTGCCGGGTCCGGTTCTCCTGGAAGACCTCGCCGAGGTCGCCCCAGGTGCTGAGCGCGACGACGGCGTCGACGCGGTCGTCGTGCGCGGCGACGAGCTGGCTGATGACCGAGCCGTACGAGGCGCCCAGGAAGCCGATCCGGGTCACCGGGCCGGCGGTCCGCTCGATGAGGTGGTCCAGGACGCGGCGGCCGTCGGCGACGTCGAGCGGGCCCGCCACCTCGGCCTCGCCCTCGGAGCCGGCGAACCCGCGGGCGCTGTAGGCGAGCACGTTGTAGCCGCGGGCCGCGAACACGGTGGCCTGGACGGCGTACGGGAGCCAGCCGAGGTCCGTCCACGGCGACGGCATCACGATCACGGGGCGCGGCAGGCTGCCGGTGTGCCGCCACAGCGCGCCGTCGAGCAGGTCCCCCTCGGCGCCGGCGACCTTGACCCGGCCGAAGACGGCGACGGCCCGGGAGTCGGCGACCTGGGCGGCCCGGGCGGGGGCCAGGTCCGTGACGTCGCCGCTCTCCAGGGCGGAGACGAAGGCGCGAAGGGCGGCGGCGTCGAGTTCGGGGTGGAGGGAGAAGGCGTTCGGGACCACGGCAGTTCGTCCTCCTCGTCGGCGGCCCCCTGCGCGGACGGGCGGGGGCGGGCCGGGAACGTCGGTACGGCGCGGTGCGAAGCGTTCAGTATCGGGGCGGGGTCCTGTTGCCGCCCCGCGGCTTCGGGACGTACGGCCGAAACCGCTTCTGCGGCGCGCGGCCCGGGGCGGCGGCCGTACCTGCACGGCCCGGCCGCCGATGCCAAGTGGCCTGCGTCGGAAGGCTGTTGGTGACCTGGCGTGAAGGGAGCGGCTCGCAAGAAAATCATGCAAGCATGCTTGATTGTTTTGGGTGCGGGTGCCAGTGTTCCCCTCACGCCGAGAGGAGAGCACCCCGTGCCCGATCCGTCCGCAGCCGCCTCAGCCGCCTCAACCGCCGCAGCCGCCTCAGCCAGCGCAGTCACCGCCGTCTTCGACGATCTGCGCGAGGAGAGCCTCGCACTCGACTCCCTCGTACGGGACCTGCCCGACGCCGGCTGGGCGAAGCCGACCCCCGCGCCCCGCTGGACCATCGCCCACCAGATCGCCCACCTGCACTGGACCGACCGGGCCGCGCTGGTCTCCCTCACCGACGCCCCCGGCTTCGCCCGCCTGGCGGAGGAGGCCGCCAAGGCCCCCGAGGGCTTCGTCGACGCGGGCGCCGAAGAGGGCGCGGCCCTGCCGCCCGCCGAGCTGCTGGCCCGCTGGCGCGCCACCCGCACCGAACTCGGCGCGGCCCTGGAGGCGGCACCGACCGACGCCCGGTTCCCCTGGTACGGGCCGCCCATGAAGGCCGCCTCCATGGCGAGCGCCCGGCTGATGGAGACGTGGGCGCACGGCCAGGACGTCGCCGATGCGCTGGGCGTACGCCGCACCCCGACCGCGCGGCTGCGGCACGTGGCCCGGATCGGGGTCCGGGCCCGCGACTACGCGTTCGCGGTACGGGGACTGCCCGCGCCGACCGCGGAGTTCCGGGTGGAGCTCGTACCGCCGGGCGGCGGCGAGCCGTGGGCGTACGGGCCGCCGGAGGCCGAGCAGCGGGTGACCGGGCCGGCCCTCGACTTCTGCCTGCTGGTGACGCAGCGGGCGCACCGCGCCGATGTGGCCCTGACGGCCGCCGGGCCCGACGCCGACCGCTGGCTGGACATCGCCCAGGCCTTCGCCGGCCCGGCGGGCCGGGGCCGCGCGCCCGGGACGCTGCGGTGACGCCCCCGCCGCGGCGGCGCCCGCTGCGGATCGGGAACGCCTCCGGCTTCTACGGGGACCGCTTCGACGCCGTACGGGAGATGCTGACGGGCGGCCCGCTGGACGTGTTGACCGGCGACTACCTGGCCGAGCTGACCATGCTGATCCTCGGCCGCGACCGGCTGAAGGACCCGGACGCCGGCTATGCAAAAACCTTCCTGCGCCAGCTGGAGGAGGGCCTCGGGCTCGCCCACGAGCGGGGCGTCCGCATCGTCGCGAACGCCGGCGGCCTGAACCCGGCGGGGCTCGCCCGCGCGATCCGCGAACTGGCGGCCAAGACCGGGGTGCCGGCCGCCGTCGCCCACGTGGAGGGCGACGACCTCATGCCGTACGGCGACGGCGCGCTCACCGCCAACGCCTACCTCGGCGGCGCCGGCATCGCGGCCTGCCTGCGGGCGGGCGCGGACGTGGTGGTCACCGGCCGGGTCACTGACGCGGCCCTGGTCAGCGGGCCGGCGGCCTGGTGGTTCGACTGGGCGGCCGACGACTGGGACCGGCTGGCCGGGGCGGTGGTCGCGGGGCACGTCCTGGAGTGCGGGACGCAGGCCACCGGCGGCAACTACTCCTTCTTCACCGCCCACGACGTGCGGCGGCCCGGCTTCCCGCTGGCGGAGATCTCCGAGGACGGCTCCTCGGTCATCACCAAGCACCCCGGGACGGGCGGGGTGGTGTCGGCGGGCACGGTCACCGCCCAGCTCCTCTACGAGACGCAGGGGCCCCGCTACCTCGGCCCCGACGTCACGGCCCGCCTGGACACCGTCCGCCTGGCCGACGCCGGGCCGGACCGGGTCGCCGTCACCGGCGTCATCGGCGAGCCGCCGCCCGCCACGCTCAAGGCGGGCGTCACCCGGATCGGCGGCTGGCGCAACGAGGTGGTGTTCGTCCTGACCGGCCTGGACATCGAGGCCAAGGCCGCCCTGCTGAAGGCCCAACTGGCCGATGCCCTGGCGGAAGTGGCGCACGCGGAGTGGACCCTGGCCCGCACCGACCACCCCGACGCCGACACCCAGGAGACGGCGAGCGCCCTGCTGCGGCTGGTGGTCCGCGACCCCTCCGCCGACCGGGTCGGCCGGGCCCTCACCGCCCGGGCCGTCGAACTGGCCCTGGCGAGCTACCCGGGCTTCCACGTCACGGCCCCGCCGGGGGCGGCCCAGCCGTACGGGGTGTTCGACTCGGCTGCGGTCCCGGCCGCGCAGGTGCCGCACACCGCGGTGCTCCCGGACGGCACCCGCCTCCCGATCCCGGCTCCTGCGTTCTCCTCGTCCGAGCGCACGGGCGCGGAGCGCCCGGGACGTCCGGCCCCGCCGGCGGGCTCCGCGCCGCGGGAGCCGGCAGGCCCCGCCCGCCGACCCGGCCCCGCAACCCCCACCCGCCGGGCTCCGCTCGGGCTCGTGGCCGGGGCGCGGAGCGGCGACAAGGGCGGCGACGCCAACGTCGGGGTGTGGGTCGAGTCGGCGCCCGCCTGGGAGTGGCTGGACGCCACCCTCACCGTCGAGCGGTTCCAGGAGCTGCTGCCCGAGACCCGCGGTCTTTCCGTCACCCGGCACGCCCTGGCGAACCTGCGCGCCCTGAACTTCACCGTCACCGCAATCCTCGGCGCCGGCGCCGCCTCCGCCCACCGCTTCGACCCCCAGGCCAAGGCCCTCGCCGAATGGCTCCGCGCCCGCCACCTGGAGATCCCCGTACACCTGCTGCCCGCCCCGTCGGCCCAGCCGGCCGAGCCCGCCCCGGAGGGGACCGCCCCATGACCCGCCTCGGCACCACCGTGGACCCCCGCGCCCCCGAGTTCGCGGCGGCCCGCACCGCCGCCCTGGAACGCCTCGCCGCCCTGGACGCCGAGCACGCCAAGGCCCTGCTCGGCGGCGGCGAGAAGTACACCGCCCGCCACCGCTCCCGCGGCAAGCTCCTCGCCCGCGAGCGCATCGAGCTGCTGCTCGACCCGGACACCCCGTTCCTGGAGCTGTCCCCGCTGGCGGCCTGGGGCAGCGACTACCCGGTCGGCGCGTCCATCGTCACCGGCATCGGCACCGTCGAGGGCGTCGAATGCCTGGTCACCGCCAACGACCCGACGGTGCGCGGCGGCGCCTCCAACCCCTGGACGCTGAAGAAGGCCCTGCGGGCCAACGAGATCGCCCTGCACAACCGGCTGCCCGTGGTCAGCCTCGTCGAGTCCGGAGGCGCCGACCTGCCCTCCCAGAAGGAGATCTTCATCCCGGGCGGTGCGATCTTCCGCGACCTCACCCGGCTCTCCGCCGCGGGGATCCCGACCGTCGCCGTCGTCTTCGGCAACTCCACCGCCGGAGGCGCGTACATCCCGGGGATGTCCGACCACACGGTCATGATCAAGGACCGCTCGAAGGTGTTCCTCGGCGGTCCGCCGCTCGTGAAGATGGCCACCGGTGAGGAGAGCGACGACGAGTCCCTGGGCGGCGCCGACATGCACGCCCGCACCTCCGGCCTCGCCGACCACCACGCCCTGGACGAGCACGACGCGATCCGCCAGGCCCGCCGCATCGTCGCCCGGCTGAACCACCGCCGCGCCCACCCGGCCCCGCCGCGCGCCGAGGAGCCGGCGTACGACCCGGAGGAGCTCCTCGGCATCGTCCCGGAGGACCTCAAGACCCCCTTCGACCCCCGCGAGGTCATCGCCCGCATCGTCGACGGCTCCGACTTCGACGAGTTCAAGCCCCTGTACGGGCCCAGCCTCGTCACCGGCTGGGCCGCCCTGCACGGCTACCCCGTCGGCATCCTGGCCAATGCCCAGGGCGTGCTGTTCAGCGCCGAGTCGCAGAAGGCCGCCCAGTTCATCCAGCTCGCCAACCAGCGCGACATCCCGCTGCTCTTCCTCCACAACACCACCGGCTACATGGTCGGCCGGGAGTACGAGCAGGGCGGCATCGTCAAGCACGGCTCGATGATGATCAACGCGGTCTCCAACTCCCGCGTCCCGCACCTGTCCGTCCTGATCGGCGCCAGCTACGGGGCCGGCCACTACGGCATGTGCGGGCGCGCCTACGAGCCGCGCTTCCTGTTCGCCTGGCCCAGCGCCAAGTCGGCGGTCATGGGCCCGCGGCAGCTGGCCGGGGTGCTGTCCATCGTGGCCCGGCAGTCGGCCGCGGCGAAGGGGCAGCCGTACGACGAGGAGGCCGACGCCGGCATGCGCGCCTTCGTGGAGGCGCAGATCGAGTCCGAGTCCCTCCCGATGTTCCTGTCCGGGCGGCTGTACGACGACGGGGTCATCGACCCCCGCGACACCCGCACCGTCCTCGGCCTGTGCCTCTCGGCCGTCCACAACGCCCCCGTCGAGGGCGCCCGCGGCGGCTTCGGCGTCTTCCGGATGTGAGCCCGCCATGACCCAGACGAAGCCCGACCCGAACCCGGCCCCGGATCGGATCCACACTCCTGCGCCGGGGCCGCGGAGCCGCCCTGCCGCCTCCCGCCCCGCCCCCTCCCGCCCCGTCACCTCCCTCCTCGTCGCCAACCGCGGCGAGATCGCCGTCCGCGTCTTCCGCACCGCCCGCGCCCTCGGCCTGGCCACCGTCGCCGTCCACTCCGACCCGGACGCCGGCGCGCTGCACGTCCGCGAGGCCGACACGGCCGTCCGCCTGCCCGGCGCGGCCCCCGCCGAGACCTACCTGCGCGGCGACCTCGTCATCGAGGCCGCGCTGGCCGCCGGCGCGGACGCCGTCCACCCCGGCTACGGGTTCCTCTCCGAGAACGCCGGCTTCGCCCGGGCCGTCCTCGCCGCCGGCCTGGTCTGGATCGGGCCGCCGCCCGAGGCCATCGAGGCCATGGCCTCCAAGACCCGGGCCAAGGAGCTGATGCGCGCCGCCGGGGTCCCGCTGCTGGAGCCCGTCGACCCGGCGACCGCCACCGCGGCCGACCTGCCGCTCCTGCTCAAGGCCGCCGCGGGCGGCGGCGGCCGCGGCATGCGGGTGGTCCGCGACCTGGACGGGCTCAAGGCCGAGCTGGACGCCGCCGCGGCCGAGGCGCGCTCCGCCTTCGGCGACGGCGAGGTCTTCGCCGAGCCGTACGTCGAGCGGGGCCGGCACGTCGAGGTGCAGGTGCTCGCCGACGCCCACGGCACCGTCTGGGCGCTCGGCACCCGCGACTGCTCGCTGCAGCGCCGGCACCAGAAGGTCATCGAGGAGGCCCCGGCGCCCGGCCTGCCCGACCCGCTGCGCACCGCCCTGCACGAGGCCGCCGCGGCGGCCGCCCGGGCCGTCGGCTACCAGGGCGCGGGCACGGTGGAGTTCCTCGTCACCGCCGACGGCCGGCCCTGCTTCCTGGAGATGAACACCCGCCTCCAGGTGGAGCACCCCGTCACCGAGGCGGTCTTCGGCCTCGACCTCGTCGCCCTGCAGATCCGCGTCGCCGAGGGCGCCGCGCTGCCGCCCGAGCCGCCGGAGCCGTACGGGCACGCCGTCGAGGCCCGCCTGTACGCCGAGGACCCGGCCCGGGACTGGCGCCCGCAGACCGGCACCCTGGCCACCCTCCACGTCCCGGCGTCGCCGCCCGCCCCACCCGGAGCGGCCGGCCGCGGCAGCGGCACCGGTGCGACGCCCCACCCCGGCGCCACCGTCCGCGTCGACGCCGGATACGCCGACGGCGACCGGGTCGGCATCCACTACGACCCGATGCTCGCCAAGGTCATCGCCCACGCCCCGACCCGCGGCGAGGCCGTCCGCGCCCTGGCCCGTGCCCTGGCGGCGGCCCGGATCCACGGCCTCACCACCAACCGCGAGCTCCTCGTACGGACCCTCGGGCACGAGGAGTTCACCGCGGCACGGCTCGACACCGGGTTCTACGAGCGCCACCTCGCGGACCTCACCGCCCCCGCCCCGGACGCCGACCGGGCCGCCGCCCTGGCCGCGGCCGCCGCCGCGCTGGCCGCCGCGGCCCCGGCCCCCGACCCGTACGCCCCGCTCGCCACCCGCCTCGGCGGCTGGCGCAACCTCCGCTCCCGGCCGCAGACCCGCCGCTACACCGTGGACGGCGCCGAGTACGAGGTCGCCTACCTGCCCGCGCGCAGCGGCCCGCCGCAGCTCGTGGACCTCCCCGGCGTCCGGGTGCTGGCCGCGGCACCGGAGCGCGTCGACCTCGAAGTCGACGGCGTACGGCGCGTGTTCCACGTGAAACAAAAATCGAACACCCGGGGCGTGCGGGATGCCGCCGCGGAGGTCTGGGTGGACACCGCGCCCCTGCCCGCGAGCGCCGCCCCGGCCGCCCACACCCTCACGCCCGTCCCGCGGTTCACCGACCCCCAGGACCGCACCCTGCCCGGCTCCCTGCTCGCCCCCATGCCCGGCACCGTCGTCCGGATCGCCGAGGGCCTCGCGCCCGGCGACCCCGTCACCGCCGGGCAGCCCCTGCTCTGGCTGGAGGCCATGAAGATGGAGCACCGCATCGTCTCCCCCGCCTCCGGCACGCTCACCGCGCTCCACGCCGGCCTCGGCCACCAGGTCGAGTTCGGCGCCCTGCTCGCCGTAGTCCAGGAGGAACCGCCCGCATGAGCCCCGCATCCGCCCAGACCACAGCCGTCCTCGAAACCGAGGAGCACCAGGCCCTGCGCGCCGCCGTCGCCGCCCTCGGACAGCGCTACGGGCGCGACTACCTCGCCCGCGTCACCCGCGGGGGCGGCCACCCCGTCGAGCTGTGGGCCGACGCCGCCAAGCTCGGCTACCTCGGGGTCAACCTGCCCGAGGCGTACGGCGGCGGAGGCGGCGGCATCGCCGAGCTCTCCATCGTCCTGGAGGAGCTCGGGGCCGCCGGCTGCCCCCTGCTGATGATGGTCGTCTCGCCCGCCATCTGCGGAACGGTCATCGCCCGCTTCGGCACCGACGCCCAGAAGCAGGCCTGGCTGCCCGGCCTCGCCGACGGCAGCCGCACCATGGCCTTCGGCATCACCGAACCCGACGCCGGCTCGAACTCCCACCGCATCACCACCACCGCCCGCCGCGACGGCGACGACTGGATCCTCACCGGGCGCAAGGTGTTCATCTCCGGCGTGGACATCGCCGACGCCACCCTGATCGTCGGCCGCACCGAGGACGCCCGGACGGGCCGGCTCAAGCCGTGCCTGTTCATCGTGGACCGCGACGCCCCCGGCTTCACCCGCTCGGTCATCGACATGGAACTCCAGGCGGCGGAGAAGCAGTTCGAACTCGTCCTGGACGAGGTGCGGCTGCCCGCCGACGCGCTGGTGGGCGACGAGGACGCCGGCCTGCTCCAGCTCTTCGCCGGACTCAACCCCGAGCGCATCATGACCGCCGCCTTCGCCATCGGCATGGGCCGCCACGCCCTCGCCAAGGCCGTCGACTACGCCCGTACCCGGCAGGTGTGGAAGGAGCCGATCGGCGCCCACCAGGCCATCGCCCACCCGCTCGCGGCCGCCCACATCGAGCTGGAGCTCGCCCGCCTGATGATGCAGAAGGCCGCCCGCCTCTACGACGCCGGCGACGACGCGGGCGCCGGAGAGGCCGCGAACATGGCCAAGTACGCTGCCGCCGAGGCCTGCGTGAAGGCGGTGGACCAGGCGGTCCACACCCTGGGCGGCAACGGCCTCACCCGCGAGTACGGACTGGCCTCCCTCGTCACCGCCTCCCGGGTGTCCCGGATCGCCCCCGTCAGCCGCGAGATGATCCTCAACTTCGTCTCGCACCAGACGCTGGGCCTCCCCAAGTCCTACTGAGGAACGGAAGTGACGAAGATCGTCGTCGGATCCGCGCACGACCGCGGTGTCACCACCCTCACGCTCGACTCCCCGGCCAACCGCAACGCGCTCTCCGCGGAGCTGGTCGCGCAGCTGCGCGCGGCCCTCGCCGCGGCGGGCGCGGACCCGGCGGTCCGCGCCGTCGTGCTCACCCACACCGGCGGCACGTTCTGCGCCGGAGCGGACCTGAAGTCGCCGTGCGAGCCGGCCGACTTCCTCGCCCTCCTGCGGGAGATCGCCGAGCTGCCGAAGCCGGTCGTGGCACGGGCCGCCGGGCACGTGCGGGCGGGCGGGCTCGGGCTGCTCGGGGTCTGCGACATCGCCGCCGGCGGGCCCCAGTCCTCGTACGCCTTCACCGAGACCCACCTCGGCCTGGTCCCGGCGGTGATCTCCGCGCCGCTGCTGCCGCGGCTGGAGCCGCGGGCCGCCGGGCGGTACCTGCTGACCGCCGAGGTGTTCGGCCCGGCCGAGGCCGCCCGGATCGGGCTGCTCACGCTGCACGGCGAGGACGTGGACGCCGCGCTCGCCCCGGTCCTCGCCGGGCTTCGGGATGCGGGGCCGGTCGCCCTGGCCGAGACGAAGCGGCTGCTCACCGCGCCCGTACGGGAGGCGCTCGCGCGGGACGGTGAGGGGCTGGCGGCGCTGTCCGCGCGGGTTTTCGGCTCCGCCGAGGCGCGGGAGGGAATCGCGGCCCGCTTCGAGCGGCGGAGGCCGACGTGGGCGCCGTGACACAGCCGAAGCAGGACCGCAGCCGGGCCACGCGGCAGCGGCTGCTCGAAGCCGCGGTCTCCTGCCTCGCCGAGTACGGGTGGGGCGGGTCCACGGTGTCGGTCGTGGCCGAGCGGGCCGGGGTCTCCCGGGGCGCGGCCCAGCACCACTTCCCCACGCGGGAGGACCTGTTCACGGCCGCGGTCGAGTACGTGGCCGAGGAGCGGTCGGCGGCCCTGCGGAACCTCTTCACCGGCGGGCCGCCGGTCCGCTCCGCGGTGGTGTCCGCCCTGGTGGACCTCTACACCGGCACGCTGTTCCGGGCGGCCCTGCAGCTGTGGGTGGCCGCCTCCAACGAGCCGCAGCTCCGGCCCCGGGTCACCGAACTGGAGGCGCGGGTGGGCCGCGAAACCCATCGCATAGCGGTGGAGCTCCTTGCCGCGGACGAGAGCGTGCCGGGCGTCCGCGAAACCGTCCAGGGGCTCCTGGACATGGCCCGGGGGCTGGGCCTGGCCAACGTCCTGACGGACGACGCGGCCCGGCGCGCCCGCGTGGTCGCCCAGTGGTCCCGCCTCCTGGACACGGCCCTGTCCTGACCGACCGCTGCCGCTGTTCCGCTGCGCGGAGCGGTTCCCCACCCCGCCCCTTCCCGAAACCGGGGCTGACGCCCCGGACCCCGTTCGCCTCAAACGCCGGCGGGGCTGGAAGACCCGGGCGCTTCGCGCCCGGTGCGCTCAAACGCCGCGCGGGCTGGATTGTGCCGCTGCGCGGCAATTCCGGCCCCGCCCGGCGGGAAATCCAGCCTCGCCGGCGTTTGAGGCGCTGGGGGTACCCCCAGCGGTAGCTGGGGGAGGGTGCGGGGGCGGAGCCCCCGAAGGGGCTGCCGGGGGCGGAGCCCCGCAGCGGGGCCGGGGGCGCAGGTCCCGGTTTCGGGAAGGGGCGGGGAGGGGAACGGCTCCGCGCAGCGGGACCCGGCGGGCGGGGCGAGGCCCGGCGGTGGGGCCTGAGAGGATGGGGCCGTACGCAGAGACCAAACTGAGGGGCCCACGCCAGTGACCCGCGCTTCCCTGGACAAGCAGCCGCACGAAGTCGCCTCCATGTTCGACGGCGTGGCGGCGAACTACGACCTCACCAACGACGTGCTCTCCCTCGGCCAGGCCCGCCTCTGGCGCAAGGAGGTCGCGAAGGCGGTCGCCGCCCGCCCCGGTCACAAGGTGCTGGACCTGGCCGCGGGGACCGCGACCTCCTCGCTGCCGTTCGCCGCGACGGGCGCGTACGTCGTCCCCTGCGACTTCTCCCTCGGCATGCTCCGCGAGGGCAAGAAGCGGCACGCCTGGCTGCCCCTGACCGCCGGCGACGCGACGAAGCTGCCGTTCAAGGACGATGTCTTCGACACCGTCACGATCTCCTTCGGCCTGCGCAACGTGCAGGACACCGACGCCGCGCTGCGCGAGCTGTACCGGGTGACGAAGCCGGGCGGCCAGGTCGTCATCTGCGAGTTCTCCCAGCCCACGTGGGGCCCGTTCCGCACGGTGTACATGGAGTACCTGATGCGCGCCCTGCCGCCGGTGGCCCGCGCGGTGTCCTCCAACCCCGAGGCGTACGTGTACCTCGCCGAGTCGATCCGGGAGTGGCCGGAGCAGCCGGCGCTGGCGGCGCTGCTGCAGAAGGCCGGCTGGTCGAAGGTGGCCTGGCGCAACCTCAGCGGCGGCATCGTCGCGCTGCACCGCGGCGTCAAGGCCTGAGCCGCCGTGGCGGTGCACACCGAGCCGCTCGTCCACGCGGGGCTGCTGGAGCGGATCGCGGCGGACGTGGCCCCGCTGGTCGGCAGCGGTACGCCCGCCGAGTACATCCCCGCCCTGGCGACGGTGGACCCGAGCCGGTTCGGGATGGCGGTGGCGGACCTCGACGGGAACGTCTTCGGGACCGGTGACTGGCAGGTGCCGTTCTCGGCGCAGTCCATCACCAAGGTCTTCGCGTTGGCGCTGGCGCTCGCCGAGGGCGGCGACATCCTGTGGGAGCGGGTGGGCCGCGAGCCGTCGGGCAACCCGTTCAACTCCCTGGTGCAGCTGGAGTACGAGAACGGCATCCCGCGCAACCCGTTCATCAACGCGGGCGCCCTCGTCGTCACCGACCGGCTGCAGACGCTGACCGGTGACGCGAGCAGCGAGCTGCTGGAGTTCCTGCGCAAGGAGAGCGGCAACCCGGACATCGGCTTCGACGCCGAGGTCGCGGCCTCCGAGCACGAGCACGGCGACCGCAATGCGGCCCTGGCCCACTTCATGGCCTCGTACGGGAACATCGACAACCCGGTGCCGACCCTGCTCGACCACTACTTTTGGCAGTGCTCGATCGAGATGAGCTGCGCCGACCTGGCCCGCGCCGGTCTGTTCCTGGCCCGGCACGGGCTGCGGGCCGACGGCTCGCGGCTGCTGACGCGCAGCGAGGCCAAGCAGATCAACGCGGTGATGCTGACCTGCGGGACGTACGACGCGGCAGGGGACTTCGCCTACCGCGTCGGCCTGCCCGGCAAGAGCGGGGTCGGCGGCGGCATCGTCGCGGTCGTCCCGGGCCTGTGCTCCCTCGCGGTGTGGAGCCCGGGGCTGGACAGGCGGGGCAACTCGGTGGCGGGCGTGGCCGCCCTGGACCGGTTCACGACCCTGACCGGGCTGTCGGTCTTCTGACGCCGGCTGCCGCCGCGGCCTCAGAAGGCGAGGGCGTAGCGGCGGCCCGTGCGGGTGCCGCCGGGGAGGGGGAAGGTCTCCTCCAGGGTCATGCCGAGGCGTTCGGCGACCGCCGAGGAGCGCAGGTTCGCGTCGTCGATCATCGCGACGACGCGGGGGACGCCCGCGGCGCGGACCCGGTCCAGGGTCGCGAGCGCGGCGGCGTACGCGTACCCCTTGCCCCAGGCGGAGCGGGCCAGGCGCCAGCCGATCTCGATCTCGCCGACCGGGCCCCACGCCTTCTCGGCCGGCCAGGGCTGCGCGCCGGTGAAGCCGAGGACCTCGCCGTCGCCGTCCAGCAGCGTCCACAGGCAGTAGCCGAGCTGTGCGTCGTGCATCCGCTGGCGGGCGGTGAACTCCTCGTACGCGGACAGCTCGGCCGGTCCGCCGAGGAACTCCATCACGGCGGGGTCGGCGAAGACGTGGTGCCAGGCGTGCGCGTCCTCGTCGGTGGGCACCCGCAGCTGCACCGCGGGGAGCGGCCGGGTCGACGACGTCGGCGAGGTTGTCATCAGGTAGCCCTTCGGGTTCGCGATCTCTCTTGCTGCATAGACTGCACATGTCCTGTGCCGCCCGGCACCCTTATTCGAGCCTTCGGGAGACCCCGCAGTGACCGAGCCCCTCTCCGAACACTCCGCGGACGTGATCGTCGTCGGGGCCGGGCCCGCCGGCTCGACCACCGCCTACTACCTCGCCAAGGCCGGTCTGGACGTCCTGCTGCTGGAGAAGACGGCGTTCCCCCGCGAGAAGGTCTGCGGTGACGGCCTGACCCCGCGGGCCACGAAGCAGCTGGTCGCGATGGGCATCGACGTCTCCGAAGAGGCCGGCTGGCTGCGCAACAAGGGCCTGCGGATCATCGGCGGCGGGCAGCGGCTGCAGCTGGACTGGCCGGAACTCGCCTCCTTCCCGGACTACGGACTCGTGCGCAAGCGCGACGACTTCGACGAGACGCTGGCCCGGCAGGCGCAGAAGGCGGGCGCCCGCCTGTACGAGCGGTGCAACGTGGGCGAGCCGGTGCGCGACGCCCGGACCGGGCGCATCACCGGTGTGCACGCCAAGCTGGGCGAGGAGAAGACCCCGGTCACCTTCCACGCCCCGCTGGTCGTCGCGGCCGACGGCAACTCCTCGCGGCTGTCGCTGGCGATGGGCCTGCACCGGCGCGAGGACCGCCCGATGGGCGTCGCGGTGCGCACGTACTTCACCTCGCCGCGGCACGACGACGACTACCTGGAGTCCTGGCTGGAGCTGTGGGACCGGCGCGGCCCGCAGGACCGGCTGCTGCCCGGCTACGGCTGGATCTTCGGCATGGGCGACGGCACGTCCAACGTCGGCCTCGGCATCCTCAACTCCTCCTCCGCCTTCCGGGAGCTGGACTGGCGGGAGGTGCTGAAGGCGTGGTGCGCGTCCATGCCGGAGGACTGGGGCTACACGCCGGAGAACATGACGCAGCCGATCCGGGGGGCGGCGCTGCCGATGGCGTTCAACCGGCAGCCGCACTACACCAAGGGGCTGCTGCTCGTCGGTGACGCGGGCGGGCTCGTCAACCCGTTCAACGGCGAGGGCATCGCCTACGCGATGGAGTCCGGGAAGATCGCGGCCGACGTGATCGTGCAGGCCGTGGCCCGGGCCACGCCGGCGCAGCGGGAGCTGGCGCTGCACAACTACCCGAAGGTGCTGAAGGAGACCTACGGGGGCTACTACTCGCTGGGCCGCGCCTTCGTGAAGCTGATCGGCAACCCGAAGGTGATGAAGGTCGCCACGCAGCGGGGGCTGACGCACCCGGTGCTGATGCGGTTCACCCTGAAGATGCTGGCCAACCTGACCGACCCGGCGGGCGGCGACGCGATGGACCGCATCATCAACGGCCTGTCGAAGGTGGCCCCGAGGGCCTGACCCGGGGCCCCTGCCCGGCCCGCTGCCGCTGTTCCGCTGCCGCTGTTCCGCTGCGCGGTGCGGTTCCCCTCCCCGCCCCTTCCCGAAACGCCTCAACCGCCGGCGGGGCTGGAATGGCCGCGCAGCGGCACATCCAGCCCGTGCGGCGTTTGAGCGCACCGGGCGCCGAGCGCCCGGGTCTTTCAGCGCCGCCGGCGTGTGAGGCGAGCGGGGTGCGGGGCGGAGCCCCGGTTCGGGAAGGGGCGGGGAGGGGACAGGCTCCGCGCAGCGGCAGCAGCCGGTGCGGACCGTGGTGTCAGGCGGGCCGGGTCGGGACGTCCCCGGGACGGGGCGGCTCGTCCAGTGCGGCGGGGTCCTGCGGGGCGGTCGGACCGTGGACCGTGCGGATGGAGCGGGTGAGGAGGGTCGCGCCCCACAGCAGCATGGCCAGGGCCACGGTCCAGGTGAGGCCGAGCAGGGCCGGGTGGCCCGGCTTGTGCCACGGGCGGGTCGTGTTCAGCAGCAAGCCGCCGGTGGCGAGGAGGAAGAGGCCGGCCGCGGCGGGGGCCGCGGAGGGGTCGCCCCCAGGAGCGGCGCTGCCGCGGTCCTCGTACGGTCCGGTGTCCACGGGACCACCACCTCCACGGATCCGTACGCTCGACTGCACCCGGCTATCTTCGCAGGGCCTCGGCCGGTTCGACACGGGCCGCCCGCAACGCGGGGTGAACACCGGCGAGCAGGCCGGTCAGGAGTCCGGCGAGCGGGGCCGCCGCGACCGTGAGGGGGTGGATCACGGGCGTCCAGGACCGGACCAAGGACACCGCGACCACGGTGAGTTCGCCGAGTGAGGTCCTGACCAGCCCGCCCAGGGCGCCCACAGTGGCTGATTCGAGGAGGAATTGCGCCGAGACGTGGCGGCCGCGGGCCCCGAGCGCCCGGCGCAGCCCGATCTCCCCCGTCCGTTCCAGCACGGCGACGAGCGTGGTGTTCGCGATCCCGACCGCGCCGATGACCAGGCAGATCCCGGCCAGCAGCAGGAACAGCGCGCTGAGGTCGGAGGTCACGGCCGAGCGGAGCATGCGGGGATCGGGGGGGCAGGGCCTTGAGGTGCTCGGGGTGGTCGGGGTGGTCGGGGCGCAGGGCGAGCGGGGCGAGCTCGGCGGCCTGCCGGGCGGCGCCGAGCTCGGTGTCGATGAGCATGGTCGCCTGCGCGGGCCCCGGCGGGCCCCACAGCTCCTCGGCGGTGGCCCGGGGCACCAGGATCGACATCAGGTGCTCCGGCTTGCGGCCGAGGTCGGAGAGGATGCCGGCCACGGTGAACGGCTCCTGGCCGACGTACACGACGGGCCCGGTGGCGAGGGTGATGATGCCGAGGCGGTCGGCGACGCCGCTGCCGATGACGGCGATGCGCTGGCGGGTCCGCTCGGCGAAGGCGTCGTAGAGCCGGCCCTGGCCGAGGACCGGGGCGAGGGCGGCGACGGCGCCCGGGGAGGCCGCCACGACCGACACCCCGCCGGTGCCGGTGCCGGTGCCGGTGCCGGTGCCTGCGTCGGGGCCCGCGGACGGGGGCAGGGCCGCGATGGGGGTCTTCGTGTCCAGGCGTACGGTCCACATCACGCCGGCGTGCGCGATGCCCGCCACCTGCCGCAGGCGGGCCTCGGTGTCCGCGGGGAAGGCGGGGGCCGCGAACTCGTCGTGCTGCACGGCCACGTCCTCGACGGTGACCTCGGCGGTGGCGGTCAGGGCGGTGAGCCGGCCGTCGATCTGCGAGGAGATGGTCGCGGTCAGCCCGAGCACCGCCACGAAGCTGCCGACGCCGAGGACGGTGCCGAGCGCGGTGAGCACCGCCCGGCCGGGGCGGCGCAGCATGCCGGCGACGGCCTCGGACACCGCGTTGCGAACGGAGAGCCGGGTCAGCGGGACGGTGTCGGCGCCGCCCCGCCGCCGCGGGCGGCGGCTCACCCGGAGACCCGCCCGTCGCGGAGGGACAGGGTGCGCCGGCCGCGGGCGGCGACCGCCGGATCGTGCGTGATGACCAGGACGGTCATGCCAACGGCGTGCAGTTCGTCCAGCAGGGCGAGGACCGAGCCGGCGTTGGCGGAGTCGAGGTTGCCGGTGGGCTCGTCGCACAGCAGCAGCGAGGGCTCGGAGACCAGGGCGCGGGCGATGGCCACCCGCTGGCGCTCGCCGCCGGACGGCCGCCCGGGGAGGGCGTCCGCCCGGTGCCCGAGCCCGACCCGGTCGAGGGCGGCGCGGGCCCGTGCGAGGCGTTCGGCGCGGGGCACTTCGGTGTACAGCATGGCGAGGGTGGCGTTCTCCAGGGCCGAGCGGTGGGGCAGCAGGTGGAAGGACTGGAAGACGAACCCGATGCGCCGCCCGCGCAGGGCGGTCCGCTCCCGGTCGGGCAGGGCGGCGGTGTCGATCCCGTCGAGGAGGTACCGGCCGGCGGTGGGGGCGTCGAGCAGCCCGGCGACGTTGAGGAAGGTGGACTTCCCCGAGCCGGAGGGCCCGACGACCGTGATGAACTCCCCCCGCTCCACGGTCAGCTCGCACGGCAGCAGCGCGGCCACGGGAGGGGTCCCCGGGTACGTGAGCCCGACGCCCTCGAACTCGATCACGGGCGGCCGCGTCACCGGGACGCGTCCTTCCGGGCGCCCGCGGCGGTCCCGACGATCACCCGGGTGCCGGGGGCGAGGGCGCCCTGCCGGGTCGGGGTGACCGAGACGAAGCCGTCGCCCGTGGTGCCGGTGCGGACCTCCACGCGGCGCTGTGCACTGCCGTCGGGGGCCACGGCGGTGACGACGGTGCGGCCGTCCGCGCCCGCCGAGACCGCGGTGACGGGCACCACCAGGGCCGCGCCGTCGGTGGCGGCGGACTCCGCGGTGAGCCGTACGTCCTGTCCGGCCAGGGCCGCCGGCAGGGCCCCGTCGGCGCGGACGACCATCCGGTAGCCCAGGTCGGCCGCGCCGCTCGCGCCGCCGGGGCCGGCCCCGCCGCCCTTGGCGTCCTGGCCGCCGGCGCCCTGGCCCTGCCGGGCGCCCGTCGGCCGCGCGGCGGAGCGCTCGCCGGCGACCAGCGCCACCTGGCCCCGCAGGTCGGTGCCGACGGCCTCGGCGGAGATCGCCACCGGCATCCCGGGGCGCAGCAGCTGCTTCTTGTCCTCCTTCAGATACGCCTCCACCACCAGCTCCCCGGCCGACACGGTCAGGACGGCCCCGGTCACCGGGGCGCCGACCTGCGCTCCGACGGAGGCGACGCGGGCGGGGAAGCCCGAGAGGAACACCGCCTCGGAGGCGGGCAGCATCGGGCCGTCCGCGTCCTGCGCGGCCCGCAGCGCGGCCCGGGCCTCGGTGAGGGCCTGGCGGGCCCGGGCCAGCTCCCGGGCCCCTCCGCCGGCCGCCGCCTTGGAGCTGCACGGCGAGGCCCCGGGCGGGGCGCAGGGCGCGAAGGCCCCGACGCCAGGAGCGAGGAGGAGGCCGCCGCGGTGGACAGCGGGATCGAGGTCGGCGGGATCAAGGTCCCGGTTGGCGGCTGCGGCCGCGAGGGCTACCGCAAGCTGTACGCGCCGACGAAGGACAGCGTGGACCTGCTGTTCGCGTTCGGCCTGGCCTCGGAGGCGCACGAGCGCGCCAAGGGGGACTCGCGGGTCGTGGAGGTCCTCGCCAAGTGGTCGGCCTGTATGGGTTCGTCCGGATACGGCGGTATCCCGACACCCTACGAGGTCGTCGAGAAGCTCGGGTTGGAGGACGAGCCGTCCGGGCCGAGGGCCGTCGCGGCGGCCAAGGCGGACGTGGCGTGCAAGCGCGAGGTGAACCTGGTCGGCGTCTGGGCGGCGGTCGAGAAGGCCTACCAGGAGCGGCTCGTGGAGCAGTACGCCGAGACGCTCGCGCTGTACCAGCGGCAGCGCGAGGCCCGCTTCAAGCTGGCGGCGCAGCTCGCCTGAGCGGCAGCGCCGCCGCAGCGCGGCGAAGGGCCGGTACTCCGCCCCCGAGCGGGGGAGTACCGGCCCTTGGCCGTGGACGGGCCGTGTGCGCCGCCGGAAGCGGGCTCAGAGGATGCGGACGGCGCCCGTCGGACGGTCGTAGCTCAGCGAGCGCTCGACGATGCCCGTGCTGGGGTTCTGCGCGCCGACGAACTTGCCGCCGCCGACGTAGATGGCGACGTGGTAGGCGCTGCCGCGGGAGCCCCAGTACAGGACGTCGCCCGGCTGCAGGGCGCTCAGGGAGACCGAGGTGCCCTCCGCGGACTGGTCCTGGGACACGCGGGGCAGGGAGATGCCGGCCTGGCGGTAGGCGGCCTGGACCAGGCCGGAGCAGTCGTACGCGGAGGGGCCGGTGGCGCCGCTGACGTAGGCCTTGCCGACCTGCGCGCGGACGAAGTTCACGATGGCGGCGGCCGAGCCCTTCGGGGCGGTCACGGTGCCGACGCCCTGCTCGTCGGAGGCGGAGGCGGAGGCGCTCTGCAGCGTGGTGCGGGCGGCGTTGCGGGTGGCGCGCTCGGCCTCGGCCTTGCGGTCCGCCTCCTCCTTCGCCTTCTTCTCGGCTGCTTCCTTGGCCTGCTTCGCCTCGGCGGCCGCGCCGCTGCGGGCGCTCTCCTCCTCGGCCTGCAGCTCCCCGTTGACGGCGGCCGCACGGGTGTTGTCGGCGGCGGTGGTGACGGCGGAGGACACCTCGGCGGCCAGGTCCAGGTTGAGGACCGGCATTTCGAGCGTCTCGGTCACGGGCTCGGCAGCGGGGGACGCGCTCGCCGTGCCGGCCATCGCCAGGGTGCTGAGGACGCCACCGGCAACTCCGGCGCGGACCGCGAGCTTCGAAGCGCTGCGCCGGGGCTTCCGGTGGCTGGGTATGTGAGCGGTGTGGGACATGAGAACAACCGCTATCAGGGGGGCGAGGTTCCCTTCAAGAAACGTGGTCTGCGCCACAGTTGCGTGCGAGGCGGTGCGAACCGGACGCGCGCTGCGTCTTATTGACGCCGTAACGGACGTATCGGACAGCCCCTCACAAGGCTGTGATCATGGGGTTTCAGTAATAAGTCCGAATTGACCCGGGGCCTACCATCCCGGCCCACAGTTGGCCAAGCCCGCTTTCCGCGTCACGGATTCGGTGTGGTGCAGGTCACAGCCACATCTCGCCGTGGAGGCCCCGTGCCCCGCTCGTGATCTCTCCGTGAGCGTGCCGTGAGGATGCGGGGCCCGAGGGGCGGCGCGGCCCGGCCGGGAGGGCCGGGCCGGGGCCGGCCGGGAAGCGGGTCGGGGTCGCTCCGGGGGGTGGGCCTGAGCCGGCCCGGAGGGTCGGTCGGGCCCGGCTGGAGATCGTGAACGGATGCACGCGTCCACTCCGCTCCCCGCCGCCTCCCCCGACCGGGCGACGCGGATCCCTTTACAGCCATGGGCGCGATCGTGCAAATTTGCCTGTCACCCACATCGTTTGATAGGGCAGGGCCTCTTCTACCTGGGGTAACGCGCTCGGATGTCACCTTTGGTGATCACATGGATGCTTCGCGTATGTAGATCACCACTCATCGGACTTCATGATCGTTCGTCAGGTGGTGGAGATCACAAACTCGGTGTTGTCACCCGTGTCGCAGATCACAGATCGGCGGGCATAGGATGCGCAGCAGTCCGGCTTGTGAACTGCCTCACATGTACACGATCTTCCACCGGCCGGCGCAGCGGTCCAACGGTCAAGGACGACTGGAAGGAGCGAGGAGCGTGAATGCCTACGCGCCCATCCTCGTGCTCGGCGCCCTCGGCGCAGGGTTTGCGATCTTCTCCGTGGTCATGGCCACGCTGATCGGCCCCAAACGGTACAACCGGGCAAAGCTCGAGGCGTACGAGTGCGGTATCGAGCCCACGCCCACACCGGCCGGCGGCGGTCGCTTCCCCATCAAGTACTACCTGACGGCGATGCTCTTCATCGTCTTCGACATCGAAGTTGTCTTCCTCTACCCCTGGGCGGTCACCTTCGACTCCCTGGGGATCTTCGGGCTCGTCGAGATGCTGCTCTTCGTGCTCACGGTCTTCGTCGCCTACGCCTACGTCTGGCGTCGCGGCGGCCTGGAATGGGACTGAGGGGCTGAATTCCCATGGGACTGGAAGAAAAGCTGCCGAGCGGCTTCCTGCTGACCACCGTCGAACAGGCCGCGGGCTGGGTGCGCAAGGCATCCGTCTTCCCCGCGACCTTCGGCCTGGCCTGCTGCGCGATCGAGATGATGACCACCGGCGCCGGCCGGTACGACCTGGCCCGCTTCGGCATGGAGGTCTTCCGCGGCTCGCCGCGCCAGGCCGACCTGATGATCGTGGCCGGCCGGGTCAGCCAGAAGATGGCGCCGGTGCTGCGGCAGGTGTACGACCAGATGCCCGCTCCCAAATGGGTCATCTCCATGGGGGTCTGCGCATCGTCGGGCGGAATGTTCAACAACTACGCCATCGTGCAGGGCGTCGACCACATCGTCCCGGTGGACATCTACCTCCCCGGCTGCCCGCCCCGCCCCGAGATGCTGATGGACGCGATCCTCAAGCTCCACCAGAAGATCCAGTCCTCCAAGCTCGGCGTGAACCGGGAAGAGGCGGCCCGCGAGGCGGAGGCGGCGGCCCTCAAGGCCCTGCCCACCATCGAGATGAAGGGGCTGCTCCGGTGAGCGAGACCACCCCGAACCACGGCCACGGCAACGGAACCGGGAACAACGTTCCTGCCCCCCGCGACACCGGCGCCGGCCCCGAGGTCATCGGCGTCCGCAAGGGCATGTTCGGCGCCCGCAGCGGCGGCGACACCAGCGGCTACGGCGGCCTCGTGCGCACCGTCGCCCTCCCCGGCGCCAGCCCCCGCCCGTACGGCTCGTACTTCGACGAGGTCGCCGACGAACTCGAGGGCGCGCTGGAGGAGCAGGACCTGCTGCCGCAGAACGCGATCGAGAAGACCGTCGTCGACCGCGGCGAGCTCACCTTCCACATCGCCCGCGAGCACCTCGTCCGCGTGGCCCGCACCCTGCGCGACGACCCCGCCCTGCGCTTCGAGCTGTGCACCGGCGTCAGCGGCGTCCACTTCCCCGAGGACAAGGGCCGCGAGCTGCACGCCGTCTACCACCTGCGCTCGCTCACCCACGGCCGGATCGTCCGCCTGGAGGTCTCCGCCCCGGACAGCGACCCGCACATCCCGTCGCTCGTCTCGGTCTACCCGACCAACGACTGGCACGAGCGCGAGACGTACGACTTCTTCGGCCTGGTCTTCGACGGGCACCCGGCCCTCACCCGGATCATGATGCCGGACGACTGGCAGGGCTTCCCGCAGCGCAAGGACTACCCGCTCGGCGGCATCCCCATCGAGTACAAGGGCGCCCAGATCCCGGCTCCCGACCAGCGGAGGTCGTACAGCTGATGTCCACGTCACACCACGCAGAGTCGCGCGAGACGACCGAGGGCACCGTCTACACCGTCACCGGCGGCGACTGGGACGAGATCGTCCGCTCGGCGGCCAGGGCGGACGACGAGCGCATCGTCGTCAACATGGGTCCGCAGCACCCGTCCACCCACGGGGTGCTCCGCCTGATCCTGGAGATCGACGGCGAGACCGTCACCGAGGCCCGCTGCGGCATCGGCTACCTCCACACCGGCATCGAGAAGAACCTCGAATTCCGGAACTGGACGCAGGGCACCACCTTCGTCACGCGCATGGACTACCTCACGCCGTTCTTCAACGAGACGGCGTACTGCCTCGGCGTCGAGAAGCTCCTCGGGATCACCGACCAGATCCCCGACCGGGCCACCGTCATCCGCGTCCTGCTGATGGAGCTCAACCGGCTCTCCTCCCACCTGGTGTGCATCGCCACCGGCGGCATGGAGCTGGGCGCCACCACGATCATGATCTACGGCTTCCGCGACCGCGAGATGATCCTCGACATCTACGAGCTGATCACCGGCCTGCGCATGAACCACGCGTTCGTCCGCCCCGGCGGCCTCGCGCAGGACCTGCCCCCCGGTGCCGTGGACCAGCTGCGCGACTTCCTCAAGACCATGAAGAAGAACCTGCCCGAGTACGACAAGCTCGCCACCGGCAACCCCATCTTCAAGGCCCGCATGCAGGACGTCGGCTACCTCGACCTCGCCGGGTGCATGGCCCTCGGCGCCACCGGCCCCATCCTGCGCTCGGCCGGCCTGCCCCACGACCTGCGCAAGTCCGACCCGTACTGCGGCTACGAGACCTACGAGTTCGACGTGCCGACCACGGAGACCTGCGACTCCTACGGGCGGTTCCTGATCCGCCTGGAGGAGATGCGCCAGTCCCTGCGGATCATCGAGCAGTGCCTGGACCGCCTGGAGCCCGGGCCGGTCATGGTCGCCGACAAGAAGATCGCCTGGCCGGCGCAGCTCGCGATGGGCCCCGACGGCCTCGGCAATTCGCTCGACCACATCAAGAACATCATGGGCACCTCCATGGAGGCCCTCATCCACCACTTCAAGCTGGTGACCGAGGGCTTCCGGGTGCCGGCCGGGCAGGCGTACGCGGCCGTGGAGTCCCCCAAGGGCGAGCTCGGCGTCCACGTCGTCTCCGACGGCGGCACCCGCCCCTACCGGGTCCACTTCCGCGACCCGTCCTTCACCAACCTCCAGGCCATGGCCGCGATGTGCGAGGGCGGCCAGGTCGCCGACGTCATCGTCGCCGTCGCCTCCATCGACCCCGTGATGGGAGGCGTCGACCGATGACAGAGATCTCGCTCGGCATGCCGCAGCTCCCGGCCCCGGACTACCCGGCGGACGTCCGCGCCCGGCTCGAAGCGGACGCGCAGGAGGTCATCGCCCGCTACCCCGACAGCCGCTCCGCGCTCCTGCCGCTGCTGCACCTGACCCAGTCCGAGGAGGGCTACGTCTCGCGCACCGGCATCCGGTTCTGCGCCGAGGTGCTGGGCCTGACCACCGCCGAGGTCACCGCCGTCGCCACCTTCTACACGATGTACCGGCGCCGGCCCTCGGGCGACTACCAGGTCGGCGTCTGCACCAACACCCTGTGCGCGGTCATGGGCGGCGACGCCATCTTCGAGGAGCTCAAGGAGCACCTCGGCGTCGACAACAACGGCACCACCGCCGACGGCAAGGTCACCCTCGAGCACATCGAGTGCAACGCGGCCTGCGACTACGCGCCCGTGGTGATGGTCAACTGGGAGTTCTTCGACAACCAGACCCCCGCCTCCGCCAAGGCCCTCGTCGACGACCTGCGCGCCGACCGGCCCGTGGCGCCGACCCGGGGCGCCCGGCTGTGCACGTACAAGGAGACCGCGCGGATCCTGGCGGGCTTCCCCGACGAGCGCGAGGGCGCGGTCGAGGAGAGCGGAGGCGCCGGCCCCGCCTCCCTGATCGGACTGCGCATCGCCCGCGGCGAGTCCGCGCACCACGGCAAGGTCGTGCACCCGCGCGCCGAGGCGAGCGGCGAGGAGGGGGAGTGATGTCGGTGACTGCTGCCACGCACGAGAACGGCACCAGCCCGGAGAAGCTGCTGGCACCGGTGCTGTCGGCGTTCTGGGACGAGCCCCGGTCCTGGACGCTGGAGACCTACCGGCGCCACGAGGGGTACGAGGGGCTGCGCAAGGCGCTCGCGATGACCCCGGACGAGGTCATCGCCTACGTGAAGGACTCGGGCCTGCGCGGCCGCGGCGGCGCGGGCTTCCCCACCGGGATGAAGTGGCAGTTCATCCCGCAGGGCGACGGCAAGCCGCACTACCTCGTCGTGAACGCGGACGAGTCGGAGCCGGGGACCTGCAAGGACATCCCCCTCCTCTTCGCCAACCCGCACTCCCTCATCGAGGGGATGATCATCGCCTGCTACGCGATCCGCTCGGAGCACGCCTTCATCTACCTGCGCGGCGAGGTCGTGCCGGTGCTGCGCCGCCTGCACGAGGCGGTGCGCGAGGCGTACGAGGCCGGCTACCTCGGCGAGGACGTCCTCGGCAGCGGCCTGAAGCTCGACATCACCGTGCACGCGGGCGCGGGCGCCTACATCTGCGGCGAGGAGACGGCCCTCCTCGACTCCCTCGAAGGCCGGCGCGGTCAGCCCCGGCTGCGCCCCCCCTTCCCCGCCGTCGAGGGGCTCTACGCCTGCCCCACCGTGGTGAACAACGTCGAGTCCATCGCGTCGGTTCCCGCGATCCTGAACAAGGGCAAGGACTGGTTCAAGTCGATGGGGACGGAGAAGTCCCCCGGCTTCACCCTGTACTCCCTCTCCGGGCACGTCGCCGGCCCCGGCCAGTACGAGGCCCCGCTCGGCATCACCCTGCGCCAGCTCCTCGACATGAGCGGCGGGATGCGCCCCGGGCACAGGCTGAAGTTCTGGACCCCGGGCGGCTCCTCCACCCCGATGTTCACCGCCGAGCACCTCGACGTGCCGCTCGACTACGAGGGCGTCGGCGCGGCCGGCTCCATGCTCGGCACCAAGGCCCTTCAGTGCTTCGACGAGACCACCTGCGTGGTGCGGGCCGTCACCCGGTGGACCGAGTTCTACGCCCACGAGTCCTGCGGCAAGTGCACCCCCTGCCGCGAGGGCACGTACTGGCTGGTGCAGCTGCTGCGCGACATCGAGGCCGGCAAGGGCGTCATGTCCGACCTCGACAAGCTGAACGACATCGCCGACAACATCAACGGCAAGTCGTTCTGCGCGCTCGGCGACGGCGCCGCCAGCCCGATCTTCTCCTCGCTGAAGTACTTCCGCGAGGAGTACGAGCAGCACATCACGGGCAGGGGCTGCCCCTTCGACCCCAGGAAGTCGACCCTCTGGGCTGACACGGAGGTGAACGCATGACCGTCACCACGAACGCGACCGGCGGTGGCGGAGCGGCCGCGAAGCCGCCCGAGGACACGGTCTCCCTGACCGTCGACGGCATCGAGCTGTCGGTCCCCAAGGGAACCCTCGTCATCCGGGCCGCCGAGCAGATCGGCATCGAGATCCCCCGGTTCTGCGACCACCCGCTCCTCGACCCGGTCGGCGCCTGCCGCCAGTGCATCGTCGAGGTCGAGGGCCAGCGCAAGCCGATGGCCTCCTGCACCATCACCTGCACCGACGGCATGGTCGTCAGGACGCAGCTCACCTCCGAGGTCGCCGAGAAGTCCCAGCGCGGCGTGATGGAGCTGCTGTTGATCAACCATCCGCTGGACTGCCCGGTCTGCGACAAGGGCGGCGAGTGCCCCCTGCAGAACCAGGCCATGTCGCACGGCAACGCCGACTCCCGGTTCGAGGGGAAGAAGCGCACCTACGAGAAGCCGGTGCCGATCTCCACGCAGGTGCTGCTGGACCGCGAGCGGTGCGTGCTGTGCGCGCGCTGCACCCGCTTCTCCACGCAGGTCGCCGGCGACCCGATGATCGAGCTGCTGGAGCGCGGCGCGCTGCAGCAGGTCGGCACCGGCGAGGGCGACCCCTTCGAGTCGTACTTCTCCGGCAACACCATCCAGATCTGCCCGGTCGGCGCCCTCACCTCGGCCGCGTACCGCTTCCGCTCCCGCCCCTTCGACCTCGTCTCCTCCCCGAGCGTGTGCGAGCACTGCTCGGGCGGCTGCGCGACCCGCACCGACCACCGCCGCGGCAAGGTGCTGCGCCGGATGGCCGCGGAGGACCCCGAGGTCAACGAGGAGTGGATCTGCGACAAGGGCCGCTTCGCGTTCCGCTACGCGCAGCGCCCCGACCGGCTGACGACCCCGCTGGTCCGCAGCGCCGCGGGCGTCCTGGAGCCGGCGAGCTGGCCCGAGGCGCTGGAGGCGGCGGCCGCGGGGCTCGCGGCCGCGCGCGGCCGGGCCGGAGTCCTGACCGGGGGCCGGCTCACCGTCGAGGACGCCTACGCGTACGCCAAGTTCGCCCGGGTCGTCCTGGACACCAACGACATCGACTTCCGGGCCCGGGTGCACAGCGCGGAGGAGGCCGAGTTCCTCGCCGCGACCGTGGCGGGCACGGGGACCGACCTCGCGGGCGGCGGCGTCACGTACCGGGAGCTGGAGGCGGCCCCGGCGGTGCTGCTCGTCGGCATCGAGGCGGAGGAGGAGGCCCCCGGGGTCTTCCTGCGGCTGCGCAAGGCCTTCCGCAAACGGGGGCAGCGCACCTTCGCCCTCGCCCCGTTCGCCACCCGCGGCCTGGAGAAGGCGGGCGGCACCCTGCTGGCCGCCGCCCCGGGCACCGAGCCGGAGTGGCTGGACGCGCTGGCCTCGCGGACCGGCCTGGAGGCGGGCGGCGAGGCGGCCGCCGAGGCGCTGCGCGCACCCGGCGCGGTCCTCGTGGTCGGCGAGCGCCTGGCCGGGGTGCCCGGCGGGCTGACCGCGGCCGTACGGGCGGCCGCCGCGACCGGGGCCCGGCTGGTGTGGATCCCGCGGCGGGCCGGGGAGCGGGCCGCGATCGAGGCGGGCGCGCTGCCGTCGCTGCTGCCCGGGGCGCGCCCGGCCACCGACCCGCGGGCGCGCGACGAGGTCGCGGCCGCCTGGGGGCTGGAGGAGCTGCCGCACCGCTACGGCCGCGACACCGGCCAGATCGTGGAGGCGGCGGCCTCCGGCGAGCTGACCGCGCTGCTGGTCGCGGGCGTGGAGGTCGCCGACCTGCCGGACCCGGAGCGGGCGCGGGTGGCCCTGGAGGAGGCCTTCGTCGTCAGCCTGGAGCTGCGGCCCGGCGGGGTCACCGACCACGCCGACGTGGTGTTCCCGGTCGCGGCGGTCGCCGAGAAGGCGGGCACGTTCGTCAACTGGGAGGGCCGCGTCCGGCCGTTCGAGGCCGCGCTCAAGCCCGACCAGATGACGCGCCCGCTCGCCCCGGCCGACGCCCGCGTGCTGCACATGCTGGCGGACGCCGCCGACCGGCCGCTGGGCCTGCCCGACGTGCACGCCGTCCGCCGGGAGATCGACCGGCTCGGCCCGTGGGCCGGGGAGCGGGCCGCCGAACAGTCGGCGCCGACCGCGCCGCTGCCCCGCCCCGGAGCGGGCGAGGCGGTCCTCGCGGGCCACCGCCTGCTGCTGGACCTCGGCCTGCTCCAGGAGGGCGACGAGGCCCTGGCGGGCACCCGGCACGAGGCCGCGGCCCGGCTGTCGGCCGCCACCGCCGCCGAGACGGGCGTCAAGGACGGCGACCTCCTCGCCGTGTCCGGCCCGGCCGGCAGCGTGGAGCTGCCGCTGCGGATCACCGCGATGCCGGACCGGGTCGTCTGGCTCCCCTTGAACTCCACCGGTTCCGGCGTGCGGGCCGACACCGGCGCCCTCCCGGGCACCCTCGTACGGATCGGTCCGGCGACCCGGGCCGGCGCAGGCGGCACCACTGCGGAGGTGGGCGCGTGAACGCGGTACAGCTCGCTGCCGAGGACCTGTCCCTCTTCGGGACGGACCCCTGGTGGCTGGTCGTGGTGAAGGCGGTGTTCTGCTTCGCCTTCCTGATGGTGACCGTGCTCTTCTCCATCGTGTGGGAGCGCAAGGTCGTCGCCTGGATGCAGCTGCGCATCGGCCCGAACCGGCACGGCCCCTGGGGCATGCTGCAGTCGCTCGCCGACGGCGTGAAGCTGATGCTCAAGGAAGACATCATCGTCAAGCGCGCCGACAAGGTCGTCTACGTGCTCGCCCCCATCGTCGCGGCGATCCCCGCGTTCATGGCGATCGCGGTGATCCCGTTCGGGCCGGCCGGCAACGAGGTGTCGATCTTCGGGCAGCGCACCGCGATGCAGCTGACGGACCTGCCGATCGCGATGCTGTACATCCTCGCGGTGGCCTCGGTGGGGATCTACGGGATCGTGCTCGCGGGCTGGTCCTCGGGGTCGACGTACCCGCTGCTGGGCGGCCTGCGCTCCTGCGCGCAGATGATCAGCTACGAGATCGCGATGGGCGCGGCGTTCGCCTCGGTCTTCCTCTACTCCGGGTCGATGTCGACCTCGGCGATCGTGGAGGCGCAGGCCGACCGCTGGTACATCGTGCTGCTGCCGGTGTCGTTCCTGATCTACGTGGTGACGATGGTCGGGGAGACGAACCGCGCCCCCTTCGACATGCCGGAGTCCGAGGGCGACCTGGTCGGCGGCTTCAACACCGAGTACTCGTCGATCAAGTTCGCGATGTTCATGCTGGCGGAGTACGTCAACATGGTCACCGTCTCGGCGGTGTCGGTCACCCTCTTCCTCGGCGGCTGGCGGGCCCCCGCGCCGATCTCGACGTACTGGGAGGGCGCCAACCACGGCTGGTGGCCGCTGCTCTGGTTCACCGTCAAGGTCCAGCTGCTGCTGTTCTTCTTCATCTGGCTGCGCGGCACGCTGCCGCGCGTCCGCTACGACCAGCTGATGAAGCTCGGCTGGAAGGTCCTGATCCCGGTCTCGGTGCTGTGGCTGATGCTGGTGGCGACCGTGCGGGCGCTGCGCAACGAGCGCTACGACTTCAGCGAGATCGTCCTGTACGTCGGCGGCGGCGTCGTGGCGGTCCTGCTGCTGTCCTTCGTCGCCGACTTCTTCCGCGACCGGCGGGAGAAGACCGCCGCCGAGGAGGCCGGGGCGACCGCCGCGGCCGAGCCCTTCGACCCGTTCGCGGGCGGGTTCCCCGTACCGCCCAAGCCCGGCCAGCGGCCGGAACCCGTACCGCGCAGGCGGCCCCGCGCGGAGCGGGAGCTGCTGGCCAGCGGCGGCGCGAACGGCGACAACGACCGAGAGGAGGGTTGAGACGTGTCTGACGAGAAGTGGCAGAACCCGGTGGCCGGCTTCGGCGTGACCTTCAAGGCCATGTTCAAGAAGCGCCTCACCGAGCAGTACCCGGAGCAGCAGAAGACCACCGCGCCGCGCTTCCACGGACGGCACCAGCTCAACCGGCACCCGGACGGTCTGGAGAAGTGCATCGGGTGCGAGCTGTGCGCCTGGGCCTGCCCCGCGGACGCCATCTACGTGGAGGGCGCGGACAACACCGACGAGGAGCGCTACTCCCCGGGGGAGCGCTACGGCCGCGTCTACCAGATCAACTACGCCCGCTGCATCCTGTGCGGGCTGTGCATCGAGGCGTGCCCGACGCGGGCGCTGACGATGACGAACGAGTTCGAACTGGCCGACTCCAGCCGCGAGTCGCTCATCTACACCAAGGAGCAGCTGCTCGCCGGGCTGACCGAGGGCATGGTCGAGCCCCCCCACGCGATGTACCCGGGCACGGACGAGCAGGACTACTACCGGGGCCTGGTGACGGGCGCGGCGCCGGGTACCGAGCGGCAGGCGGCGGTGTCCAAGGGCGAGGTCCCGGCGGAGAAGGACAAGGCCGAGGGGGTGGGGGCGTGAGCGCGATCGCCGCGGGCGCGGCCACCCTCACCTCCACGGGCGAGGCGGTGCAGTTCTGGATCCTGGGCACGGTCGCCGTGATCGGCGCGCTGGCCACGATCCTGATGAAGAAGGCCGTGCACAGCGCCCTCAGCCTCGCCGGGACCATGATCGTCCTGGCGGTGTTCTACCTCGCCAACGGGGCGTACTTCCTGGGCGTGGTCCAGGTGATCGTCTACACCGGCGCGATCATGATGCTGTTCCTCTTCGTGGTCATGCTCGTCGGCGTCACCGCCGCCGACTCGCTGAAGGAGACCATCAAGGGCCAGCGCTGGCTGGCCGTCCTGTGCGGGCTCGGCTTCGGCGTCCTGCTGATCGCCGGCATCGGCAACGCCTCGCTGAAGCACTTCAACGGGCTGGGGCGGGTCAACTCCGCCGGGCACGTGGAGGGCCTCGCCGAGCTGATCTTCACCAAGTACGTCTTCGCCTTCGAGATCACCGGCGCGCTGCTGATCACCGCCGCCGTCGGCGCGATGGTGCTGACCCACCGCGAGCGCACCGAGCGGGCCGCCACCCAGCGCGAGCTCGCCGAGCGGCGCGTCCGCGAGGGGGTCCAGCTCCCGCCGCTGCCCGCGCCCGGCGTGTACGCCCGGCACAACGCGGTGGACGTCCCCGGCCTGCTGCCGGACGGCACCCCGTCCGAGCTGACCGTCAGCAACACGCTGCGCTCCCGCGGCCAGGTCCGCGACGTCTCGACCGAGGCGCTGAAGGACCTGAAGGCCCTGGAGCGGCGGTCGGCGGAGCGCCTCGGCCGTGAGGAGGCCTCGAAGTGAACCCGGTCAACTACCTGTACCTGGCGGCCCTGCTGTTCACCATCGGGGCTGCGGGCGTGCTGATCCGGCGCAACACCATCGTGCTGTTCATGTGCGTGGAGCTGATGCTCAACGCCTGCAACCTCGCGTTCGTGGCGTTCTCCCGGATGCACGGCAACCTCGACGGCCAGATCATCGCCTTCTTCACGATGGTCGTCGCCGCCGCGGAGGTCGTGGTGGGCCTCGCGATCATCGTGTCGCTGTTCCGTACCCGCCACTCGGCCTCGGTCGACGACGCCAGCCTGATGAAGCTGTAAGGGGCGTACACAGTGGAGAATCTGATTGCGCTGCTGGTGGCGGCGCCCCTGCTCGGAGCGGCGGTGCTGCTGTGCGGCGGCCGCCGCCTCGACGGGGCCGGCCACTGGATCGGCACCGTGCTCGCCGCCGTCTCCTTCGGCATCGGCGTCGCCCTGTTCGCGGACATGCTGGGGCGCGGCGCCGAGGAGCGGACCCTGCACCAGCACCTGTACAGCTGGATCCCGGTCGAGGGCTTCCAGGCCGACGTCGCCTTCCAGCTGGACCAGCTGTCGATGACGTTCGTCCTGCTGATCTCCGGGGTGGGCACGCTCATCCACGTGTACTCGATCGGGTACATGGAGCACGACGAGCGCCGCCGCCGCTTCTTCGGCTACCTGAACCTCTTCCTCGCGGCGATGCTGCTGCTGGTCCTCGCCGACAACTACCTGCTGCTGTACGTCGGCTGGGAGGGCGTGGGCCTGGCCTCGTACCTGCTCATCGGCTTCTGGCAGCACAAGCCCAGCGCGGCGACCGCCGCGAAGAAGGCCTTCCTGGTCAACCGGGTCGGCGACATGGGCCTGTCCATCGCGATCATGGTCATGTTCACCACGTTCGGGACCTTCGCCTTCGGGCCCGTGCTGGCCTCGGTGGGGAAGACCTCCGAGGGCACGCTGACGGCGATCGCGCTGATGCTGCTGCTCGCCGCCTGCGGCAAGTCGGCGCAGGTACCGCTGCAGTCCTGGCTCGGCGACGCGATGGAGGGCCCGACCCCCGTCTCGGCCCTCATCCACGCCGCGACCATGGTCACCGCCGGCGTCTACCTGATCGTCCGCTCGGGGGCGGTCTTCAACGGGGCGCCGGACGCGCAGCTCGTCGTCACCGTCGTCGGCGCGGTCACCCTGCTCTTCGGTGCGATCGTCGGTTGCGCGAAGGACGACATCAAGAAGGCCCTCGCCGGGTCGACGATGTCGCAGATCGGCTACATGGTCCTCGCCGCCGGCCTCGGCCCCATCGGCTACGTCTTCGCGATCATGCACCTGGTGACGCACGGCTTCTTCAAGGCGGGCCTCTTCCTCGGCGCCGGCTCCGTGATGCACGGCATGAACGACGAGGTCGACATGCGCAAGTACGGCGGCCTGCGCTCGTACATGCCGATCACCTTCGTCACCTTCGGACTCGGCTACCTCGCCATCATCGGCTTCCCCGGCCTGTCCGGCTTCTTCTCCAAGGACAAGATCATCGAGGCGGCCTTCGCCAAGGGCGGCACCGAGGGCTGGATCCTCGGCGGCGCGGCCCTCCTCGGCGCGGCCATCACCGCCTTCTACATGACCCGGGTCATGCTGATGACCTTCTTCGGCGAGAAGCGCTGGCAGCCCGCCCCCGACGCGGACGCGGTGCCCAGCGCCGAACCGGCCGCCGAGCACCACGCCGGCGAGCTGCCCCACCCGCACGAGTCGCCGAAGTCCATGACGGTCCCGATGATCCTGCTGGCCTTCGGCTCGGTCTTCGCCGGCGGCTTCTTCTCCGTCGGCGAACGCTTCCTGAAGTGGCTGGAGCCCGTCACCGGCTACGAGCACGGGAACCCGCCGGTCAGCGCCCTGACGGTGACCCTCGCGACGATGGTCTGCCTCGTCATCGGCGTCGCGATCGCCTGGGCCATGTACGGGCGCCGGCCGGTGCCGGTCACCGCCCCGCGCGGCAGCCTGCTCACCCGGGCAGCCCGCCGCGACCTGCTCCAGGACGACTTCAACCACATCGTGCTGGTGCGCGGCGGGGAGCACCTGACCCGCTCCCTGGTGTACGTCGACCACAGCCTGGTCGACGGGGTCGTCAACGGGACCGCCGCCTCGGTCGGCGGCCTGTCGGGCCGGCTGCGCAGGGTCCAGAACGGCTACGCCCGCAGCTACGCGGTCTCGATGTTCGGGGGGACGGCGATCCTGATCGCCGCGACCCTGCTGATGAGGGCGGTGTGAGTATGTCCTTTCCGTTGTTGACGGTGACGGCCGCGGTCCCCGCGGCCGGCGCGGTCCTCACGGCGGCCGTCCCGGCCGCCCGGCGGACCGCCGCCAAGTGGATCGCGCTGCTGGTCTCGCTGGCCACGCTGGCGCTGGCCGTGCTCGTCGCGGTCCGCTTCGAGCCCGGCGGCGCGCGCTACCAGCTCACCGAGTCCCACAGCTGGATCCCCGCCTTCGGCGTCCGGTACGAACTCGGGGTCGACGGCATCGGGGTGGCGCTGATCGGGCTCACCGCCCTGCTGATCCCCTTCGTCATCGCCGCCGGATGGCACGACGCCGACCCCCTGGAGACGAGCTCGAGCCGCTGGCGGCCGACCCAGGGCTTCTTCGCCCTGATCCTCATGGTCGAGGCGATGGTGGTCATCTCCTTCGAGGCCACCGACGTCTTCCTCTTCTACATCTTCTTCGAAGCCATGCTCATCCCGATGTACTTCCTCATCGGCGGCTTCGGGGACCGGGCCCATGCGGGATCGGACGAGAACGCGGCCGCGCAGCGCAGCTACGCGGCGGTCAAGTTCCTCCTGTACAACCTGGCCGGCGGCCTGATCATGCTGGCCGCGGTCATCGGGCTGTACGTGGTCGCCGGGAGCTTCTCGCTCCAGGAGATCACCGCCGCCCGCGCCGCGGGCACCCTGGACATGGCGACCAACACCGAGCGGCTGCTGTTCCTCGGCTTCTTCTTCGCCTTCGCGGTGAAGGCCCCGCTGTGGCCGCTGCACACCTGGCTGCCGAACGCGATGGGCGAGGCCACCGCCCCGGTCGCCGTGCTGATCACCGCGGTCGTCGACAAGGTCGGCACCTTCGCCATGCTCCGCTTCTGCCTCGGGCTCTTCCCCGACGCCAGCAGGTGGGCCACCCCGGTGATCCTCGTCCTGGCCCTGGTCAGCATCGTCTACGGCGCGCTGCTCGCGGTCGGGCAGCGCGACATCAAGCGGCTGGTCGCGTACGCCTCGATCTCCCACTTCGGCTTCATCATCCTGGGCATCTTCGCGATGACCTCCCAGGGGCAGTCCGGGGCGACGCTCTACATGGTCAACCACGGCCTGTCGACCGCGGCGCTGATGCTGGTGGCCGGCTTCCTGATCTCGCGGCGCGGCTCCCGGCTCATCGCCGACTACGGCGGCGTGCAGAAGGTCGCCCCGGTGCTGGCCGGCACCTTCCTGATCGGCGGCCTCGCCACCCTCTCGCTGCCCGGCCTCGCGCCGTTCGTCAGCGAGTTCCTGGTGCTGGTCGGCACGTTCTCCCGGTACCCGGCCATCGGTGTCATCGCCACCATCGGCATCGTCCTGGCCGCCCTGTACACGCTGGTGCTCTACCAGCGCACCATGACCGGCCCCGTGAAGGAGGAGGTCCGGTCCATGCCGGACCTGCGCCTGCGCGAGCTCCTCGTGGTCGCCCCGCTGATCGCGCTGCTGATCGGGCTGGGCGTGTACCCCAAGCCGCTGACCGACATCGTCAACCCGGCGGTGCAGCACACCCTGTCGGACGTGAAGCAGAAGGACCCGAAGCCCGAGGTGGCTGTCGAGGCCAGGAACGGGGAGGCGGCGAAGTGAGCACCGCAACTGCTGCCCAGGGGGTGTGGGCGACGCTCGCCGCCCAGGCGCCCGCCGAACGGATCCCCGCCCCGCACATCGAGTACGCGCAGCTCGCGCCCACGCTCATCGTGGTGGGCGCGGCGGTCCTCGGGGTCCTCGTCGAGGCCTTCGTCCCGCGCAGGTCCCGCTACTCCGTGCAGGTGTTCCTCGCCGTCGCCGCGCTCGCCTCGGCGTTCGCGGCGGTCGTCGGGCTCGCCGCCGGCGGGTACGCGGGGGACAAGGCGCACATCGCCGCGATGGGCGCCGTCGCCGTCGACGGGCCCGCCCTCTTCCTGCAGGGCACCATCCTGCTGGCCTCGATCGTGGCCGTCTTCACCTTCGCCGAACGGCGCCTGGACCCCCGGGCGCACGGCAAGCGGGTCGACTCCTTCGCCGCCCAGGCGGCCTCCGTACCGGGCAGCGACAGCGAGAAGGCCGCCGTCAAGGCCGGATTCACCACCACCGAGGTCTTCCCGCTCGCCCTGTTCGCGATCTCCGGCATGCTGGTCTTCCCGGCGGCCGACGACCTGCTGACGCTGTTCGTGGCGCTGGAGGTCTTCTCCCTGCCGCTGTACCTGCTCTGCGCCCTCGCCCGCCGCCAGCGGCTGATGTCGCAGGAGGCCGCGGTGAAGTACTTCCTGCTGGGCGCCTTCTCCTCGGCGTTCCTGCTGTTCGGGATCGCCCTGCTCTACGGCTACGCGGGCTCCGTCTCGTACGCGGCGATCGCCGACGTGGTCGACGGCACGGTGGCGAACGTCGACCCGGCGCTCGCCGACACGATGGGCAACGACGCCCTGCTGCTGATCGGCGGGGCGCTGGTCCTGATGGGCCTGCTGTTCAAGGTCGGCGCGGTCCCCTTCCACATGTGGACCCCGGACGTCTACCAGGGCGCCCCAACCCCCGTCACCGGCTTCATGGCGGCGGCGACGAAGGTCGCGGCCTTCGGCGCGCTGCTGCGGCTGCTGTACGTGGTCCTGCCGGGGCTGCGGTGGGACTGGCGGCCGGTGATGTGGGGCGTGGCGATCGTGACGATGCTCGCGGGCGCGGTCATCGCGGTGACGCAGACCGACGTCAAGCGGCTGCTGGCCTACTCCTCGATCGCGCACGCCGGCTTCATCCTGGCCGGTGTGATCGCCACCTCGGCGGAGGGCGTCCAGTCCGTCCTCTTCTACCTCGGGGCGTACTCCTTCGTGACGATCGGCGCGTTCGCGGTGGTCACGCTGGTGCGCGACGCGGGCGGCGAGGCGACGCACCTGTCGAAGTGGGCCGGGCTCGGGCGGCGTTCTCCGCTGACGGCGGCCGTGTTCGCGGTGTTCCTGCTGGCCTTCGCGGGCATCCCGCTGACCTCCGGCTTCGCCGGCAAGTTCGCCGTGTTCAAGGCGGCGGCGGAGGGCGGTGCGGGCGCGCTGGTCGTGGTGGGTGTGATCTCCTCCGCGATCGCCGCGTTCTTCTACATCCGGGTCATCGTCCTGATGTTCTTCAGCGAGCCGAAGGCGGACGGGCCGACGGTGGCGGTGCCGTCGCCGCTGACGATGACGACGATCGCGGTCGGTGTCGCCGTCACCCTGGTCCTGGGTCTGGCCCCCCAGTACTTCCTGGACCTGGCGGGGCAGGCGAGCACGTTCGTGCGGTAGCCGGCGCACCGTTCGAGGCCGAGGGCCCGCCCCCTGAGAGCAGGGGACGGGCCCTCGGTCGTACCGGTGCACGGCTACTGGGGGCGCCGGCGCTTCGCGGTGATCTCGGTGAGGTCGAGGTCGACCGGGAAGGGGACCGAGACCTTCAGCCGGTCGTGGAAGATGCCGGTGGCCACGTACGCCTTGGTGGCCGGGTCGAGCTCGTAGACGTAGACCACTGCCTGGCCTTCCCTGTCCTCGACCCGCCAGAAGTGGGGGATCCTCGCGCGGGCGTACTTGAGCGGCTTGGTGCTGCGGTCACGCTCGACGGAATCGGGGGAGACGACTTCGACGGCCAAGCGGACGGACTCCGCGGGAAAACGCGTCTGTGTTCGATCTCCAACGACATCGCCGTCGACCACGACCACGTCTGGCTCCGGCCGGTTGTTCTCGTCGATGTCGATCGTGAATTCCCGGAAGACCTCCGCGTCGTCAGGTGCCAGTGACTGCAGCTGCCATTTGATGAAGTCGATGGCGCGCTCGTGGAAGACGCTCTGCGGACTCACGAAGATCAGGCTCCCGTCGATCAGCTCCGTATGAGGAGGCAGGTTGGGAAGCCGGTCAAGGTCGTCACCGGTCCAGCCGCCTGCCGGCGGGACGGGCCAGCGGTACGCGGGGTCGGTCTTTTCGGGATCGACGCTCATCGGTGGTGCTCCCATGCGGAGAGTCTCGCGAGTCAGTCCAGCGTATCGCCGGACGCGTCCGGGTCCGCGGTGGCCTTGGACAGGGCCGTGGCGGCGGGCGGGTGGGTGCGGTGGGGGAGGAGGGACAGGACGGCGGCCTTGCGGACGTCCGCGTTCGGGTCGGACAGGGCCGCCGCCCGGGCGGGCACGGCTCCCGCCGGGTCGGCAGCGCGCAGGGCCGTCGCCGCGCCCGCGCGGACCTGCCAGGCCGGGTCGGCCGGCGCGGCCGCCGCGTACGGGGGCGGGCAGCCGGTGGCGGCCAGGGCGGCCAGCGCCGCGCCCCGCACCAGCGGCGTCCGGGTCGGCCATCAGCGGGGCGAGCGGCTCCGGGCGGCCTGGATGCGGACATCAGGGTCGGCGTCGTCCAGCGTCGGCGGCGACTGCGCGCGGACCAGGCGCGGCACCGGCGGCGACCGGTACGGCGTGCTCACGGGTGCGTTCGGCCGGCATGCGAGGGAACATACCGACGGCGTGCGCCCGGTGGTGTTGCCGCAGTATTTGCGCCACTGCGGGGCTGGTCGGCGGCGGCCGCGACCTGCGGGTTCGCGGGCGGAGGAAGCGGAGGAAAGAGATCCGCCACCGCGCGGGTGCCGGGCGTCCCAGGGATCGGAACGGTGGCGTCCCGCGGACCGGACGGCGCCGCCCCCGGCGGGCGCGCGGGCGCCCGCCGGAGGCGGTCGGCGGGAGGCGGCGGTCAGCCGGTCAGCGGGACGGGGTGATGCGGCCCGTGACCTCGCCGAGGCCGACGCGGGTGCCTTGCGGGCCGGGGGCCCAGGCGGTGAGGGTGACGGTGTCGCCGTCCTCGAGGAAGGTGCGCTTGCCGTCGGCCAGTTCGATGGCGTCGCGGCCGTTCCAGGTGAGCTCCAGCAGGGAGCCGCGCTGGGCCACCTCCGGGCCGCTGACCGTGCCGGAGCCGAAGACGTCGCCGGTGCGCAGGGAGGCGCCGTTGACGGTCATGTGGGCGAGCTGCTGGGCGGCGGTCCAGTACATCGTCGAGAACGGCGGATGCGCGACCTCCTCCCCGTTGATGGAGACCGTGATGTGCAGGTCGAAGCCGCCGGGCCGCTCGGCGTCGGCGTCGTCGAGGTAGGGCAGCAGCGGGAAGTCGCGGGCCGGCGGGGCGGTGCGGGCGGCGTCCAGGGCCTCCAGCGGGGTCACCCAGGCGGAGACGGAGGTGGCGAAGGACTTGCCGAGGAACGGGCCGAGCGGGACGTACTCCCAGGCCTGGATGTCGCGCGCCGACCAGTCGTTGAGCAGGAACAGGCCGAAGACGTGGTCCTCGAAGTCGCCGAGCGCGACCGGGCTGCCCAGCTGTGAGGGGGTGCCGACGACGAAGCCGACCTCGGCCTCGATGTCCAGCTTGACCGAGGGGCCGAAGACCGGCGCGGCGTCGGCGGGCGTCTTGCGCTGCCCCGAGGGGCGCACGACGTCGGTGCCGGAGACGACGATGGTGCCGGAGCGGCCGTGGTAACCGATTGGCAGGTGCTTCCAGTTGGGGGTGAGCGGCTCGCCGTCGGGGCGGAACATGCGGCCCACGTTGGTGGCGTGGTGTTCGCTGGCGTAGAAGTCGACGTAGTCGGCGACCTCGTACGGCAGGTGCAGGGTGACCGCGTCCAGCGGGAGGACGTGCGGCTCGACGGTGACGCGGTGGCCGGGGTCGGTGACCCAGGCGGTCAGGGCGCGGCGCACGTCGCGCCAGGCGGTGCGGCCCGCGGCCAGCAGCGGGTTGAGCGAGGACTGCCCGAGCAGTTCGGCGTACGGGGAGCCGAGCGCCTGCGCGGCCGCCCCCGCGTCGAGCACGTGTCCGCCGATCCGCACGCCGATGCGGCGGCGGGCGTCGCCGTCGGTGGTGAAGACGCCGTACGGGAGGTTGTGCGGCCCGAACGGGTCGCCCTCGGGGACATCGAGGGGGCTCTGCTGGGGCATGGGGTACTGCCTCGCTTTCCATGCGGTCCGGGGGTGTCCCGGGGGCTCGTTGATACGTTACGTGGCTGGTGGGGCCTGCGGGAGGCCGGATTAGGGCGCTATTTGTAGGACTTGTCCATTGGGGTCCGTATCCTTGCGCCGTGACTTCCGCCCCGCTTTCGGCCCCCCCTTTCTCTTTGATCGCCACTGACCTGGACGGGACCCTGCTGCGCGCCGGAGACACCGTCTCCGCCCGCTCGTACGCGGCGCTCGCGACGGCGCGCGCCGCGGGCGCGCAGCACATCGTCGTCACCGGGCGCCCCGTTCCACAGGTCCGCCATGTCCTCGACAGCCTTGGGTACACGGGGCTCGCGGTGTGCGGGCAGGGCGCGCAGGTGTATGACGCGGCGCGCGGGAGCCTGTTGCACTCCGTGGAGATGGACCGCGAGCTGGCGGAGGTCGCCCTCGGCAAGATCGAGGCGGAGATCGGCGAGGTGTACGCGGCGGTCGACCAGGAGGGGGTCGACGCGGCGATGCTGATGGGGCCCGGCTACCGGATGCCGCACCCGCACCTGCCGACGGTGCGGGTGCGGCGGCGGGCCGACCTGTGGGCGGCGCCCATCAACAAGGTGCTGCTGCAGCACCCGGAGCTCGACGACGACGAGCTGACGCGGGTGGCGCGGGGGGTGGTCGGCCACCTGGTCAACGTGACGATGGCCGGGGAGCACACCGTGGAGCTCCAGCCGACGGGGGTGAGCAAGGCCAGCGGGCTGGCGCTGGCCGCCGGGCTGCTGGGCGTCGGGCCGTCGCACACCATCGCCTTCGGCGACATGCCGAACGACATCCCGATGTTCGCGTGGGCGGCGCACGGCGTGGCCATGGCCAACGCCCACCGGGAACTGGTCGAGGTCGCCGACGAGGTGACGCTGTCGAACGAACAGGACGGCATTGCGGTGGTCCTGGAACGCCTGTTCGGCTGAGCCGGGTTCGTTGGGGCGCCGCCCCACGCCCCGCGCCTCAATCGCCGGTGGGGCTGGATCGTGCCCATCCGCCGTTTCGAAGGCGAGCCGTCGGTATGCGAAGCCGGGGTCTGGCACGCCGCCTGGCGGGGGCTGGGGCGGCCACGTGTCGCTTCGGAGTGAGGCTGTGCCGACCGACCGTCGGCCCGCGTCGGCTTTCGGAGCTGAGGTTCGGCAACTCCGGCCCCGCCGGCGTTCGAGGCGGGGGGTCGGGCGGGGCCCGGGGGTGGTCAGCCCGTGGTGCGGGGGAGGCGGCGGGTCCAGGTGCGGTGGTGGACGATCTCCCCGCCCTCACGGCACAGCAGCTCGTCCGAGGTCAGGAAGGCGTCCTCCTCGCAGGTGATCTCCGAGCGGGTCTCGATGCGGACGTCCCAGCCCGACTCCGGCCGGTGCAGCCGGATCCGCCACTCGGCGCGGGTCCGGGCCGACAGCGGGTCCGCCTCCTGGATCTCGTACACCTCGGCGGCGTCCTCGCCGTACTCCAGGCCGTCCGGGTGGAGCCGCGTCCCGCCGCAGGGCGAGGGCGGGTCCACCTCCAGGCGCCACACCCCGAGCGCCACGTCCCGTACGACCACCCGCTCCGGCCGCGGCTCGTCCAGGGTGGCGGGGACGGCCACCCCCAGCGGCTCGGCCTGCTCGGGCGGCTCGAACACGACGCCCGGGTCCGCCGGCGACGGCCCGCGCACCGGCAGGACCAGCGCGCTGCCCGCCGGGTCCAGGGTCCAGCCGGCCTCGGAGCCGGCCCGCGGCCAGAGCCACGGCCAGTAGGCGGAGGAGAGGGCGAGCCGGATGCGGTGGCCCGGCGCGAAGGCGTGCCCGGTGGCGCCCAGCTCGACGACCACGTCCTCGTACGCGCCCACCGGCCACGGCACCGCCTTGTCGCGGCCGAGGCGGGCGGAGAGGTTCAGCGCGCCCCGCGTGACCAGCGTGGAGGAGCCGTCCGGGGCGACGTCGCACAGGCGGGCCGCCACCTGCCCGTACGGGACGTCCATGCGCAGCCGGAGCACGGCCCGCGGTCGGCCCAGGACCTCCACCGGCCGCGCGCCCGGCACCGGGAACTCGAAGCAGGCCGATCGCGCGTCCTCCGCGCGCTGGTCGGGCGGCAGGTCGGCGGCGCCGCCGACCGGCAGGCACCGGCCCGCGTCCACCCCGGTGTGCTGCGGCGAGGCCACGGCCACGGGCGCGCCCTGGAGCCCGTACGTGACCGGGGTGACGGCCGGCGAGGGCCAGGCGGCCTCCCCGGCCCACCGCCCCGGCAGGGCCTCGTACGCGGTCGCCGGCGGGTACGACGCGGCGATCCAGGACCGCAGCAGCGGCACGTCCATCGCCCCGTTGGGGGCGCCCCGCAGCCAGTGGTCCCACCAGCGCAGCGTCTCCTGCAGGAAGCCGATGGCGGGGCCCGGGGCCGCCGCCCGGTCCGGGTACGCGTGCGGCCAGGGCCCCAGCAGCCCGCGGACCCGGTCCGCGGGCAGGTGGGCGACGAGCCGCAGCACCGTGTCCCGGTGGGGGTCGTGCAGGCCGCCGACGGCGAGGACGGCCGCGCCGATCGCCCCGTAGTCCTCGCAGACGCTGCCGTGGCGCCAGTGGTCGTCGCGGGTGCCGTGCGCCAGCCAGGCGTGCACGGCCGGCTCCACCGCCTCCAGCCGCGCCAGCCACTGCTCGCGCCAGCCGTCGCCGGCGTACAGCGGGTCCGGCGGGCGGGCGGTGAGGGCCAGCAGGGCGGCCGAGCGTGCGGCCACGGCCTCGGCCGGTACGCAGCCGCCCGCGCCGTGGCCGTCCTCGAAGCGGTCGTCGGTGGAGCCGACGGTGACCACCGCCTTGAGGGCCTCGGGGGCGAACGCCGCGATCTGGAGGGCGACGGTGCCGCCCCAGCCGAGCCCGAACATGCCCACGGACCCCGTGCACCACGGCTGCGCCGCCAGCCACTCCACCACCGCGACCCCGTCGGCCAGTTCCCGCGGGGCGTACGGGTCGCCGGGGCGGCCGCCGCTGCACCCGTACCCGCGGACGTCCACCCGGACGGAGGCGTAGCCGTGGCCCGCGTACCAGGGGTGGCGCTGGGCGTCGCGCGCGGCGGTGGCGTCCGTGAGCCGGTGCGGCAGGTACTCCAGCAGGGCCGGGACGGGCGCGTCGGTCACGGGGCGCCAGATCCGGGCGTACAGCCGTACGCCGTCGGGCATCGGGATCCGGACGTCCTCGCGGGTCGTCCCGTACGGGAACTCGGTACGGATGAGCATGCCCGCCTCCGGATCGGACGCCTCGGCCGTCAGGAACCCGGCATATTCCGACAGAAAGGTATCTCCGGTCGTTTCGGCACGACACGAACATACCGGGCCGTGTCGGCCCGCGCCCCGGCGGCGGCGTGACGGGTGCTCTCGGTGATCGAAAACAGACCGGATACGCTGGCTTGAGTGATGGCAGCGACACATCGACAATCCAGGTGATCGTCAGCGTGATCGTCAGCAGACAGGAGTACCCCTCGTGACCGTCGTCGGGCCGTTCGGACTGAGCGTGCGGGACCAGGCTCTTGAGACCGATGTCCAGGCCGGACTGGCCGCCGTCGAGGCGGGTCTGCTGGAGGCCACCAAGAGCGAAGTCCCCTTCATCACCGAGGCCGCGCAGCACCTGGTCAAGGCGGGCGGCAAGCGGTTCCGGCCGCTGCTGGTCATGCTCGCCTCCCGCTTCGGCGACCCGTACGCGCCGGGCATCGTCCCCTCCGCGGTCGTCGTGGAGCTCACCCATCTGGCGACGCTCTACCACGACGACGTCATGGACGAGGCGGAGGTCCGCCGCGGCGTGGCCAGCGCCAACACCCGCTGGGGCAACTCGGTGGCCGTCCTGACGGGTGACTTCCTCTTCGCCCGCGCCTCGCACATCCTGGCGGACCTCGGCCCCGAGGCCGTCCGCATCCAGGCCGAGGCCTTCGAGCGGCTGGTGACCGGCCAGATCCTGGAGACGGCCGGCCCGCGCGACGGCCGCGACCCGGTCGCGCACTACCTCGACGTCATCGCCGGCAAGACCGGCTCCCTGATCGCGGTCTCCGGCCGGTTCGGCGCGCTGATGTCCGGCGCCGACGAGTCGGTCGTCGACATCCTCACCCAGTACGGCGAACGCCTCGGCACCGCCTTCCAGCTCGCCGACGACGTCCTCGACATCGCCTCCGACTCCCACGAGTCCGGCAAGACCCCGGGCACCGACCTGCGCGAGGGCATCCCCACGCTGCCGGTGCTGCGGCTGCGCGAGATGGCGGCCCAGGGCGGCGACCCCGCCGACCTGGAGCTCGTACGCCTCCTGGACGGCGACCTGAGCGACGACGCCCGCCACGCGGAGGTGCTCTCGCGGCTGCGCGTGCACCCCGCGCTGGAGCGGGCCCGCCGCGACACCATCCAGTACGCGCAGGACGCCCGCGACATGCTCGCGCCGCTGCCCGACTGCTTCGCCAAGGCGGCGCTCGAGGAGCTGTGCGACGCGGTGGTGCACCGCGCCGGCTAGGCACGCGAGGGCGACGGCGGCCGGTGGGCCGCAAGGGCTCCGCATCCCCTACGGGTAGGGGATGCGGGGCCCTCGTCGTGTCATCCCCTGGGTGTACGCGGAGTTGATTCCGCGGAGTGACGCCCCGACCCCCTCCGCTTTGGTCAGATGGAGACACATCCCCACCAGATCGGGTGAGAGTGGCGGCGCGGGGTGGACACGTACAGGCATGAAGGAAGGCCGCCGCCGTACACAAAGAGGTAGGGCAGAGATGGCAACGAACGCAAAGACCCGCAAGGCCGCCCGGTACGCCGTACCGGTGGCGGTGGCGGGCGTGGCCGCGGCGACGGTCGCGATGGTCCCGGCCTTCGCCGACGCCGGCAGCCCGGACCTGCCGAAGGTGACGGCCCAGCAGCTGATCGAGAAGATCGCCGCCTCGGACGTGCAGCAGCTGTCCGGCAGCGCCAAGATCAGCACCGACCTGGGGCTGCCCACCTTCGCGAGCGGTCTGCTCGGCGGCGTCGGGGGCGGCGCCTCCTCCGGGGGCTCCGCGGACCCGCAGGACAGGATCGCCCGGCTGGCGAGCGGCACCCACACCGTGCGCGTCGCGGCCGACGGGCCGGACCGCCAGAAGCTGACCTTCGTCGACGGCAAGGACGAATACAGCATCGTCCACAACGGCGCGGACGTCTGGGGCTACGACAGCAAGGCCAACCAGGTCTGGCACGAGAAGGACCCCGGCGCGGGCACCTCGGCCGGCCGGGACCACAAGAAGACCGCCGACCGGCTCGCGGCCTCGCCGCAGCAGCTCGCCCAGGAGGTCATCCAGTCCGCCGGGCCGACCACCGACATCAGCGTCGGCGACACCGCGCAGGTGGCCGGCCGGGACGCCTACCAGCTGGTGCTGAAGCCCAAGCACGGCGGCTCCACCGTGGGCTCGGTCAAGATCGCGGTGGACGCGAAGAACGGCGTGCCGCTGCGCGTGCAGCTGCTCGCCGCCGAGGGCGGCAAGCCCGTCGTGGACGCCGGCTTCACCAAGGTGGACTTCGCCAAGCCCGCCGCCGACGCCTTCGCCTTCACCCCGCCCAAGGGCGCCAAGGTGACCGAGGGCAAGGACGGCGAGGCCAAGGGTCCCGGCCACGGCAAGGAGTTCAAGGGCCTGGACGCCTTCCCCGGCCTCGGGGCCGTCACCGGCGGCGCGGGCATCCCGGGCGGCCCCGGCGGCGAGCACGGCGGCGCGCAGGTCCTCGGCGAGGGCTGGTCGGCCATCGCCCGCATCGACACGGGCGCGGGCCGCAGCCTGAAGGACATCGAGAACGACAAGAACGCCCCCAAGGAGGCCAAGCAGTTCCTGAACTCCCTCGGGGACAAGGTCACCGGATCCTTCGGCGAGGGACGGCTCTTCAAGACCCGCCTGGTCAACGCGCTGATCACGGACGACGGCAAGGTCTACGTCGGCGCCGTCACCAAGGACGCGCTGGTGCAGGCGGCCAACGCCCACAAGTAGCCGGCGCAGGGCCGCCGGACGGCCGCGGGACGGCCGCTGCGACCGGCACCGGGTGGGCGGGGACTGTGTCCCTGCCCACCCTTCGGCCGTTCCCGCCCTGTGTACAGCGGCCCCGCTGTACCGTGACAGGCATGTCGAGACACGTCACCATCCGCCTGGACGAAGAGTTCCACGACCGCCTCAAGGCGCGCGCGGCGGCACTGGGCACGACGGTCACCGCGCTGATCACCGAGGTCACCGAACGGGAGCTCGACGAGGACCGGGAGAACTTCCTCTCCGGCATAGAGGAGTTCGCCGACCACTGGGGCTACTTCCAGGAGCGGTTCGGCAATTGAAGATCACCATGGAATGGGCCTGGACCGCCCTGGCCCACCACCTCCCGTCCGATCCCGCCGTATGGGATCCCTCCGGGGTGGCCGCCGCGGTCGCCCGGCACCAGAACGACCTGGTCATGGTGCCCGAACAGCCCGCCCCCGACACCGCGTGGCGGGCCGCTGCGTTCCTGCACACCCTCGCCGTGTGCCCGGCGCTGGAATCACCGATGAACGAGTTCTACGCGGCCGCCGCCACGCGCTCGTACCTGCGGGTCGCCGGAGCGGAGCAACTGCCCTCGCCCGAGCAGCTGGGCGACCTGGTCGAGGCGGCGAAGCTGGGCCGCGCCGACGTGTCCGCGGTGGCCGAGGAGCTGCGCGCCCTCATCCGGGAGCCGCAGGACGTCTCGGCCGCCCCGCGCATGGCCGGCCCCGACGGCGCGTAGCGCCGCCGGGGCCGGGCCGGTTGCCGTGCGGTTGCCGTGCGGGTGCGGGGTGCGGGTGGCTCAGAAGGTGATCCGCCAGCTGTTGATGTAGCCGGTGTCCTGCGCCGCCACGTCCTTGACCTGGAGCTTCCAGACGCCGTTGGCCACCTCGGCGGAGGCGTTGACGGTGTACGAGGCCACGACGTTGTCCGCGGAGTCCGAGCCGGAGGAGTTCTTCAGCCGGTACGCCGTGCCGTCGGGGGCGATCAGGTCGATCACCAGGTCACCGCGGTAGGTGTGGACGATGTTCACGTCCACCTTGGTGGTGGCCGGGGCGTTGCCCGGGACGCCGGAGACCGTGATGGGCGAGGTCACCGCGGCGCCGGGGGAGTCCGGTATGTTCACGTCCGCGGTGTTCTCGAACGACGGGCCGGGCGGGACCGGCGTGGCCGCGCCCAGGTTCCAGACCGCGTAGGCGATCGCGTCGGCATTGCGGTCCAGAGCGGTGTCGTCGATGTTCGCCGCGGTGTCGCAGGACGCGTGGTAGCAGCGGTCGAAGGCCTGTCCGGCGGTGCCGCCCCACTTCTGCGCCTGCGCCGCCGTCTTGGTGTAGTCGGCGCCGGAGAACAGCCCGCCCACCGGGACGCCCGCGTTCTTGAACGGGGCGTGGTCGGAGCGGCCGTCGCCCTCCGTCTCGATCTCGGTGGGGATGTTCAGGCCGGCGAAGTAGGTCTTGAAGGTCTGCTCGATGGTGGGGTCGTCGTCGTAGACGAAGTAACCCGGGTTCGGCGAGCCGATCATGTCGAAGTTCAGGTAGCCGGAGATCTTCGCCTTCTCCGTGGCCGAGAGGCTGTTGACGTAGTACTTGGACCCGACCAGGCCCAGCTCCTCCGCGCCCCACCAGCCGAACCGCAGGTGCTTGGTCGGCTGGAGCTGGGCGCGCGAGACGGCGAGCGCCGTCTCCAGCACGGCGGCCGAGCCCGAGCCGTTGTCGTTGATGCCCGGGCCGGCGGTGACGGAGTCCAGGTGCGAGCCGGTCATCAGCACCGAGTTCGGGTCCCCGCCGGGCCAGTCGGCGATCAGGTTGTAGCCGGTGGCGCCGCTGCTGGTGAAGGTCTGCAGCGTGGTGGTGAACCCCGCCGCGTCCAGCTTGGCCTTCACGTAGTCGATCGAGGCCTTGTAGCCGGCCCTGCCGTGGGCGCGGTTGCCGCCGTTGTTGGTGGCGATGGTCTGGAACTGGCTCAGGTGCGCCTTGACGGCCGCCAGCGGGATGTCGGGCGGGGTCGGAGCCGCGGCCGCGGTGGGGGCGGCCAGTGCGGCGGGGGCGGCGGGGGCGAACAGGCCGGCGACCGCGAGCGCGGTCACGGCGGCGAGGCGCCGGGAGACGGACAGGCTCATGTGGGGGCTCCGGAAATTCCGTTGGGGATTGAACGGAACGTGCGGGTGGCGCGGGTGAGCAGTCGTGCGTCAGTGCGAGCCCTGATGTTCAGTGAGGGCGTGACGGCCCGTCAAGACCGCTTTTCGGTCAGAGTCGTTCGGAAAACGGACGATCCCCGTCACGGGAGTTCCGTGACGGGGATCGAGGGGGTAGTGGGGTCGGCGCCGCGGTACGGCGCCCCGCGCTTACGCGCGTTCCGCCGCCGGAGCGGCGGGGGCGGCCGGGACGTCCGCGGCGGCAGGAACGTCCACGGCGGCCACGGCGGCCGGGGCGTCCGCGGCCGCCTCCATCGCCTCCAGGCGGGCCCGGTTCCGGCGGGCCGTGCGCAGGGCGTCCCAGGTCAGCAGGGCGAGCGCGGCCCAGACCAGGGAGAAGCCGGCCCACCGCTCGGGCGGCATGGCCTCGTGGAAGTAGACGACGCCGAGCGCGAACTGGAACACCGGGGCCAGGTACTGCAGCAGCCCCAGCGTGGACAGCGGCACCCGGATCGCGGCGGCACCGAAGAAGACCAGCGGCACGGCGGTGATCAGCCCCGTCGAGGCGAGCAGCGCGGAGTGGCCGAAGCCGCCCGCGGTGAAGCTGGAGCGGCCCTGCGAGCCCAGCCACAGCAGGTAGCCCAGGGCGGGCAGGAAGAGCAGGGCGGTCTCGGCGGCCAGCGACTCCACGCCGCCCATGTTGAGCTTCTTCTTGATCAGCCCGTACGTCGCGAAGGAGAAGGCCAGCACCAGGGAGATCCACGGCGGACGCCCGTACCCGATGGCGAGCACCAGCACCGCGAGGAAGCCGATGCCGACCGCCGCCCACTGCGCGCGGCGCAGCCGCTCGCCGAGGAGCAGTACCCCGATGGCGATGGTGACCAGCGGATTGATGAAGTAGCCGAGGCTGGACTCGACGACCGCGCCGTGGTTGACGGCCCAGATGTACAGGCCCCAGTTCACGGAGATCACGGTGGCGGCCAGCGCCGTCAGGCCGAGCTTCCGCGGCCGGCGCAGGAGCTCGCGTATCCACCCCCAGCGGCGCATGGCCAGCAGCAGCACCCCGACCACGGCCAGGGACCACACCATGCGGTGGGCGAGGATCTCGACGGCCCCGGCGGGCTTGAGGAGCGGCCAGAAGAGGGGGACCAGGCCCCACATCCCGTAGGCGCCGAATCCGTAGAGCAGGCCCGTGCGCTGCTCACTGTCCGCCTTCACTCCGGCCTCCCGTCGCAATTCAGCCAACCTCACACCAGAAGCTAGCGCTGTTCGCCGCCGATGTCATGCCCATAAGCGGGAGATACTCATGACACGGGTGAGGCCTTGCGCGGCGTCGGCCGGGCGGACTCACCTGTTCCGCCCGACCGGTTCCGGTTCCGGTTCGGTTCCGTACGGTGCCGTCCTCAGGCCAGGGCCGAGGCGATCGCGTCCGCGACCGGGGTGGTCGGGCGGCCGATGAGCCGGGAGAGGTCGCCGCCGGTGTGGGCGAGGCGGCCGCGGGAGATCGCCGCGTCCACGTCGACCAGCAGCGCCGCGAAGCCCTCGGGGACGCCCGCGCCGGTCAGGATCGACAGGTGCGCCTCGGCCGGGACCTCGGAGTACGCGACCTCCTTGCCGGACTGGGCCGCGACCTCGGCCGCGTACTCCGCGAGGCTCCAGGCGGTGTCGCCGGAGAGCTCGTAGACCCGGTTCAGGTGGCCCTCGCCGGTCAGCACCTCCGCCGCCGCGGCCGCGTAGTCCGCCCGTGCGGCGGAGGCGATCCGGCCCTCGCCCGCGCTGCCGACGACCGCGCCGTGCTCCAGGACGGTCGCCAGGTGGTGGGTGTAGTTCTCGTGGTACCAGCCGTTGCGCAGGAAGGTGTGCGGCAGGCCGGAGTCCAGGATGGCCTGCTCGGTGACCTTGTGCTCCGCGGCCAGGTCGAAGTCGGCCTCGGGGCCGCCGAGGATGCCGGTGTACGCGAGCTGGGCGACCCCCGCGGCCTTGGCGGCCTCGATCACGGCGGTGTGCTGCGGCACGCGGCGGCCGACCTCGTTGCCGGAGATCAGCAGGACGCGGTCGCCCGCGCGGAAGGCGGCGGCCAGGGTCTCGGGGGCGTCGTAGTCGGCGATGCGCACCTCGACCCCGCGCTCGGCCAGGTCGGCGGCCTTGGCCTTGTCGCGGACGACGACGGCGACGGACTCGGCGGGGACCTTGCCGAGCAGCTCCTCGACGACGAGGCGGCCGAGGGCTCCGGTGGCTCCGGTGACGACGATGCTCATGGTGTGCGCTCCCTGCGTGCGGATCGGTGCTGTTCGCGGGTGTTCCGCGGTGTGGGCACCACCCTACGGAGAGCGCTAACTATTCGTAAGTACCCACTTTGAAGTAAGGTACTGGTATGGGAGTAAGCAGCCAGGCCACCACCCCGCCGCCCGTGTCGGTGAAGGCGCCGATGTGCCCCTCCCGCGGGGTGCTCGAGCACGTCACCAGCCGCTGGGGCGTCCTCGTGCTCGCCGCCCTCAAGGAGCGCTCGTACCGCTTCAGCGAGCTGCGCCGGGAGGTCGGGGGCGTCAGCGAGAAGATGCTGGCGCAGACCCTCCAGACGCTGGAGCGCGACGGGTTCCTGCTGCGCGACGCCAAGCCGGTCATCCCGCCCCGGGTGGACTACTCGCTGACCGCGCTCGGCCGGGAGGCCGCCGAGCAGGTGTGGGCGCTGGCCCGCTGGACCGAGCGGCGCACCGCCGAGGTGCAGGCGGCGCGCGCCGCGTACGACGAAGCCCGGGGCTCCTGAGGAGGAGCCCCGGGCCGGCGTACTGCTGCTCTGCTGCCTGCGCCCGGACCGCTAGCCGACGACCGTCCAGGTGTCGTTGCCGGCCAGCAGGCCGGCCAGGTCGCCCTTGCCCTTGGCGTCGACGGCCGTCTCCAGCTGCTCCGCCATCAGCGTGTCGTACACCGGCCGCTCCACGCTGCGGAACACCCCGATCGGCGTCCGGTCCAGGGTGTCGGGATCGGCCAGCCGGGACAGCGCGAACGCCGTGGTGGGACTGCCGGCGTGCGCGTCGTGCACCAGGATCCGCGAGGCGTTCTCCGGGGTCACGTCGACGACCTCCAGCTCCCCGGTCTGCGGGTCGCGCACGACGCCCTTGTGGCCGTCGGCCCCGAAGCGGATCGGCTGCCCGTGCTCCAGGCGGATGACCGCCTCCTGGGCCCGGTCCTTGTCCTTCAGGGCCTCGAAGGCGCCGTCGTTGAAGATGTTGCAGTTCTGGTAGATCTCCACCAGCGCCGTGCCCGGGTGGTCCGCGGCCGCCCGCAGCACCTCGGTCAGGTGCTTGCGGTCGGAGTCGACGGTGCGGGCCACGAACGAGGCCTCGGCGCCCAGGGCCAGCGACACCGGGTTGAAGGGCGCGTCCAGCGAGCCCATCGGTGTCGACTTGGTGATCTTGCCGAGCTCGGAGGTCGGCGAGTACTGGCCCTTGGTCAGACCGTAGATCCGGTTGTTGAACAGCAGGATCTTCAGGTTGACGTTCCGCCGCAGCGCGTGGATCAGGTGGTTGCCGCCGATGGACAGCGCGTCGCCGTCACCGGTGACCACCCACACGGACAGGTCGCGCCGCGAGGTGGCCAGCCCCGTCGCGATGGCCGGGGCGCGGCCGTGGATCGAGTGCATCCCGTACGTGTTCATGTAGTACGGGAACCGCGAGGAGCAGCCGATGCCGGAGACGAAGACGATGTTCTCCCGGGCCAGCCCCAGCTCGGGCATGAAGCCCTGCACCGCGGCCAGGACCGCGTAGTCGCCGCAGCCCGGACACCAGCGGACCTCCTGGTCCGACTTGTAGTCCTTCATGGACTGCTCGGCCTCCGCCCTGGGGACCAGGGAGAGCGGCGCGGGCCGGGTGGGGGCGTCGGTCACCTCAGTCATGCTGCACGGCCTCCTCGAGAGCCTTCGCGAGCTGCTCCGCCTTGAACGGCATTCCGTTCACCTGGTTGTACGACCTTGCGTCGACCAGGTACTTCGCCCGGATCAGACCGGCGAGCTGCCCGAGGTTCATCTCCGGGACCACCACCTTGTCGTAACGCGCCAGGACCTCGCCGAGATTCCCCGGGAAGGGGTTCAGGTGGCGCAGGTGGGCCTGGGCGATCGGCACCCCGGCGGCCCGCAGCCGGCGCACGGCGGCCGTGATCGGGCCGTACGTGGAGCCCCAGCCGATGACCAGGGTCCGGGCCCGGTCCGGGTCGTCGACCTCCACGTCCGGGACCTCGATCCCGTCGACCTTGGCCTGGCGGGTGCGGACCATGCGGTCGTGGTTGGCCGGGTCGTAGCTGATGTTGCCCGTGCCGTCCTGCTTCTCGATGCCGCCGATCCGGTGCTCCAGGCCGGCCGTGCCCGGGACCGCCCAGGGCCGGGCCAGGGTCTGCGGGTCGCGCTTGTACGGCCAGAAGACCTCGGTGCCGTCGGCGAGCCGGTGGTTGGGCCCGGAGGCGAACCGGACGGTGAGGTCGGGCAGGTCCGACACGTCCGGGATCCGCCAGGGCTCGGAGCCGTTGGCGAGGTAGCCGTCGGAGAGCAGGAAGACCGGGGTCCGGTACGTCAGCGCGATGCGGGCCGCCTCCAGGGCGGCGTCGAAGCAGTCCGCCGGGGTGCGCGGGGCGACGATCGGCACCGGGGCCTCGCCGTTGCGCCCGTACATGGCCTGGAGCAGGTCCGCCTGCTCCGTCTTGGTCGGCAGGCCGGTGGAGGGGCCGCCGCGCTGGATGTCCACGATCAGCAGCGGCAGCTCCAGCGAGACCGCGAGGCCGATGGTCTCGGACTTCAGCGCCACGCCGGGCCCGGAGGTCGTGGTCACGCCGAGCGCGCCGCCGAAGGCCGCGCCGAGCGCCGCGCCGATGCCGGCGATCTCGTCCTCGGCCTGGAAGGTCCGCACGCCGAAGTTCTTGTGCTTGCTCAGCTCGTGCAGGATGTCCGAGGCCGGCGTGATCGGGTAAGAGCCCAGGTAGAGCGGCAGATCGGCCTGGCGGCTCGCGGCGATCAGCCCGTAGGACAGGGCCAGGTTGCCGGAGATGTTGCGGTAGGTGCCGGTCGGGAAGGCCTGCGTGGCCGGGGCCACCTCGTAGGAGACCGCGAAGTCCTCGGTGGTCTCGCCGAAGTTCCAGCCGGCCCGGAAGGCGGCGACGTTCGCCTCGGCGATCTCGGGCTTCTTGGCGAACTTCTGCCGCAGGAACGTCTCGGTCGCCTCGGTCGGCCGGTGGTACATCCAGCTCAGCAGGCCCAGCGCGAACATGTTCTTGCTGCGCTCGGCCTCCTTGCGGGAGAGCCCGAAGTCCTTCAGCGCCTCGACCGTGAGGGTCGTCAGGGGCACCGGGTGGATGTTGTACGCCCCCAGCGAGCCGTCCTCCAGCGGCGAGGTCTCGTAGCCGACCTTCGCCATGGGGCGCTTGGTGAATTCATCGGTATTGATGATGATCTCGGCGCCGCGCGGTACGTCCCCGATGTTGGCCTTCAAAGCGGCCGGATTCATCGCCACCAGGACGTTCGGTGCGTCGCCCGGCGTGAGGATGTCGTGGTCGGCGAAATGCAACTGGAAGGACGAGACACCCGGAAGGGTGCCGGCGGGCGCCCGGATCTCGGCCGGGAAGTTCGGGAGGGTGGAGAGGTCGTTCCCGAAGGACGCCGTCTCCGAGGTGAACCGGTCCCCCGTGAGCTGCATGCCGTCACCCGAGTCACCCGCGAAGCGGATGATCACCCGGTCGAGGCGGCGTACTTCCTTGGCCCCCGGGGGTGCGGCCGGGGCCGATCGCTGCTCGCCGACGACGGCTCCCTCGGCCCCACCGGCCCCGTCGGCCTGCTCGGCTGGACTACTGACCTGGCTGGTCACTGAACTGGACCTCCTTCGAGGCGTGGCGTTCGCGCTCCCAAGGCCCACCCTACGTCGGTGGCAGTGGTCCGCTCGGGGGCGCTCATATTCTGGACCGCTTTTTCGGGCGGTCGGTCGACAGAATTTCCGGAGAATCCGCGGGAAGAGCGAGGTTCCGAAGGTTTTCTTGCCGTGCAGGAAATAGTGCGAGCCCCGTGCGGCCGGGAGCGGTAACGCCGTACCTGACAGAGTGTCAGTCGATCAAGGATTCGAACAAGCCCTCGATCACGACCGCAGGTAGGTCAGGACGGCCAGGACGCGCCGGTGGTCCCCCTCGCTGGGCGACAGGCCCAGCTTCATGAAGATGTTGCTGACGTGCTTCTCCACCGCCCCGTCGCTGACCACGAGCTGCTTGGCCACCGCCGAGTTCGTGCGGCCCTCGGCCATCAGGCCCAGCACCTCGCGCTCGCGCGGGGTCAGCCCCGCCAGCACGTCCTGCTTGCGGCTGCGGCCGAGCAGCTGGGCGACCACCTCGGGGTCCAGGGCCGTGCCGCCGCGGGCCACCCGGACGACCGCGTCCAGGAACTCGCGCACGTCGGCGACCCGGTCCTTCAGGAGATACCCCACCCCGGTACTGGAACCGCCCAGCAGTTCGGTGGCGTACTGCTCCTCCACGTACTGCGACAGCACCAGTACGCCGATCCCCGGGTGCTCGCGGCGCAGCCGTACGGCGGCCCGGACGCCCTCGTCGGTGTGCGTGGGCGGCATCCGCACGTCCGCGACCACCACGTCCGGCAGCGCGTCCTCCGCCGCCAGCTCCGCCACCGTCTTGAGCAGGGCCTCTGCGTCGCCCACGCCGGCGACGACCTCGTGCCCGCGGTCGGTCAGCAGCCGGGTCAGGCCCTCCCGCAGCAGCACCGAGTCCTCGGCGATGACCACCCGCACCCTGTCGTCCACGATCCCAGCCCCCGCATGCCGTTCCGAATACCTGTCCGGCCCAAGCATCCCAGGCCGGGGGCCGATCCGGGCCGGCATTCGGGCCGTGCCCCGTGTCCGAAGCCGAGGGTGGACTGCCGGACCCCGGTCCCCGGGCGTCGGGCGTCGGCGGAGCGGCAGGGGCTCCGGGGCTCCGCCCCGGACCCCGCGCCTCAATCGCCGGCGGGGCTGGATGTGCCGGGGTCCCGCTTCGGCAGCAGGGGTAGGGCCGGGGTGGTCAGCGGGGGCGCCAGGGGAGTTCGGCGGTGGCGGTGGTGCCGGCGCCGGGGGGCGAGTCGACGACCAGGACGCCGTCCACCGCGTCCAGCCGCTCGGTGAGGCCGGCGAGCCCCGAGCCCCCGGCCGGCGAGGCCCCGCCGTGCCCGTCGTCCGCGACCCGGATCAGGAGCCGTCCGCCCGAGCGCCATACGTCCACGCTGGCGGTGCGGGCTCCGGAGTGCTTGCTGATGTTCTGCAGGAGTTCGGAGACGGTGAAGTACGCGATGCCCTCGATCGCCGCGGCGGGGCGTTCGGGCAGGTCGACGTGGACCGTGACCGGGACGGTGCAGCGGGAGGCGACGGAGGAGAGGGCGGCGTCGAGGCCTCGGTCGGTGAGGACGGCCGGGTGGATGCCGCGGGCGAGGTCGCGCAGTTCCTGCAGGGCGAGCTTGACCTCGCCGTGGGCCTCGTCGACCATCGCCGCCGCCGCGCCCGGGTCCTCCAGCAGCTTCTCCTTGGCCAGACCCAGCCCCATGGCGAGGGCGGCCAGCCGCGCCTGGGCCCCGTCGTGCAGGTCGCGCTCGATGCGCCGCAGGTCCGCCGCCGCGGTGTCCACCACCACGCCGCGGTCCGACTCCAGCTCGGTGACCCGGTGCGCGAGGCGGGAGGGGCCGAGCAGCCCGGCGACCAGGACGCGGTCCACGGCGGTCAGCGCCCGCACCACCCACGGCGTGGCCAGCGTCAGCGCCAGCCCGGCCAGGAACGAGCCCGCGATCCGGGCCGGCGAGTCCAGGTAGTAGGTGTGGTCGCCGTTCGTGAACAGCTGCAGCCCCGGCAGGTCGGTGTACGCCGGGAAGACCCAGAACCACAGCGGGTACAGCAGCAGCGACCATCCGCAGCTCCACAGCACCAGCGCCACGCAGAAGGCGAAGACGGCCCACGGCAGGTGGAACACCGCGTACAGGGCGTGCCGCCAGGCGCTCCCGCTCTTGAGCAGGGCCCCCATCGCGGCGAGCGCCCCGCCCTTGCGGCCCCGGACCGGCCGGGGGTCCGCCACGGCGAGCCCGAGCAGGCCGCGCGCCCGGGCCCGCTCCAGGCGCCCGAAGCCGCGGCACATCAGCAGCACGCCGGCGAGGACCGGGATCCCGAGGAAGGTGACGAGCAGTCCGGCGCCCACACTGATCCCGGTGACGGCGAGGGTGAAGTACACCAGGCTCAGCGGCAGCCCCAGCAACAGGTACCCGAACTCCCGCCAGGTCCGGCGCGCCACGGGCGCCCGCAGCAGCCCGCCGATCGCCGTGCCCGTCCCTGTGCCCGCTGCTGCGCCGGCCATCCCGATCCGCCCTTCCCCCGTCACGCTCACGCCCATGACCTCCACCCTGCCGATCGCGCCCGCGCCGGACCATGCGGCGGGTCGGCGTCCCGGCCGGGGGGATAACCCCACCGCGCGCCCCCGAAGGCCCCGCTCAGCCGCTCAGCCGCGCCCGCGCCACGGCAGCTCGGCCGTGACGACCGTGCCCCGCCCCTGCGGCGAATCCACCGCGAAGACCCCGTCCACGGCGCCCAGCCGCTCCGCGAGCCCGGCCATTCCGGTGCCGCCCGCCGGAGAGGCGCCGCCGCGGCCGTCGTCCGTCACGCGGATGAGCAGTCGGTTTCCGGAGCGCCGGACGTCGACGCCGGCGGTGCGGGCTCCGGAGTGCTTGCTGATGTTCTGCAGGAGTTCGGAGACGGTGAAGTACGCGATGCCCTCGATGGCGGCGGCGGGGCGTTCGGGCAGGTCGACGTGGACCGTGACCGGGACGGTGCAGCGGGAGGCGACGGAGGAGAGGGCGGCGTCGAGGCCTCGGTCGGTGAGGACGGCCGGGTGGATGCCGCGGGCGAGGTCGCGCAGTTCCTGCAGGGCGAGCTTGACCTCGCCGTGGGCCTCGTCGACCATCGCCGCCGCCGCGCCCGGGTCCTCCGGCAGCTTCTCCTTGGCCAGGCCCAACCCCATGGCGAGGGCCACCAGCCGGGCCTGGGCCCCGTCGTGCAGGTCCCGCTCGATGCGCCGCAGGTCCGCCGCCGCGGTGTCCACCACCACGCCCCGGTCAGACTCCAGCTCGGCGATGCGCCGCTCCAGCTCGTCCGAGGGCGACAGCAGCCCCCGTACCAGCAGCCGGTCCACGTTCGTCAGCGCACGCGTCAGGTACGGCAGCACCGGCCACAGCACGAACAGCCCGACCAGCGCCACCGTGAAGGTCAGCACCCCCCACGGCAGCCGCACCAGCTCGTACAGCACGCTCCGCCAGGCCACCGGGTCCTTCACCGCCGCCCACAGCCACGGGAGGAAACCACCGGCCCGCCGCGGGCCGGGCAGCGGAGTAGGCTCCTCCACATGGACGCCGAGCAGCACGCGGGCCCGCGCGCGCTCCGCCCGTCCCAGCTGGCGAGACACGAACAGACCAGTTGCGAGCAGCGGCAGGCCGACCACGGTCAGGGACAAACCGCCCGCGGTGGCCACCATGAACACCGTGTAAACAAAACCGACGAGCGCCGCCGGCAGATTGGCCAGCAGGTGGGCGGTTTCCTTCCACGCCACGACCCCCAGGGCGGGGCGGACGGGGGGCGGCCGGTCGTCGCCGGGGCCCTGAGTGCTCATGGTCATGCGGCACAGACTGCCAAGACCGCCGCGCCGGTGCCATGGGGCGGCCGGGCCGCAGTGAACGGGGGATAACCCCACCCCGTGTGGAGCAGGCCCTAGACTCCCGTCCGTAACAGATCGTCGACAGTGGCCAAGGAGCGAGGAACGGACGTGCCAGACCCGACGGTATCGACCGAAACCGTGCTCGCGGCGGACTATTTCCGGAGTTATTCGGTCGTCGGCCTGCTGGCCGTCCTCGGTGTGCTCTTCGTGGCCGTCGCCTTCGGCGCGGGCCGGCTGCTGCGGCCCGTCGTCCCGACCCCCGAGAAGCTCCTGACGTACGAGTGCGGCGTCGACCCGGTCGGCGAGGGCTGGGCCCACACCCAGGTCCGCTACTACGTCTACGCGTTCCTCTACGTGATCTTCGCCGTCGACTCGATCTTCCTCTTCCCCTGGGCGACCGTGTTCGCCGCCGCCGGCTTCGGCGCCACGACGCTCGTGGAGATGTTCGTCTTCCTCGGCTTCCTGGCCGTCGGCCTGCTCTACGCGTACAAGAAGGGCGTCCTCGCATGGACGTGACACCGCGGACCCAGCCGGAGCTGCTCCCCGAGCCCAGGCGCCTGGGAGTCCTGTCCCGCCTGGCCCCCGAGCCGATGAAGGTGGTCCTGAACTGGGGCCGCCGCTACAGCCTGTGGGTCTTCAACTTCGGCCTCGCCTGCTGCGCGATCGAGTTCATCGCCGCGTCCATGGCCCGGCACGACTTCATCCGGCTCGGCGTCATCCCCTTCGCGCCCGGCCCCCGCCAGGCCGACCTGATGATCGTCTCGGGCACGGTGACGGACAAGATGGCCCCGGCCGTCAAGCGGCTGTACGAGCAGATGCCCGAGCCGAAGTACGTCATCTCCTTCGGGGCCTGCTCCAACTGCGGCGGCCCCTACTGGGACTCCTACTCCGTCACCAAGGGCGTCGACCAGATCATCCCCGTCGACGTGTACGTCCCCGGCTGCCCGCCCCGGCCCGAGGCGCTGCTCCAGGGCATCCTCAAGCTCCAGGAGAAGATCGCCCGCGAGTCCCTCGCCGAGCGCTACGCCCACGGCGACCGCGGACCCTCGGTCGCCCAGCTCACCAGCGGCCTGGTCACGCCGCCGCCCGCCCCGGGAGCCGGCGCATGAACCCGTACGACTCCCTCCCCGACGCGGCGGCGACCGTCTTCGGCGCCGAGGCCGTGGCCGAGTCGGCCTACGGCCTGCTCACGGTCGACGTCCCCGCCGGAAGCTGGATTTCCGCCCTGGAGACCGCCCGCGACGAGCTGGGCTGCACCTACTTCGACTGGCTGAGCGCGGTGGACGAGCCGGGCACCGGCTTCCGCGTGTGCGCGCACGTCGTGGCGCTGGAGAACCGCCGCGTACGGCGGCTGCTGCTGCGCACCACCGTCCCGCACGCGGCGCCCTCGCTGCCCTCCGCCGTCGCGGTGTACGCGGGCGCGGCCTGGCACGAGCGGGAGACCTTCGAGATGTTCGGGGTCGTCTTCACCGACCACCCGCACCTGGTGCCGCTGCTCCTGCCGGAGAACTTCGAGGGGCACCCGCTGCGCAAGGACTTCGTCCTCGCAGCGCGCGTCGCCAAGGCCTGGCCCGGCGCCAAGGAGCCGGGCGAGGGCGCCGAGGCCGACGGGCCCAAGCGGCGGCAGATGCTGCCGCCCGGCGTCCCCGACCCCAACGACTGGGGCCCGCTCAAGGGGCAGCTCCCGCCCGCCCCCGCCCGCCCGGCCCGCACCCCGCGCGCCGCGGGCGCGGGCGCGGCCGCCCGCACCCCCCGCGAGGGCGCCCCGGTCCGCCGCACCCGCACGGTGGCGGAGGGCTCGGCGAGCCAGGCCGCTGCCCCGGCGGAGGGCGCCGGAGCAGAGGCTCCGGTCCGTCCGGCGCGCCGCACGCGCACCGCGGCCGAGGGCTCGGCGAGCCAGGCGGCTGCCGCGGCTCCGGCTCCGGCTCCGGCGGAGAGCGCAGAAGCAGAGGCGCCCGTACGCCCGGCGCGGCGTACGCGGTCGGCCGCCGACGGCTCGGCGAGCCAGGCCGCTGCCGCGGCTCCGGCCCCGGAGGAGTCCGCCGGGGGCGAGGCGCCCGTACGCCCGGCGCGGCGTACGCGGTCGGCCGCCGACGGCTCGGCCAGCCAGGCCGCTGCCGCGGCTCCGGCCGACGGCGTACGGAAGCCGCCCGCGCGGCGGAGCTCGGACGCGCCCTGGCACGACCCGAAGCCCGCCTTCGACGAGGACGAGCCGCCGGCGAAGCCCACGGCCGCCCCGGCCGCCGAGCCGGGGCCCGCACCCACCCCCGACCCGACCACCGACAACGGAGGCGACGCGTGAACGACGTCCTCGACGTCGCCCTGCGACTGATCGTCGTCTTCGCCGTCTTCCTCGTGCTCCCGCTCGTCGTCGGGCAGACCGAGCACAAGGTGATGGCGCACATGCAGGGCCGCCTCGGCCCCATGTACGCAGGCGGCTTCCACGGCTGGGCCCAGCTCGTCGCCGACGGCGTGAAGTTCGCGCAGAAGGAGGACGTGGTCCCGGCCGGCGCCGACCGCCGCATCTTCCAGCTCGCTCCGGCCGTTGCCCTCCTGCCGTACCTCCTCGTCCTCATCGCCATCCCCATCGGGCCCGGCGAGGGCGCGGTCGGCCAGGTCATCGACGCCGGCCTCTTCTTCGTCCTCGCCGTCATGGGCGTCGGCGTCCTCGGCAGCCTCATGGCCGGCTGGGCCTCCGCCAACAAGTTCTCCCTGCTCGGCGGCCTGCGCACGGCCGCCCAGCTGCTCGCGTACGAGCTGCCCATGCTGCTCGCCGCCGCCTCCGTCGCGATGGCCGCCGGGACCGTGTCCCTGCCCGGCATCGTCGGCGCCTTCCACTGGTGGTGGCTGCCCTGGCAGATCACCGGCGCGTTCGTCTTCTTCACCGCCGGCCTCGCCGAGCTCCAGCGACCGCCCTTCGACATGCCCGTCGCCGACTCCGAGATCATCTTCGGCGCGTACACCGAGTACACCGGCCTGCGCTTCGCGCTGTTCCTGCTCGCCGAGTACGCCGGCATCGTCGTCCTGTGCGCCCTGACCACCGTCCTCTTCCTCGGCGGCTGGCACGGCCCCGTCGCCGACGGCTGGGTCTGGACCCTGCTGAAGACCGCCGTCCTCGCCTTCGTCGTGATCTGGCTGCGCGTCAGCTACCCGCGGCTGCGCGAGGACCAGCTCCAGAAGCTGGCCTGGACCGCACTCATCCCGCTCGCGCTCGCCCAGATCGCGCTCACCGGCATCGTGAAGGTGGCGATCAGCTGATGTCCCCCATCCCCGGCTCCGGCCTCGCCAAGGGCCTCGCCGTGACGCTCCGCACGATGACGAAGCGCTCGCACACCGCCCAGTACCCCGACGTGCAGCCCGAACTGCCGCCCCGCACCCGCGGGGTCATCGGCCTGTTCGAGGAGAACTGCACGGTGTGCATGCTGTGCGCCCGGGAGTGCCCCGACTGGTGCATCTACATCGACTCCCACAAGGAGACCGTCCCGGCCGCCACCCCCGGCGGGCGCGAGCGCAGCCGCAACGTCCTCGACCGCTTCGCGATCGACTTCTCGCTGTGCATGTACTGCGGCATCTGCATCGAGGTGTGCCCCTTCGACGCCCTGTTCTGGTCGCCGGAGTTCGAGTACGCCGAGACGGACATCCTGGAACTCACCCACGAGCGCGACAAGCTGCGCCAGTGGATGTGGACCGTCCCGGCGCCGCCCGCCCTGGACCCGGCCGCCGAGGAGCCCAAGGAGCTCGCCGCCGCCCGCAAGGCGGCGGAGAAGGCCGAGGCCGCAGCAGCGGCAGCAGCCGAGGCCGCAGCAGCCGAGGCCGCAGCAGCCGCGGAGGCCGCCGGACCCGCCGGACCCGCTGAAGCCGTACCCCCGACCGACCCGCCGAGCGCCCCGGAGACTGACGCGTGACCCCCGCAGCCACCACCCTGGCCGCCGCGGTGCAGCCGGCGGCCTCAGCGGCCGGACACGGGTTCCTCTCCCCGACCGGCGTCGAGACCGCGTTCGTCCTCGTCGGCCTCGCCACCCTCGGGGCGGCCCTCGTCACCGTCACCACCCGCCAGCTCGTGCACGCGGCCCTGTGGCTCGTCGTCGCCCTCGGCGGGATCGCGGTGGAGTACCTGCTGCTGACCGCCGAGTTCATCGCCTGGGTCCAGGTCCTGATCTACCTCGGCTCCGTCGTCGTCCTCCTGCTCTTCGGACTGATGCTCACCAAGGCGCCGATCGGCCGCTCCCCGGACGCCGACTCCGGCAACCGGTGGGTCGCCCTCGGCGTCGCCGGGGCCGCGGCCGCCTCCCTCGTCTGGGTCGTCGTCGACGCCTTCCGGACCACCTGGATCGACCTCGACGGCCCCGTCCAGGGCTCCACCGAGGTCTCCGGCCGGATCCTCTTCCAGCACTGGGTGCTGCCCTTCGAAGCGCTCTCCGTCCTCCTCCTCGCGGCCCTGATCGGCGCCATCGTGCTCTCCCGCAGGGAAGCCGCCGACGGCGCCGCCCCCGCCGCCGACCCCAGCGACAAGGGGCAGAGCTGATGCACCTCGCCTACCCCGCCGTGCTCGCGGCGCTGCTGTTCTGCACGGGCCTGTACGGGGTGCTCGCCCGCCGCAACGCCATCCTGGTCCTGATGTCCGTCGAGCTGATGCTCAACGCCGTCAACCTCAACCTGGTGGCCTTCGACGTCTGGCTGCGCGACACCCTCCACGCCGGCCAGGCCCTGACCCTCTTCACCATCACCATCGCCGCCGCCGAGATCGGCATCGGCCTCGCGATCGTGCTCATGGTGTACCGCAACCGCGGCACCTCGGACGTCGACAGGCTGCGCGACACCGCCGAGGGCCGCGAACCCGAACAGACCGGCACCGCCCGGCCGGAGGTCGCCGCGTGAGCACCACGACCCTCGCCGTCCTCGTCCCCGCCCTGCCGTTCCTCGGCGCGGTCCTGGGGCTGCTGCTGGGCCGCACCGCCCCCGGCTTCGTCCGGCCGCTCGCCGTGCTGCCCGCGCTGGCCGCGGCCGGACTCGCCGTGGCCGTCGCCGTCCGCCAGGGCGGCGGGCCGGCCCTGAACGCCGCCACCGAGCTCACCCCGACCGGCTCCGTGCCGATCGAGCTCTCGCTCCACCTCGACGGCTTCGCCGCGCTCGCCGCGGTCCTCGTCGGCGTCATCTCCACCTGCGTCCAGCTGTACTCCACCGCGTACCTGCGCGAGGACCCGCGCTACCCCTCGTACGCCGCCCTGGTGTCGCTGTTCACCTCCGCGATGCTGCTCGTGGTCTACTCCGGCGACCTGATGGTGCTGCTGGTCGGCTGGGAGGTCATGGGCATCTGCTCGTACTTCCTCGTCGGGCACTACTGGGAGACCGAGGCGGCGCGCTCCGCCTCCCTGAAGGCCTTCCTCGTCACCAAGCTCGGCGACGTCCCCTTCCTGATCGGCCTGTTCGCGCTCGCCGCCGACGCCGGCTCCTTCGAGATCACCAAGATCCTCGGCACCGTCGCCGCGGGCGGGCTCGACCACCCGACGCCGATCGCACTGCTGCTGCTCGCCGGCGTCGCCGGCAAGTCCGCGCAGTTCCCTCTGCACACCTGGCTCCCCGACGCCATGGCCGGCCCCACCCCGGTCTCCGCGCTGATCCACGCCGCGACGATGGTCGCCGCCGGCGTGTACTTCGTCGCCCGTCTGCTGCCCGTGTTCACGGCCTCCCGGGCCGCCCTGGTCGTCATGGCCGTCATGGCCGCCGTCACCATGGTCGGCTCGGGCCTCGCCGCCCTGGCCCAGGACGACATCAAGCGCGTCCTCGCCTACTCCACCATCGGCCAGCTCGGCTACATGACCGGCGCCCTGGCCGTCGCCGACCGCAGCGCCGCCGTCTTCCACCTGCTCTCCCACGGCGCGTTCAAGGCCCTGCTGTTCCTCGGCGCCGGCGTGATCATCCACGCCGCCGGAACCAACTCCCTGGCCGCGATGTCCCGCATGGACGGCCTGGCCCGGCGGATCCCCGACGCCTTCTGGACCATGACGATCGGCCTGCTCGCGCTCGCCGCGATCCCGCCCTTCGCCGGCTTCTTCTCCAAGGAGACCGTCCTCGTCGCCGCCGAGAAGGCCGCCACCGGGCACACCGGGGCCGCGCCCGGCGCCGCCGGCTGGCTGGTGCTCGTCGCCGGCGTGCTGACCGCGCTGCTCACCGCCGCCTACGCCGCCCGGCTGTGGCTGATGGCCTTCCGCGGCTCGGGGGCCCCGGCTCCCGAGCACGGCAAGGAGCCCCTCGCCATGACGGGCGTGCTGTGGCTGCTGGCGATCCCCTCGATCGGCTTGGGCCTCGCCGCCCGGCCGCTCGCCGACTGGTTCGACGGCGGGCAGCTCACCCCGACGCTCGCCACCTCCGTCCTCGGCACCGGGGCCGCCGTCCTCGGCGCCCTGCTCACCTACGGCCTGTGGCAGCGCGCCGTCGCCAAGGCCGCCGCCGGCTCCTACCGCAGCGCCGAGCCCGTGCCCGCGTCCGTCGCCGCCGCCGAGTCCGCCGCCGAGACCCCCGAGGTCGCCGAGGTCACCCACGACCACCCCGCCGTCCCGACCGGGCCCGCACCCGACCCCGGACGCGCGCTGCTCGGCCCGCTCTACCGGCACGCCGCCGCCGGCTTCCACCTGGACGCCGTCTACGACCGGCTGTTCGTCCGGCCCGTGCGCGGGGCCGCCGCCCTCGTCCGCTTCCTCGACCGCGAGGTCGTCGACACGTACGTCCGCGGCGCGGGCACCGGCCCGCGGCTGCTCGGCAGCCTCGTGCGCCGCGCCCAGACCGGCAACGTGCAGAGCTACCTGAGCGCCCTGCTCGCCGGCGCCGTGGTCCTGGCGATCGCCACCGCCGTCCTCGCCAACGTCAACGCCGGATCGTGAGCCGTGAGTCAGCCGTGATCGATATCAGCCCGTCCGTGATGCAGTTCCTCCTGGCGTTCGCCGTCGCCGCACCGCTCCTCGGCGCCGCCGCGGCCCTGCTGCCCGCCCCGCCCGGCCTGAAGGGCCGGAGCCCCGAGCAAGCCGTGCTCCGCCACGGCGTGACCGTGACCGCCGTGGTCCTCGCCGCGGCGCTCGCCCTCGCCGCCGGCTTCGACCACGACGCCCCGTCCCGCTTCCAGGCGACCACGGACATCAGCTGGATCCCCTCCCTGGGCGTCCGGATCCACCTCGGCATCGACGGCATCTCGCTCCCCCTCCTGGTGATGACCGCGCTGCTGTTCTTCCTCTGCGCGCTGTACAGCTACTTCAAGCTGCCCGAGGGCCCCTCCGCCAAGGCCTTCGTCGCGCTGCTGCTCGTCCTGGAATCCGGCACCCTCGCGACCTTCGCCGTCCTCGACCTGCTGCTGTTCTTCCTCGCGTTCGAGATGGTCCTCATCCCGATGTACTTCCTCATCGCCCGCTGGGGCGGTGCCCAGCGGCAGGCCGCCGCCTGGAAGTTCATCCTGTACACCCTCCTCGGCTCCGTGGTCATGCTGCTCGGCCTGCTGCTGATCGGCCTGGACAGCGGCACCTTCGACATGGTGGCGCTCGCCGCCGACAACGGCCGCGGGCTCAGCCACACCACCCAGGTCCTGGCCGTGCTCTCCATCGGCCTCGGCCTGGCCGTGAAGACCCCGATGTGGCCCCTGCACAGCTGGCTGCCCGACGCCCACACCGCCGCCCCCACCGTCGGCTCCGTCCTGCTGGCCGGCGTCCTGCTGAAGATGGGCACGTACGGGTTCGTGCGCATCCTGCTGCCGGCCACCCCCGACGGCATGGCCGTCTTCGCCCCCTACCTGGGCGCCTTCGCCGCCGTCGGCATCGTCTACGGGTCCCTCGCCTGCCTCTCGCTGGCCCGCAGCGGCAACAAGGGCGACCTCAAGAGGCTCATCGCGTACTCCTCCGTCGGGCACATGGGCTTCGTCCTGCTCGGGATCGCCTCCATGACCCCGACCGGCGTCAACGGCGCCCTGTTCGCCAACATCGCCCACGGCCTCATCACCGGCCTGCTGTTCTTCCTGGTCGGCGCTCTGAAGGACCGCTACGGCACCGCCGACCTCGACACCCTCGCGGGAGCCACCGGCGCAGCCCTCTACGGCCGCGCCCCGCGCCTGGGCGCCCTGCTGGCCTTCGCCGCCGTCGCCTCCCTCGGCCTGCCCGGCCTCGCCGGGTTCTGGGGCGAGATGCTGGCCCTCTTCGGCGCCTTCGACCCGGCGGCGGGGCTCTCGCGGCCCGCCTTCCTCACCTGGATGGCGCTCGGGGCGTTCGGCACCCTGCTCACCGCCGCCTACCTGCTGATCGTCGTCCGGCGCGTCTGCATGGGCGATCCCGCGGCCCGGCCGGCGGGCGCCGGTCCTGCCGGCACCGTGCCCGTCCTCGCGGACGTCCAGGGGTACGAGTTCGCCGCCTGGACCCCGCTCGTGGCCCTCACCGTCCTCGCCGGCCTGTGGCCCGCGATCCTCCTCGGCCTCACCGACCCGGCCGTCCAGAAGCTCCTCGCAGGAGGCAACGCATGACGGCCCTGTACGCGGCCACCGCCACGGCCGCCACGGCTGCCACGGCCACCACCTCCGCCACCTCCGGCCCGGGTTCCGCGGGGGCCCCGGCCGCCGGGAGCCTGGTCCAGAGCGTCGACTGGCTCGCGATCGCCCCGGTGGTGCTGCCCGCCGCCGTCGCCCTCGTCGTGCTCGTCGCCGACCTGTTCCTCCCCGAGCGCCGCAAGCCGCTGCTCGGCTGGCTCTCCGCCGCCGGCCTCGCCGCCGCGACGGCCTCCCTGCTGCCGCTGCGCGCCGGCGACCGCGCCACCTTCTGCCTCACCGCCGACCCGGCGGCGTGCAGCTACACCGCCGACCACTTCACCCTCGTCATCCAGTTCCTGGTGCTGGCCGGCGCCCTGGTCACCACCCTGCTGTCGGTCACCGCCGTCCGCGACGCGCGCATGCCGGCCGGCGAGTACTGGTTCCTGCTGCTCTCCTCGGCCGCGGGCGCGGCCCTCCTGCCCGCCTCCCGCGACCTCGCGACCCTGATCGTCGCCCTGGAAGTCGCCTCGCTGCCCGCCTTCGCCCTCGTCGGCATGCGCCGCGGCGACCGGCTCTCCTCCGAGGCCGCCCTGAAGTTCTTCCTCTCCTCGGTCACGGCCACCGCCGTCTCCCTCTTCGGCATCAGCCTCGTCTACGCCGCCACCGGCACCCTGCACCTGGTGCGCGTCGCCGACCGGCTCGAGGACGTGCCCGGGCAGCTCGACACCCTCGCCGCGGCGGGCGTCGCGCTCACCCTCGTCGGCTTCGCCTTCAAGACCGCGGCCGTGCCCTTCCACTTCTGGGTCCCGGACACCTACGTCGGCGCCCCGCTGCCCATCGCCGGCTACCTGTCGGTGATCGGCAAGGCCGTGGGCTTCACCGGCCTCGCCCTCGTCACCGTGATCGCCTTCCCCGCGTACTCCGCGGTCTGGGGCCCCGCCCTCGCCGTCCTCGCCGCGCTGACCATGACGCTCGGCAACGCCGCCGCCCTGCGCCAGTCCCCCGACCGGCCGAACAGCGCCGTCCGGCTGCTCGCCTGGTCCTCGGTGGGCCAGGCCGGCTACCTCCTCGTCCCGATCGCCGCGGCCGCCTACTCCGGGCCCGACCAGATCGGCTCCACCGTCGCCTACGCCCTGATGTACGGCGCCGTGAACCTCGGCGCCTTCGCCGTCGCCGCGCTCGTGGCCCGCACCAAGCCGCTGAACCGGATCAGCGACTACCGCGGCCTGTACGCCGAGCGGCCCGCCGCCGCCCTGGCCCTGGCCTTCTTCCTGCTCTGCCTGGCCGGGCTGCCGCCGGGCATCATCGGCCTGTTCGCCAAGGTCACCGTCTTCCGCTCCGCGGTCGACGCGGGCCTGGGCTGGCTGGCCGTGGTCATGGCCGTCAACGTCGTGATCGCCCTGTACTACTACCTCCGGTGGACCGCGGTGCTCTTCCGCGCCCCGGAGGCGGCCCCCGAGGCCGGTCCGGGCAGGGCCGCCGCCGCCGCGCCGTGGCCCGTCGCGGCCGCGATCACGCTCACCGCGGCCGTCTCGCTCGTCCTGTCGGGCGCCCCGCAGCTGGTCCTGCGCTTCGCCGCCGGCAGCCTCTTCCCGCAGTAGCCGCCCGCTGCCGCTGCTGCTGCTGCTGCTGCCGCTGCTGCTGCCGCTGCCGCTGCCGCTGCCGCTGCCGCTGCGCGGAGCCGTTTCCCCTCCCCGCCCCTTCCCGAAACCGGGACCTGCGCCCCCGGGCCCCGCTGCGGGGCTGCGCCCCCGCACCCCCTTCGGGGGCTCCGCCCCCGGACCCCCAGCGCCTCAAACGCCGGCGGGGCTGGATTTCCCGCCGGGCGGGGTGGAATTGCCGCGCAGCGGCACAATCCAGCCCGCGCGGCGTTTGAGCGCACCGGGCGCGAAGCGTCCGGAACCGGGTCCGGGGCGTCAGCCCCGGTTTCGGGAAGGGGCGGGGAGGGGAACGGCTCCGCGCAGCGGCAACAGGCAAGCCCCGCCGGCAGCACCCGCCCCCGGACCACCGCCCCCGGGCCCACCGACCGCCCGGCCACCGACCCGAACGGCGCAGCGAACGGCGCAGCGGCCCCGCGCAGCACCCCGCACCGGCGCGCCGGGCCCGCCCCGGCCCCGTCGCCCCGGGAACCGGACGACGCCACCTCGCGTTGTCCGGGAAGGGAGGGTCCACTGGACCGTGGACCCGCAGCACTCGACGGGGGCTCCCTGCCGCACCACTTGGAGGGCGTACCGTGCACCGCCGGCACAACGGGCTGAAGACCGCCGTACTCCTCGGCGGCCTGTCCGCACTCATCATCGTCATCGGAAGCTTCTTCGGGCGCCGCGGCCTGATCATCGCCGTCCTCGTCGCCCTCGCCACCAACGCGTACGCGTACTGGAACAGCGACAAGCTGGCGCTGCGCGCGATGCGCGCCCGACCCGTGAGCGAGTTCGAGGCCCCGGCGCTCTACCGCATGGTCCGCGAGCTCTCCACCTCCGCCCGCCAGCCGATGCCCCGGCTCTACATCTCGCCCACCGACGCGCCGAACGCGTTCGCCACCGGCCGCAACCCGCGCAACGCCGCCGTCTGCTGCACCGAGGGGATCCTGCGCCTCCTCGACGAGCGGGAGCTGCGCGGCGTGATCGGGCACGAGCTCAGCCACGTCTACAACCGCGACATCCTCATCTCCTCCGTCGCCGGAGCCCTCGCCTCGGTGATCATGTTCCTGGTGAACTTCGCCTGGCTGATCCCGGTCGGCCGGTCGGACGACGACGAGGGCCCCGGCCTCCTCGGCATGCTGCTGGTCGCGATCCTCGGCCCGCTGGCCGCGTCCGTGATCCAGCTCGCCATCAGCCGCTCGCGGGAGTACGAGGCCGACGCCTCCGGCGCCCAGCTCACCGGCGACCCGCTCGCCCTGGCCAGCGCCCTGCGCAAGCTGGACGCGGGCACCAAGCAGCTGCCGCTGCCTCCCGAACCCCGCCTGGAGACCGCGAGCCACATGATGATCGCCAATCCGTTCCGCCCAGGCCAGGGCCTTTCTAAGATGTTTTCGACGCACCCTCCGATGGCCGAGCGCATCGCCCGGCTCGAACAGATGGCAGGCCGTAGTCAGTGAAGACCATCCTCAACATCATTTGGCTCGTCCTCAGCGGTGTCTGGCTGTTCCTCGGCTACTGCCTCGCGGGCGTGCTCCTGTGCATCACGATCATCGGGATCCCCTTCGGCATAGCGGCCTTCCGGATCGCCGTCTACGCCCTGTGGCCGTTCGGGTACACCGCCGTCGAGCGCCGCGACGCGGGCGCCGCGTCCTGCATCGGCAACGTGCTGTGGCTGGTCCTGGCCGGCTGGTGGCTGGCCCTGGGCCACATCGCCACCGGCATCGCGCTGTGCCTGACGATCATCGGCATCCCGTTCGGCATCGCCAACTTCAAGATGGTCCCGCTGTCCCTGCTGCCGCTGGGCCGCGAGATCGTCCCGACCGACGCGCCGTTCGCGTCCCGGTAGGAAGAAGCCAAAGAGCAAGTGTCGGCTGCGCGCACGGCCACGACCCTGTCGGTCATCGTGCCGATGTACAACGAGGAGGAGGCCCTCCCCGCCCTGGTGGACCGGCTCCGGCCGGTCCTCGACGGCACGGGGGTGCCGTACGAGGTGGTGGCCGTCGACGACGGCAGCACCGACCGGACCGCGGAGCTCCTGGAGAAGTTCCGCACGGACTGGCCCGAGCTGCGGATCGTCCGGCTCCGCGGGAACTCCGGCCACCAGGCCGCCCTGCGCGCCGGACTGCACCGCTCCGTCGGGGCGTACGTGGCCAGCCTCGACGCCGACCTCCAGGACCCGCCGGAGAAGATCCCGGACATGCTGGACCTGGCCCGCACGGAGCACTTGGACATCGTCTACGGGGTCCGCTCCGACCGCAGCACCGACACCGGCTTCAAACGCCGCACGGCAGGCGCCTACTACTGGCTGATGCGCCGCCTGGTCGGCAAGCAGGTGCCCGCGCAGGCCGGCGACTTCCGCCTGCTCAGCCGGGAGGCCGTGGAGGCCCTGAAATCCCTCCCGGACCAGCAGCAGGTGTACCGGCTCCTCGTCCCGTGGCTCGGCTTCCCGAGCGGCCAGATCACGTACCGGCGCGCCGAGCGGGTGGCCGGCGAGACGAAATATCCGCTGAGCAAGATGATCCGCCTGGCGGTGGACGGCATCACCAACTTCTCGGCCGCCCCGCTGCGGCTGGCGACGTGGCTGGGGGTGGTCAGCTTCCTCGCCTGTCTGGTGATGATCGGGGTGACGCTGGTCGTCTTCGCGGCCGGCCACACCGTCCCGGGCTGGACCTCGCTCTTCGTCGCCATGCTGTTCCTCGGTGGCGTCCAGTTGATCTGCGTGGGCCTGCTCGGCGAGTACATCGGCCGCATCTACACCGCGGTCCAGCGCCGCCCGACGTACTTCGTCGGCTACGACTCGGCCGACCCCGCCGGCCCGAAGCCGCCGCCGTCTCCCGAGCAGCCCTGACCCTTCCGGCCTGCCCGCCGCTGGGGCTGCCGCTGAGGCTGTTCCGCTGCGCGGCGCCCGTCCCCTCCCCGCCCCTTCCCGAAACCGGGCTCCGCCCGGACCCGGTTCCGGGCGCTTCGCGCCCGGTTGCTCAAACGCCGCGGGCTGGAAGATCCAGCCCCGCCGGCGTTCGAGGCGCGGGGTCCGGGGCGGAGCCCCGAATCTTTGACGGGTCCGGCCGGAGCCCGGTTTCGGGAAGGGGCGGGGAGGGGAAACGCTCCGCGCAGCGGAACAGCGGGGGCGGCGGTCAGCCGGTCGCGCGGCGGCGGGTGCGGGCGGCATAGGACAGGGCGCCCACGGCCAGTACGGCGGCACCGGCGCCGACCGAGGCGGCCGGGAGCGAGAGCGCCAGGGCGGCGCAGCCGGCCAGGCCGAGCGCGGCGACGAGCCGTCCCCGCACGGCGGTGTCCAGCGTCCAGGCGGAGGCGTTGGCGACGGCGTAGTACGCCAGCACGCCGAAGGACGAGAAGCCGATCGCCCCCCGGAGGTCCCCGGTCGCCGCGAGCACCGCCACCACCGCCCCCACCGCCAGCTCCGCACGGTGCGGCACCCGGTGCCGCGGATGCACCGCGGCCAAAGCCCTCGGCAGGTGCCCGTCCCGGGCCATCGCCAGGGCGGTCCGGGACACCCCCAGCACGAGCGCCAGCAGCGATCCCAGCGCCGCCAGCGCCGCCCCGCCCCGCACCACGGGCGCCAGCCCCGCCGCCCCGGCCGCCCGCACCGCGTCGGCCAGCGGTGCCGCCGACCCGGCCAGCCCCTGCGCGCCCAGCACCGACAGCGCGGCCACCGCCACCGCCGCGTACACCAGCAGCGCGATGCCCAGGGCGAGCGGCACCGCCCGCGGGATCGTGCGCTGCGGGTCGCGCACCTCCTCGCCCAGGGTGGTGATCCGGGCGTACCCGGCGAACGCGAAGAACAGCAGCCCGGCCGCCTGCAGCAGCCCCGCACCGCTGCCCCCGCCCCAGGGCCCTCCCAGGCGCCCGGCGTCGGCCGCGCCGGACGTCAGGCAGGCCGCCACGACCCCGGCCAGCACGGCCAGCACCACGGCCACGATCACCCGGGCGATCCGGGCGGACTTCTGCACGCCCCCGTAGTTCGCGGCGGTCAGCGCCACCACGGCCGCGACGGCCACCGCATGCTGCTGCTCCGGCCAGACGTACGCCCCGACGGTCAGCGCCATCGCCGCGCAGGAGGCGGTCTTGCCGATGACGAAGCCCCAGCCGGCCAGGTACCCCCAGAAGGGCCCGAGCCGCTCCCGCCCGTACACGTAGGTCCCGCCCGAGGCGGGGTAGCGGGCCGCCAGCCGGGCCGACGAGTGCGCGTTGCAGTACGCGACGCAGGCCGCCAGCGCCAGGGCCGCCAGCAGCGCGGCCCCGGCCGGGCCCGCCGCGCGGGCCGCCGGTGCGAGCGCGGCGAAGATCCCGGCCCCGACCATCGCCCCCAGCCCGACGACGACCGCGTCGAAGACCCCCAGCGTCCGCTTCAGCTCACCGCTCACGTCATGGCTCACGCCGCGGAGGGTAGCCGCCCCGGGTGACGGGCGGCCGCGCGGGGCAACGGGCAGCCGGCCGCGGGCAGCCGGCCCCCGCCCGCCTAGGTGATGCCCTCCCGGCCCGGCAGCCGGGCCCCGGGCAGCGGGGCCCGGCCCCGCTCCCACCCGTGCAGGGCGGTCAGGCACGCGTGGTCGAGGTGGCCCGTCCCGGTCAGGTCCAGTCGTACGGGCTGCCCCGGCGGCAGCGCCTCCAGCGCGTCCAGCAGCTTCGGCAGCCGCAGGAAGCTGGCGCTGCCCAGCACCTGCACCCGCAGCTCGTCGCCCTCCCACACCTCCTCGATGTGTACGTGCGAGGTCTCCCAGGCCGCCTTGGCCACGGCGAGCCCCAGCCCGACCAGCACGCCCTCGAAGAGGTTGGTCGCCACGATCGCCCCGGCCGTCGCCACCAGCACCACCGCCTCCCCGCGGTGGGTGCGCCACAGCGCGGCCACCGCCTTGGCGGGCAGCAGCTTCCAGCCCGCGTGCAGCAGCACCCCGGCGAGCGCGGCCAGCGGCACCGCCTCCAGCAGCCCGGGTACGGCCACGGCGAACAGCAGCAGCCAGCCGCCGTGCAGGATCCGCGAGGCCCGGGTCCGCGCCCCGGCCTCCACGTTGGCGGCGCTGCGTACGATCACGGCCGTCATCGGCAGCGCCCCGAGCAGCCCGCACACGGCGTTGCCGATGCCCTGGGCCACGAGCTCGCGGTCGTACCGGGTCTTCGGCCCCTCGTGCATCCGGTCCACCGCGGCGGCGCTGAACAGCGTCTCGGCGGAGGCGATCAGCGCGAGCGCGAGCGCGGTCCCGCACGCCCCGACCGAGGCCAGCACCCCGAACTCGCCCCAGGCGGGCGGCCGGACGGCGTCCAGGACCCCCGTCACCCGCACCCGCTCGACCGGCAGCCGCAGCACCCCGCACACCGCGGTCGCCGCCGCCACCCCGACCAGCGCCCCCGGCACGAGCCGCAGCCGGGCCGGCATCCGCCGCCAGCCGGCCATCAGCACGATGGTGCCGGCGCCGAGCGCCACCGCGGTCCAGTCGGCCCGTGCCACCAGCGTCGGCAGTGCGCCCAGCTTCGCCAGCGTCCCGCCCGGCGCCTCCACGCCGCCGACGGCGTACAGCTGCGAGACGATCAGCACGAGCCCGATGCCGGCCAGCATGCCGTGCACGACGGCGACGGAGATCGCCCGGAACCACCGGCCGAGCCGCAGCGCGCCCATGCCCACCTGGAGCAGCCCGGCGACCAGCACCAGCACCCCTAGCCCGGACACGCCGTGGGCCTGCACCGCCTCGTACACGAGGACGGTCAGCCCGGCGGCCGGCCCGCTGACCTGCAGCGCGCTGCCGCGGAACCAGCCGGTGACGAGCCCGCCGACGACCCCGGTGACGATGCCGAGCTCGGCCGGTACACCGGAGGCCACGGCCACGCCCACGCAGAGCGGCAGCGCGACCAGCGCGACGACGACGGACGCACCGAAGTCCTCGCGGAACGTGTCGGCCCCGATCATGCGAGAACCCCCCTGCCACGCGGAGTAACGGATCCTCCCAGCGTGGCGGGCGCGCGCAGGGCAGCCCAAGTACCCACAGGAGGCCCGTCCGGCGCGCGCGCCGCACACGCCGGGCACACGAACCCCACGCCCCCCGAAAACCACGCCGCCCCGACGGCCGCAAGGACCACCGGGGCGGCGAATCACTGCTCTCGCCTACGCAGAGTGAACGAACTTAGTGAACGAACTCCCGTACACCGCCGACGAGATGGCGCACACCCTCGCCCGCAGCGTGCACCGTGGCGGCCTCGAAGCGCCACCCCGCACCACGCGTTCCGCCGTGCAGCCCCCGGGCGAGGCGGACCCGCCCGGCGATGTCCACGCCGGTCAGCGGTAGTTCACGAACTGGATCGCGAAGTCCAGGTCCTTGCCCTTCAGCAGGGCCTGGACGGCCTGGAGGTCGTCGCGGCTCTTGGAGCTGACGCGCAGCTCGTCGCCCTGGACCTGGGCCTTGACGCCCTTGGGGCCCTCGTCGCGGATCATCTTGGCGACCTTCTTGGCGTTCTCCTGGGAGATGCCCTCCTGGATCGACGCGAAGATCTTGTACTCCTTGCCGGACAGCTGCGGCTCGCCGGCGTCGAGCGCCTTCAGCGAGATGCCGCGCTTGACCAGCTTGGTCTCGAAGACGTCGAGGACGGCCTTGACCCGGTCCTCGGAGTTGGCCTCCATGAGGATCTTCTCGCCGGACCAGGAGATCGAGGCCCCGGTGCCCTTGAAGTCGTACCGCTGCGAGAGTTCCTTGGCGGCCTGGTTGAGGGCGTTGTCGACCTCCTGCCGCTCGACCTTCGAGACGATGTCGAAACTGGAGTCGGCCATGTGCTGTGGCTCCTTGAAGTCGGCTGTCGGTGCCCCGGTGGGGCGCGGCCGGCTCCACCCGGCCCGCTCCGCAAAGCCTAGCCACCGCACCAGCCGACGGCGCTGATCAATCCGGTGGCGGAGCACCCCCGAGCATCGGGTATTGTTTACGTCGTTGCCAGGGAGCACCGCCGAAAAGCGGCCTCGAAGGCGACATCCCATGGCGGTGTGCCCGAGTGGCCAATGGGAGCGGACTGTAAATCCGTCGGCTTAGCCTACCCAGGTTCGAATCCTGGCGCCGCCACTGGAAAGAACGGCCCCTGATCTGCGGAAACGCGGAGCAGGGGCCGTTTTCGTCGGCTGCGGGGGCGGGCGCCGGCGGGGGCACCGGTTCGGCGGCGGCCGGTCGGGGGATGTGCGTCGCAGCCGGCGGCGAGGTCGGCGGCGAGGGCGCCGGCGATCTCCGGGCGGTGCGTTCAGTTGCCCGCCACCGCCTTCACCGCCACCGGGACCGGTGTCGAGCCGGAGACCAGCTCCAGGGTCAGGCCGGCCGTCGCCGGGGTCTCGATCAGCTCGGCCAGCACCGCGGCCACGTCGTCGCGCGGGACCGCCCCGCCGCCCGTCTCGGCCTCCAGGCGCACCAGGCCCGAGCCGGGCTCGTCCAGCAGCGAGCCCGGGCGCAGGACCGTCCACTCCAGGCCCAGCCGGGTCCGGACGTGGTCGTCGGCCTCGCCCTTGGCCCGCAGGTACGCGTCGAACACCTCGTCGCCCTCGCGCTGCGCGTCCGCGCCCATCGAAGACACGATCAGGAACCGTCGGACACGGGCCCGTTCGGCCGCGTCGGCGAACAGCACCGCCGCGCCCCGGTCCACCGTGTCCTTGCGGGCGATGCCGCTGCCCGGGCCCGCCCCGGCGGCGAACACCGCGGCGTCCGCGCCCTGGAGGATCCCCGCGACGTGCTCGACCGAGGCCGACTCCAGGTCGCACAGCACCGGTTCGGCGCCCGCCTCCCGCAGGTCGTCTCCCTGCTCCCGGTTGCGGATGATGCCCGCGACCTCGTACCCGCGCGCGGCGAGCAAACGCTCCAGCCGCAGCGCGATCCGACCGTGTCCACCCGCGATGACGATGCGCATGAGCCGACCGTACGACGAGCCGGGCGCTCCCGCCCGCGCACGGCCGCGAGCCCTCAGGGACCTGGCTCCATACGGCCCTGCCGGGGCAGGTCCAGCGCCACCGCGACCGCCGAGTCGCAGTACTCCCGTACGGCGCTCGTACGGGCCACCACGCGCCCGCGGTGGATCACGATCCGGCTGTACGCCAGCGACAGCACCCCCGCGATCCGCTCCCCGCGCACCGCGAGCAGCTCCGCCGGGAACCCGGCCTCCACCCGGACCTCCGGCAGGCCCATGGCCTCCCGGGCGGCGTCGCTGACCGCCGCGTAGGCCTCCGCCGCCCGCAGCCCGCCCTGCGAGGCCAGCAGGAAGGCCGCCTCCAGCGGGTCGCCCCGGCCGACGGGGTTTCCGGCGTCGCGCAGGGCCCCGCTGCCGGCCGCGACGCGGACCCCGGCGGCCCGCAGCAGCCGCACGGGCGCGGTGCGCAGGCCGCGCCGCTCCAGGGCCGTGCAGTCGCCCTGGGGCAGGCAGGTCACCCGTACGCCGGCCGCGGCCAGCTGGTCCGCGGCCCGGTGCGCCGCGTCCAGCGGGAGCCGCGACAGCCCGCCGCAGGGGCCGATCGTCACGCCCGGCCGCAGCCCGCCGGCCATCGCAGCGAGCCGGGCCAGGCGGCCCGGGTCGTCGCCGTCGGTGTGCAGGTCCACGGGGCAGCCGTGCTCGGCGGCGAGGTCCAGGACGGCCTCCACGAAACCGGTGGGGTCGGGGTCCAGGTCGGGGCAGCCGCCGATGACCGCCGCGCCCATCCGGACCGCGTCCCGCAGCATCGCGAGCCCGTCCGCGCCCGCCACCCCGGTCAGCAGCCGGGGCACCGCCACCGTGGTCAGGTCGGTCAGCCCGCGCAGCGAGCGGCGGGCCTGGAGCACGGCCGCCATCGGGCCGAGCCCGTGCACGTCGCCGATCCGGACGTGGCTGCGGACGGCGGTCGCACCGTGCCCGAGCTGGAGGAGGGCCGCCTCGGTGGCCCGGCGCTGCACCTCGTCCGGCGCGTACCCGACGGGCCCCTCGCCGTCCGCGGTCAGGGCGGTGTCCCCGTGCGCGTGCGGCTCGGCGGGCGCCGGGAGCAGCAGGTAGCCGCTGAGGTCCACCCGGGTCGGCGCGCCCGGAGGCAGGCTGCCCGAGGTGCCGACGGCCTGGATCCGGCCGCCGCCGAGCCGGACGTCGACCGTGCGGCCGTCCGTGAGGCGGGCCCCGGCCAGCAGCAGGGCGGCGGATTCGGCGGCGGGTGCGTGTCCGTGGCCGCCTGGGCGCAGCGGGCCCTGGCCGCCTCCCTCGCCGCGGCCGCCCGGCGGGAAGGGGGACGGCTGCTGGGGGTGGCTGTCGGACATCGCGCTCCTGCGGGGGGCTCGGGCGGTCCTGGGCCGGGTGGCCGCGGCCCGCGGCCCAAGATCACGCAGCGTGCTCCGAGCCTAGGGCGCGGGGGGCGCCGCTCCCGGGAGGGGCGCAATAGTCGTACCGGTGTGGTGCCGCTGCGGCCGCGTGGTCCGTACGTGCCCCGGCCGGCGGGAGCAGGCCCGCAGGACGGTGCGGAGGGCCCCTCGGGCGGGGCCCGAAGGGCCTGGCGGAGCGGCCCCGGCAATGGATTTGGGCGATCGGCGCGCAACCGTGTAATGTCTTCCTCGCTCGCCCCAATAGCTCAGTCGGTAGAGCGTCTCCATGGTAAGGAGAAGGTCTGCGGTTCGATTCCGCATTGGGGCTCTGGTGAGAGAGGCCCCCCACCCTCGGGTGGGGAGCCGATCATCATCAAAGCGGCGTAGCTCAGTCGGTAGAGCAAGCGGCTCATAATCGCTGTGTCACCGGTTCAAGTCCGGTCGCCGCTACCCACAGTAGCCGATTGCGGGGTCGGTCTCCCGATCGGCTACTCTTTTATGCGTTCGATCCGTCCATTAGTCCGTCAAGGAGCACTCACGTGGCTGCCACCGACGTCCGCCCGAAGATCACGCTGGCCTGCGTGGAGTGCAAGGAGCGGAACTACATCACCAAGAAGAACCGGCGTAACAACCCGGACCGCATGGAGATGAAGAAGCACTGCCCGCGCTGCAACTCGCACACCGCGCACCGCGAGACCCGCTGACACCGGCGAAGTCTCGAATACAGGCACCGTCATGAGGTCGTCCCCTTCAAGGGGGCGGCCTCGTGTCGTTTCCGTCGCGCTCGGCGCTCATCCCGCGCGTCTCGTTCAGCCGGTTCAGTTCGTTCAGTTCGTTCATCCCGTTCAACCAGGAGGTAGGGAGCCATGGCGCTCGACCAGTCCTTCGTCGGGCGGAGCTACCCGCCCACCGACCCGTACGAGGTCGGCCGCGAGAAGATCCGCGAATTCGCGGTCGCCGTGGGAGACGCCCATCCCGTCTACACCGACGCCGAGGCCGCCAAGGCCGCCGGCCACCCGGACGTGATCGCCCCGCCGACCTTCGTCTTCGCGATCACCTTCGCCGCCGCCGGCCAGGTCGTCGCCGACCCGCAGCTCGGCCTGGACTACAGCCGGGTCGTCCACGGTGACCAGCGCTTCGCGTACACCCGCCCCGTCCGGGCCGGTGACCGCCTCTCGGTGACCTCCACCATCGAGGCCGTGAAGACCATGGCCGGCAACGACATCATCGACATCCGCGGCGAGGTCCACGACGAGACCGGCGAGCACGTGGTGACGGCGTGGACGAAGCTCGTCTCCCGCGCCCCCGAGGAGGCCTGAGATGACCGCGCAGATCAAGTACGACGACGTCGAGGTCGGCACCGAGCTCCCCGCCGCGTCCTTCCCCGTGACCCGCGCCACGCTCGTGCAGTACGCGGGCGCCTCCGGCGACTTCAACCCGATCCACTGGAACGAGAAGTTCGCCAAGGAGGTCGGACTGCCCGACGTCATCGCCCACGGCATGTTCACCATGGCCCAGGCGATCCGCGTCGTCACCGACTGGGTCGGCGACCCGGGCGCGCTCGTCGACTACGGCGTGCGCTTCACCAACCCGGTCGTCGTGCCGAACGACGACAAGGGCGCCGTGATCGAGGTCACCGCCAAGGTCGCCGCCAAGCTGGACGACCACCAGGTCCGCGTCGACCTCGTCGCCACGGCCGGCGGCCAGAAGGTCCTCGGCCGCTCCCGCGCGGTCGTCACGCTCGCCTGAGCCGCAGCGGCCGCAGCGCCACAGCCCGCGGCCCGCAGCGCACGTCCGGTCCGTGGCCCCGCAGGGATGCGAGGGGCACGGACCGTACTCTTGTCCACGTGCAGGAACTCCACGACGCCCCCCTCGCCCCCCTGACCACCTTCCGCCTCGGCGGTCCCGCCACCCGCCTGGTGACCGCGACCACCGACGCCGAGGTGGTCGACGTCGTCCGCGCGGCCGACGACAGCGGCACCCCGCTCCTCGTCATCGGCGGCGGCAGCAACCTGGTCATCGGCGACCGCGGCTTCGACGGCACCGCCCTGCGCATCGCCACCACCGGCTTCCACCTCGACGGCACCACCCTGGAGCTCGCCGCCGGCGAGAACTGGTCCGACGCCGTCGCCCGCACCGTCGAGGCCGGCCTCGCCGGCATCGAATGCCTCGCCGGGATCCCCGGCTCCGCCGGCGCCACCCCGATCCAGAACGTCGGGGCGTACGGCCAGGAGGTCTGCGACACCATCACCGAGGTCGTCGCGTACGACCGCACCCGCCGCGAGACGGTCACCCTGACCGCCGCCGAGTGCGCCTTCCGCTACCGCCACAGCCTCTTCAAGGACCAGCCCGAGCGGTACGTCGTCCTGCGGGTCCGCTTCGCCCTGGAGGACGCCGGCGGGCTCTCCGCGCCGATCAAGTACCCCGAGACCGCCCGCGCCCTCGGCGTCGAGGCCGGCGACCGGGTCCCGGCGGCCACCGCCCGCGAGACCGTGCTGCGCCTGCGCGCCGGCAAGGGCATGGTCCTCGACCCCGCCGACCACGACACCTGGTCCGCCGGCTCGTTCTTCCACAACCCGATCCTGACCGACGAGGCGTACGCCGCCTTCCTCGCCCGCGTCCAGGACCGGCTCGGCGCGCACGTCACCCCGCCCGCCTACGCGGCCGGCGAGGGCCGTACGAAGACCAGCGCCGCCTGGCTGATCGACAAGGCCGGCTTCACCAAGGGCTACGGCACCGGCCCCGCCCGGATCTCCACCAAGCACACCCTCGCCCTGACCAACCGCGGCGAGGCCACCACCGAGGACCTCCTCGCCCTCGCCCGCGAGGTCGTCGCGGGCGTCCACGCCGCCTTCGGCGTCACCCTGGTCAACGAGCCGGTGACGGTCGGCGTCAGCCTCTGAGGAGTCCCGGCCGCCATGCTCTGTCCACTGCACGGGGCCGGTACCGACCCCACCCGCCTGGTGGGACGCGCCATCAACCGCATCGTCGCGTCCTGGCACGTCTACGAGGGCGAGCGCTCCGAGGTGCCGCTCGACGTCTGGCTGATCGACAGCGAGGGCGACTCGACCCGGATCAGCACCGGGTCCGACGGCTGCCTCATCGTCGAGTGCGCCGCGCCGCACGAGCCGTACGACATGGGGGAGTGGGGCCGCATCGAGGTCGGCGAGGACCTCGGCGACCACCCCTTCCTGCGCCACCTCGGCGAGACCGTCGCCCGGGTGGCCGAGTTCGCGGCACCCGGCACCGGGCGCACCCAGCTGGAGATCGGCTTCGGCGAGGGCGACCGCGTGCGGGCCGACTGCTGGGAGGGCGACCTGCGGCTGACCCGCTGACCGGTGCCCATGCGGTCAGGTGGTGAGCCAGTGGTCGATGCCGGTCAGCAGCTTGTCCTGGACGTCCGGGGGCGCGGCCGAGCCGCGGACCGACTGGCGGGCCAGCTCGGCGAGCTCGGCGTCCGTGAACCCGTGGTGGCGGCGGGCGATCTCGTACTGGGCCGCCAGGCGCGAGCCGAACAGCAGCGGGTCGTCCGCGCCCAGCGCCATCGGCACCCCCGCCTCGAACAGCGTCCGCAGCGGCACGTCCTCGGGCCGCTCGTACACGCCGAGCGCCACGTTGGAGGCCGGGCAGACCTCGCAGGTGACCTTCGCCTCGGCGAGGCGCCGCAGCAGCGCGGGGTCCTCGGCGGCCCGCACCCCGTGCCCGATGCGGGCGGCGTGCAGGTCGTCCAGGCAGTCCCGCACCGAGGCCGGGCCGGTGAGCTCACCGCCGTGCGGGGCCGCGAGGAGGCCGCCCTCGCGGGCGATGGCGAAGGCGCGGTCGAAGTCGCGGGCCATGCCGCGGCGCTCGTCGTTGGAGAGCCCGAAGCCGACGATGCCGCGGTCGGCGTAGCGGACGGCCAGGCGGGCGAGGGTGCGGGCGTCGAGGGGGTGCTTCATGCGGTTGGCGGCGATCAGCACCCGGATGCCGAGGCCGGTGTGGCGCGAGGCCTCCTCGACCGCGTCCAGGATGATCTCGACCGCCGGGATCATGCCGCCGAGCAGCGGGGCGTACGAGGTGGGGTCCACCTGGATCTCCAGCCAGCCGCTGCCGTCCCGGACGTCCTCCTCGGCCGCCTCGCGGACCAGGCGGTGGATGTCGTCGGGCTCGCGCAGGCACGAGCGGGCGGCGTCGTACAGCCGCTGGAAGCGGAACCAGCCGCGTTCGTCGGTGGCGCGGAGTTTGGGCGGCTCGCCTGCGGTGAGGGCGTCGGGCAGCCGGACGCCGTACTTGTCGGCGAGGTCGAGGAGGGTCGACGGGCGCATGGACCCGGTGAAGTGCAGGTGCAGGTGGGCCTTCGGCAGAAGCGTGAGATCGCGTGCGTGCTCCATTGGGTGATCCTGCCGCACGACCGGCTCCGGCGGGACCCTTATTCCCGATCGGGGCCCGATCGGGGCCTGCCGACCGGTCCCGCCGCTGCCGTTTCCCGCTGCGCGGAGCGATTCCCCTCCCCGCCCCTTCCCGAAACCGGGGCTCCGCCCCGGGCCCCGTTCCGTGCGCTTCGCGCCCGGTGCGCTCAAACGCCGCGCGGGCTGGATGTGCCGCGCAGCGGCACAATCCAGCCCCGCCGGCGTACGAGGCGCGGGGGTCCGGGGGCGGAGCCCCCGGTCGGGAAGGGGCGGGGAGGGGAGAGGCTCCGCGCAGCGGCACCCGGCAGCGGCAGCGGAAACGGCAGCGGCGCCGGCCCCCACCCGGGGGACGGCGCCGCTGACCGGAGTGGTCAGGCCTTGGCCTCGGCCAGGAGCTTCTGGATGCGGGACACGCCCTCCACCAGGTCCTCGTCGCCCAGGGCGTACGAGAGCCGCAGGTAGCCGGGGGTGCCGAAGGCCTCGCCCGGGACGACCGCGACCTCGGCCTCGTCCAGGATCAGGGAGGCCAGCTCCGCCGAGCTCTGCGGCCGCTTGCCGCGGATCTCCTTGCCGAGCAGGGCCTTCACCGAGGGGTACGCGTAGAACGCGCCCTCCGGCGTCGGGCAGACGACGCCCTCGATGTCGTTCAGCATCTTGACCATCGTCTGGCGGCGGCGGTCGAAGGCCTTGCGCATCTCCGCCACCGCGTCGAGGTTGCCGGACACCGCCGCGATGGCGGCCACCTGGGCCACGTTCGACACGTTGGACGTGGCGTGCGACTGCAGGTTGGTCGCGGCCTTGATGACGTCCTGCGGCCCGATGACCCAGCCCACGCGCCAGCCCGTCATGGCGTACGTCTTGGCGACGCCGTTGACGATGATGCACTTGTCGCGCAGCGCCGGCACCAGCACGGGCAGCGAGGTGAACTTCGCGTCCCCGTACACCAGGTGCTCGTAGATCTCGTCGGTCAGGACCCACAGGCCGTGCTCGGCGGCCCACTCGCCGATCGCCTTCGCGTCCTCCTCGCTGTAGACCGCGCCGGTCGGGTTCGAGGGGGAGACGAACAGGACGACCTTGGTGCGCTCGGTGCGCGCGGCCTCCAGCTGCTCGACGGAGACCCGGTAGCCGGTGGTCTCGTCGGCGACGACCTCGACCGGGACGCCGCCGGCGAGGCGGATCGACTCGGGGTAGGTGGTCCAGTACGGGGCCGGGACGATGACCTCGTCACCCGGGTCCAGGATCGCGGCGAAGGCGTTGTAGATCGCCTGCTTGCCGCCGTTGGTGACCAGGACCTGCGACGCCTCGACCTCGTAGCCGGAGTCGCGCAGGGTCTTCTCGGCGATGGCCTTCTTCAGCTCGGGCAGGCCGCCGGCCGGCGTGTAGCGGTGGAACTTCGGGTCGCGGCAGGCCTCGACGGCGGCCTCGACGATGTAGTCCGGCGTCGGGAAGTCGGGCTCGCCCGCACCGAAGCCGATGACCGGGCGCCCTGCGGCCTTGAGGGCCTTGGCCTTGGCATCGACGGCGAGGGTGGCGGACTCGGAGATGGCGCCGATGCGGGCGGACACGCGGCGCTCGGAGGAAGGCGTTGCAGAGGTCATACGGCCATCGTCCCAGACGCCTCGAAGCCCCCGCACACCGTTTCAGACATCGGACGGACCACCCGCATCTGCGCTCTGTTCGACGTCAGGGCCCGGAACACGTACACTCACCTCTCGTTGGACCTCGCCGACCACTCCAGAGCGTGAGCACTCCGTGCACTCACGTGGATGCGGTAGGTTGGGGGACGCAAAGGGTCGTAGCTCAATTGGTAGAGCACTGGTCTCCAAAACCAGCGGTTGGGGGTTCGAGTCCCTCCGGCCCTGCTCCACACTCCTTCTCGGATGTGTGCGCAGGTACGTACTTCGATGCAACGCCGTGCGGCGCAACCGGGCGCGGTCACGGCCACGACCCGGATTCAGGTGAGAGACGTGACGGACGCCCTGGGCTCCATCGACATGCCTGACGCCGAGGACGACGCCCGCGAGAAGAAGACCCGCAAGGGCGGCAAGCGCGGGAAGAAGGGTCCTCTGGGCCGGCTCGCGCTGTTCTACCGCCAGGTCATCGCGGAGCTCCGCAAGGTCGTCTGGCCGACCCGCAACCAGCTCACGACGTACACCACCGTGGTGATTGTCTTCGTCGTCATCATGATCGGTCTGGTGACCGTGATTGACTATGGGTTCCAGGAAGCCATCAAGTTCGTCTTCGGCTGATCCTCGCGGAGGGCGGCGCCTTGATGGGTGCCGCCCCTTTTCGCATGTTCCACCACCTTTTGTATCCAGGAAGAAGCAGCCACCGTGTCTGACCCGAACCTGAACGCGAGCCACGACTCCGTCGAGTCCGTCGAGGACGAGCTCGACATCGTCGAGGCGGCAGACGCTGTGGACCCCGACGAGGCGGAGCTCGCCGACGCCGAGGCCGGTGTCGCCGCCGAGGAGACCGCGCTGCACGTCGAGGACGAGGCCGACGAGGCCGATGAGGCCGTCGAGGCCGACGAGGACGAGACCGTCCCCGCCGCCGAGGAGGAGGCCGAGGAGGCCGCCGCCGAGGAGGAGGCCGAGCCGGTCGACCCGATCCAGGCCCTGCGTGACGAGCTGCGCCTGCTGCCCGGCGAGTGGTACGTCATCCACACCTACGCGGGCTACGAGAAGCGCGTGAAGGCCAACCTGGAGCAGCGTGCCGTCTCGCTGAACGTCGAGGAGTTCATCTACCAGGCCGAGGTGCCCGAGGAAGAGATCGTCCAGATCAAGAACGGCGAGCGCAAGAACGTCCGGCAGAACAAGCTGCCCGGCTACGTGCTCGTCCGCATGGACCTGACGAACGAGTCCTGGGGCGTCGTCCGCAACACCCCGGGCGTCACCGGCTTCGTCGGCAACGCCTACGACCCGTACCCGCTGACCCTGGACGAGATCGTCAAGATGCTCGCCCCGGAGGCGCAGGAGAAGGCCGCCAAGCAGGCCGCCGAGGAGGCCGGCCTCCCGGCGCCCGCCGTCAAGCGCACCATCGAGGTCCTGGACTTCGAGGTCGGCGACTCGGTCACCGTCACCGACGGCCCGTTCGCGACGCTGCAGGCGACCATCAACGAGATCAACCCGGACTCGAAGAAGGTCAAGGGCCTCGTCGAGATCTTCGGCCGCGAGACCCCGGTCGAGCTGAGCTTCGACCAGATCCAGAAGAACTGATCTTCTGAACCGCAGCTTCCGGACAGGTCAGACCGCCCCCCGAAGGGCCGTCTGACCTGCTCGGTTTCAAGCCCCGCGCCGATACCCGTTATCGTGGTGCGGTATGCCTCCATCCGGATGAACCGGATCGGCGGCGAAAAACTCTCACTAGGACCCGGAGAGAGCAATGCCTCCCAAGAAGAAGAAGGTCACGGGGCTTATCAAGCTCCAGATCAACGCCGGTGCGGCGAACCCGGCCCCGCCGGTCGGCCCCGCGCTCGGTCAGCACGGCGTCAACATCATGGAGTTCTGCAAGGCCTACAACGCCGCGACCGAGTCGCAGCGTGGCATGGTCGTGCCCGTGGAGATCACGGTCTACGAGGACCGTTCCTTCACCTTCATCACCAAGACCCCGCCGGCCGCGCGCCTCATCCTGAAGCACGCGGGCGTGGAGAAGGGCTCTGGCACGCCGCACAAGGACAAGGTCGCCAAGCTGACGGCTGCCCAGGTCCGCGAGATCGCCGAGCTGAAGATGCCCGACCTGAACGCCAACGACATCGACGCCGCCGTGAAGATCATCTCCGGCACCGCGCGCTCGATGGGCGTCACCGTCGAAGGCTGAACCAGCCCCCTTGCAACACCAGTGGTAGGGCCAAGCGCTGGCCCGCACCACGACTCCACGCCTGAACACGAAACACAGGAGCAGAAGTGAAGCGCAGCAAGAACCTCCGCGCTGCGGACGCCAAGGTCGACCGGGAGAAGCAGTACGCCCCGCTCGAGGCCGTCCGTCTCGCCAAGGAGACCTCCACGACCAAGTTCGACGCCACCGTCGAGGTCGCCTTCCGCCTGGGTGTCGACCCGCGCAAGGCCGACCAGATGGTCCGCGGCACCGTGAACCTCCCGCACGGCACCGGTAAGACCGCCCGGGTCCTGGTCTTCGCGACCGGTGACCGTGCTGCGGCCGCGGAAGCCGCCGGCGCCGACATCGTCGGCGACGACGAGCTGATCAACGAGATCGCCAAGGGCAACCGCCTGAACGAGTTCGACGCGGTTGTCGCCACCCCGGACCTCATGGGCAAGGTCGGCCGCCTCGGCCGCGTGCTCGGTCCCCGTGGCCTGATGCCGAACCCGAAGACGGGCACCGTCACCATGGACGTGGCCAAGGCCGTCACGGACATCAAGGGCGGCAAGATCGAGTTCCGCGTCGACAAGCACTCGAACCTGCACTTCATCATCGGCAAGGTCTCCTTCTCCGATGAGCAGCTCGTCGAGAACTACGGCGCGGCCCTGGAGGAGATCCTCCGTCTGAAGCCGTCCGCCGCGAAGGGCCGCTACCTGAAGAAGGCCGCCCTGACCACCACCATGGGCCCCGGCATCCAGCTGGACCCGAACCGCACCCGGAACCTCCTCGTCGAGGAAGACCCGGCCGCGGTCTGAGCCTGAGGCTCACCGAGCGGTACTGCGGGCCCCCCGCCTCCCCTCACCGGGAGGCGGGGGGCCCGTCCGCGTTTCCCCCGGTTCGGGTTCGGAGCGGTCGAAAACAGGTGTTCTGCGTGACTACCGCCTAGTAGGGTCATCGCGTCATCGATCACTCAAGGGGTGGGGACTCCATGCTTGCGCACCACAAGAAGACCGTCGGCGCCGCGCTGACCGCCGTACTGCTCGTGGGTGGGGCCACGGCGTGCCAGAACGGCAAGAAGGACGACTCCGGGAAGGCGGCGGCCGCGGGTGCGCCGTCCGCCTCCGCCTCCGCGCCCGCGGACCGGGGCGGGGCCGCACAGGCGGCCCCGGCCGCGCTGCTGGAGGGCGCCCGCAAGGCGTCCGAGGAGATCGGGTCCGTCCACTACACGATGTCCGGCAGCACCCCCGAGGGCAGCTTCACCGGCGACGTCTCCGCGGCCTTCAAGCCGCAGACGGCCATGAGCATGAAGATGACCTCGCCGAGCGAGCCCGGCCGGCAGGTCGAGATCCGGATGGTCGACGGGGCCATGTACATGGGCGCCGAGGGCAAGTGGCTCAAGTTCGACCTCAAGGCCCTGGACCCGAAGGCGGCCGACGGGATGAACTCGCTCGGCAAGGCCCCGCAGAGCGCCGAGAACCCGGCGGACCGGGCGAACGACCTGCTGCAGTCCAAGGACCTCAAGGTGGTGGGCGAGGAGACCCTCGACGGGCAGAAGACCCAGCACCTCAGCGGCACGGTGACCCTGGAGCAGATGCGGGCCTCGGCCGCGAGCGGCGACCCCGCGACCAAGGAGCGCCGCGAGCGGTCCCTCAAGCCCCTCGAGGCGCAGGGCATCACCAGCATGGTCGTCGACATGTGGATCGACGACACGCACCACACCAAGCAGGTCCGCACCCAGGGCAAGGGCGCGAAGGGGGCGATGGACGTGACGATCAAGATGCTCGACTTCAACAAGCCGGTCGACGTGGCCGCACCGCCCGCCGACCAGGTCGTGGACCTCGCGGAGATGATGAAGAACACGGGGGAGGGCTCCGCCTGACGTACGGCGCCCAGGGCACCGAGACGTCCGGGAACCGGACCGGCACCGCCCCCGCGGCCGGCGCACTGCTCCTCGCGGGGCCCTGACGGCCCGCGGCGGCGCCGGAACGCGGGGCCGACGACGCCAAGACAGCCGGGGAGAGCCTCGGGCGCTGACCGATTTGCCTGACAGGCGACCGGTCGTCTAATCTTCCACAGAAGCCAAAGACCGCTGGTCGTTGCTGTGCCCGTGAGGGTGTGGCGACCGAAGGATCCGCTTACTGCGGACGGCCCGCGCAGGTGACTGTGGAAGCGCTCCCGGATTTCATCCGGTCGAGCTACGCCCTGGCGCCTGCGCCGGGGCGTTTTGTATGTCAGTCCCTTCTGCGCGGTCCTCATCACCCGGAAGGAGGCCGACGCTCTATGGCAAGGCCCGACAAGGCTGCCGCGGTAGCCGAGCTGGAGGACATGTTCCGCAGCTCGAACGCCGCTGTGCTGACCGAGTACACGGGGCTCACCGTTGCGCAGCTCAAGACGCTGCGTCGTTCGCTCGGTGAGAACGCCCAGTACGCCGTGGTGAAGAACACGCTGACCAAGATTGCGGCCAACTCGGCCGGGATCACCGCGCTGGACGAGCACCTTGCTGGTTCGACCGCGGTCGCCTTCGTCACCGGTGACCCGGTGGAGTCGGCGAAGGCTCTGCGTGACTTCGCCAAGGACAACCCGAAGCTCGTCATCAAGGGCGGTGTCCTTGACGGCAAGGCGCTGTCCGCCGACGAGATCAAGAAGCTTGCGGACCTCGAGTCCCGCGAGGTTCTGCTCGCCAAGCTGGCGGGTGCCATGAAGGGCAAGCAGTCCCAGACTGCCGCGCTCTTCCAGGCGCTCCCCTCGAAGTTCGTCCGCACCGCGGAGGCGCTTCGTGCCAAGCTCGACGAGCAGGGCGGTGCCGAGTAATTCGGCTCGCGCATTGATCCGCGCCGCCTAGTGCGCGGGTCGTAGCGGGCCGTTACGCCCGCCTTTCGATACATCTCGGCACCAGCCGAATTAATGGAAGGATCGCCCATCATGGCGAAGCTGTCTCAGGACGACCTGCTCGCTCAGTTCGAGGAGATGACCCTCATCGAGCTCGCCGAGTTCGTGAAGGCCTTCGAGGAGAAGTTCGACGTCACCGCCGCCGCTCCGGTCGCCGTTGCCGCCGGTGTCCCGGGTGCCCCGGCCGCCGAGGCCGTCGAGGAGAAGGACGAGTTCGACGTCATCCTCACCGGCGCCGGCGACAAGAAGATCCAGGTCATCAAGGTCGTGCGCGAGCTGACCTCCCTGGGTCTGAAGGAGGCCAAGGACCTCGTCGACGGCACCCCGAAGCCGGTCCTCGAGAAGGTCAACAAGGAGGCCGCTGACAAGGCCGCCGAGGCCCTCAAGGGCGCCGGTGCCTCCGTCGAGGTCAAGTAACACCTCTGAGGCCGTCTGACGGCCTCTGCGAAGGGCGATCACTCGAAAGGGTGGTCGCCCTTCGGCGTATCCGGCAGTGCCTGACTTGCCCTGGTCTCGTTGGGGAGTAGGGTGATCATCGTTGCTCCGCGCCAGGGTCCCGAGATGATCCGCTCGGAGCAGGGGGCCTTGACGAACGGCACGCGGCGCGCAATTCTCAGTCCCGTTGTGAGCTCGGCCCGGCTCGATCCGAGATCCGCAGGCAGGGATCGGAGATCCGAGGCATGGATCGACTACGAAGAGGGCAGTACTGATACGCGCTCTGTGCACGAGGAGCGCGGCGCAGCGACAGCAAGGTTGGTTTTTGACGGACGTGGGGAAGGCCTGTTGCCGGTCTCCGGAAACCTGGTCTGGACATCAGTGAGCCGAGTGGCTACACTGACCCTTTGCGCTGCCTGTTAGCTGTCCCCTGCCCGTCGCCAGGGGCATGCCCACGCTCGAGCACACGTGACTGATCGCCCTGACCTGGCCTTTCGGCCGGATCGGGGGGTTCTCTCCCCGCGGTGTCGACTGGGACCGGTACGCGCGTAGTGAGTCCGAGCCCTCGGAAGGACCCCCTCTTGGCCGCCTCGCGCAACGCCTCGACCAATACGAACAACGGTGCCAGCACCGCCCCGCTGCGCATCTCCTTTGCAAAGATCAAGGAGCCCCTCGAGGTTCCGAACCTCCTGGCGCTGCAGACCGAGAGCTTTGACTGGCTGCTCGGCAATGCCGCCTGGAAGTCTCGCGTCGAGTCGGCGCTCGAGAGTGGACAGGACGTCCCCACCAAGTCCGGTCTCGAGGAGATCTTCGAGGAGATCTCGCCGATCGAGGACTTCTCCGGGTCGATGTCGCTGACCTTCCGCGACCACCGGTTCGAGCCGGCGAAGAACTCCGTCGACGAGTGCAAGGAGCGCGACTTCACGTACGCGGCGCCGCTCTTCGTCACGGCCGAGTTCACGAACAACGAGACCGGTGAGATCAAGTCTCAGACGGTCTTCATGGGCGACTTCCCGCTCATGACCAACAAGGGCACCTTCGTGATCAACGGCACCGAGCGTGTCGTCGTGTCGCAGCTGGTGCGCTCCCCCGGCGTCTACTTCGACTCCTCCATCGACAAGACGTCCGACAAGGACATCTTCTCCGCCAAGATCATCCCGTCCCGGGGTGCCTGGCTGGAGATGGAGGTCGACAAGCGCGACATGGTCGGTGTCCGCATCGACCGCAAGCGCAAGCAGTCCGTCACCGTCCTCCTGAAGGCGCTCGGCTGGACCACCGAGCAGATCCTCGAGGAGTTCGGCGAGTACGAGTCCATGCGCGCCACCCTGGAGAAGGACCACACCCAGGGCCAGGACGACGCGCTGCTCGACATCTACCGCAAGCTCCGTCCGGGCGAGCCGCCGACCCGCGAGGCCGCCCAGACGCTGCTGGAGAACCTCTACTTCAACCCCAAGCGCTACGACCTCGCGAAGGTCGGCCGCTACAAGGTCAACAAGAAGCTGGGCGCGGACGAGCCGCTCGACGCCGGCGTGCTGACCGTCGACGACATCATCGCGACGATCAAGTACCTGGTGAAGCTCCACGCGGGCGAGACCGAGACCATCGGCGAGTCCGGCCGTTCGATCGTCGTCGAGACCGACGACATCGACCACTTCGGCAACCGTCGTCTGCGCAACGTCGGCGAGCTCATCCAGAACCAGGTCCGCACGGGTCTGGCCCGTATGGAGCGCGTCGTGCGCGAGCGCATGACCACCCAGGACGTCGAGGCGATCACGCCGCAGACCCTGATCAACATCCGGCCGGTCGTCGCCTCCATCAAGGAGTTCTTCGGCACCAGCCAGCTGTCGCAGTTCATGGACCAGAACAACCCCCTGTCTGGTCTGACCCACAAGCGCCGTCTCTCCGCGCTCGGCCCCGGTGGTCTGAGCCGCGAGCGGGCCGGCTTCGAGGTCCGTGACGTGCACCCGTCCCACTACGGACGCATGTGCCCGATCGAGACCCCCGAAGGCCCGAACATCGGTCTGATCGGTTCGCTCGCCTCGTACGGCCGCGTCAACGCGTTCGGCTTCGTCGAGACGCCGTACCGCAAGGTCGTCGACGCCCAGGTGACCGACGAGGTCGACTACCTGACCGCCGACGAGGAAGACCGCTTCGTCATCGCCCAGGCCAACGCGCGCCTGGACGAGGAGCTGCGCTTCGCCGAGGGCCGCGTCCTGGTCCGCCGCCGCGGCGGCGAGGTCGACTACGTGCCCGGCACGGACGTGGACTACATGGACGTCTCGCCGCGCCAGATGGTGTCGGTCGCGACCGCCATGATCCCCTTCCTCGAGCACGACGACGCCAACCGCGCCCTCATGGGCGCGAACATGATGCGCCAGGCCGTTCCGCTCATCAAGGCGGAGGCGCCGCTCGTCGGCACCGGCATGGAGTACCGCTGCGCCGTCGACGCCGGCGACTCCATCAAGGCGGAGAAGGACGGTGTCGTCCAGGAGGTCTCGGCCGACTACATCACCGTCGCCAACGACGACGGCACGTACACCACGTACCGCGTCGCCAAGTTCTCCCGCTCGAACCAGGGCACCTCGGTCAACCAGAAGGTCATCGTCAACGAGGGCGACCGCGTCATCGACGGCCAGGTCCTCGCCGACGGTCCGGCCACCGAGAACGGCGAGATGGCGCTGGGCAAGAACCTGCTCGTCGCGTTCATGCCGTGGGAGGGCCACAACTACGAGGACGCGATCATCCTGTCGCAGCGCCTCGTCCAGGACGACGTCCTCTCCTCGATCCACATCGAGGAGCACGAGGTCGACGCCCGTGACACCAAGCTGGGCCCCGAGGAGATCACCCGGGACATCCCGAACGTCTCCGAGGAGGTCCTCGCCGACCTCGACGAGCGCGGCATCATCCGCATCGGTGCGGACGTCGTCGCCGGCGACATCCTGGTCGGCAAGGTCACCCCGAAGGGTGAGACCGAGCTGACCCCCGAGGAGCGCCTGCTCCGCGCGATCTTCGGTGAGAAGGCGCGCGAGGTCCGCGACACCTCCCTGAAGGTCCCGCACGGCGAGATCGGCAAGGTCATCGGCGTCCGCGTCTTCGACCGCGAGGAGGGCGACGAGCTTCCCCCGGGCGTGAACCAGTTGGTCCGCGTCTACGTCGCCCAGAAGCGCAAGATCACCGACGGTGACAAGCTCGCCGGCCGCCACGGCAACAAGGGTGTCATCTCCAAGATCCTCCCGATCGAGGACATGCCCTTCCTCGAGGACGGCACCCCGGTCGACATCATCCTCAACCCGCTGGGTGTCCCGTCCCGAATGAACCCGGGACAGGTCCTGGAGATCCACCTCGGCTGGCTCGCCAGCCGCGGCTGGGACGTCTCCGGCCTGGCGGAGGAGTGGGCCGAGCGACTGAAGGCCATCGGCGCCGACCGCGTCGAGCCCGGCACCAACGTCGCCACCCCCGTGTTCGACGGCGCCCGCGAGGACGAGCTCGCCGGCCTGTTCGAGCACACCATCCCGAACCGCGACGGCGACCGCCTGGTCCTGCCGTCGGGCAAGGCGCGCCTGTTCGACGGCCGCTCCGGCGAGCCGTTCCCGGACCCGATCTCGGTCGGGTACATGTACATCCTCAAGCTCCACCACCTGGTCGACGACAAGCTCCACGCCCGTTCGACCGGTCCGTACTCGATGATCACGCAGCAGCCGCTGGGTGGTAAGGCGCAGTTCGGTGGCCAGCGCTTCGGTGAGATGGAGGTGTGGGCGCTCGAGGCTTACGGCGCCGCCTACGCCCTCCAGGAGCTCCTGACCATCAAGTCCGACGACGTCACCGGCCGCGTGAAGGTGTACGAGGCCATCGTCAAGGGCGAGAACATCCCCGAGCCGGGCATTCCCGAGTCCTTCAAGGTGCTCATCAAGGAAATGCAGTCGCTCTGCCTCAATGTGGAGGTGCTGTCCTCGGACGGCATGTCCATCGAGATGCGCGACACCGACGAGGACGTCTTCCGCGCTGCGGAGGAGCTCGGTATCGACCTGTCCCGGCGCGAGCCGAGCAGCGTCGAAGAGGTCTGACGGGCCTGGCGGGGGCTCCCACGAGGAGCCCCCGCCGTCCCCGGGACCGTTCAGACCACTGATCAAGAGACACGACCCCGAAAGAGGGATTGACGCACAGTGCTCGACGTCAACTTCTTCGACGAGCTGCGGATCGGCCTTGCCACCGCGGACGACATCCGTACCTGGTCGCACGGCGAGGTCAAGAAGCCGGAGACCATCAACTACCGCACCCTGAAGCCCGAGAAGGACGGACTCTTCTGCGAGAAGATCTTCGGCCCCACCCGGGACTGGGAGTGCTACTGCGGCAAGTACAAGCGTGTCCGCTTCAAGGGCATCATCTGTGAGCGCTGTGGCGTCGAGGTCACGCGCGCCAAGGTGCGCCGTGAGCGGATGGGCCACATCGAGCTTGCCGCTCCCGTCACCCACATCTGGTACTTCAAGGGCGTTCCGTCGCGCCTGGGCTACCTGCTGGACCTCGCGCCGAAGGACCTCGAGAAGGTCATCTACTTCGCCGCGTACATGATCACGTTCGTCGACGACGAGCGCCGCCAGCGCGACCTGCCGTCGCTGGAGGCCCACGTCTCCGTCGAGCGCCAGCAGATCGAGAACCGCCGCGACGCCGACCTCGAGGCCCGTGCCAAGAAGCTCGAGTCCGACCTGGCCGAGCTCGAGGCCGAGGGCGCCAAGGCCGACGTGCGCCGCAAGGTGCGCGAGGGCGCCGAGCGCGAGATGAAGCAGCTGCGCGACCGCGCGCAGCGCGAGATCGACCGCCTCGACGAGGTCTGGAACCGCTTCAAGAACCTCAAGGTCCAGGACCTGGAGGGCGACGAGCTCCTCTACCGCGAGCTGCGTGACCGCTTCGGCACGTACTTCGACGGCTCGATGGGTGCCGCGGCGCTGCAGAAGCGCCTGGAGTCCTTCGACCTGGAGGAGGAGGCCGAGCGCCTCCGCGAGATCATCCGTACCGGCAAGGGCCAGAAGAAGACCCGTGCGCTCAAGCGCCTCAAGGTCGTCTCGGCGTTCCTGCAGACCAGCAACAGCCCCAAGGGCATGGTGCTCGACTGCGTCCCGGTCATCCCGCCGGACCTGCGTCCGATGGTGCAGCTGGACGGTGGCCGCTTCGCGACCTCCGACCTGAACGACCTGTACCGCCGCGTGATCAACCGCAACAACCGCCTGAAGCGCCTTCTCGACCTCGGTGCGCCCGAGATCATCGTGAACAACGAGAAGCGCATGCTCCAGGAGGCGGTCGACGCCCTCTTCGACAACGGCCGCCGCGGCCGCCCGGTCACGGGCCCCGGCAACCGTCCGCTGAAGTCCCTCAGCGACATGCTGAAGGGCAAGCAGGGTCGCTTCCGCCAGAACCTGCTCGGCAAGCGCGTCGACTACTCGGCGCGTTCCGTGATCGTCGTCGGCCCGCAGCTGAAGCTGCACCAGTGCGGCCTGCCCAAGGCCATGGCGCTGGAGCTCTTCAAGCCGTTCGTGATGAAGCGCCTGGTCGACCTGAACCACGCGCAGAACATCAAGTCGGCCAAGCGCATGGTCGAGCGCGGCCGCACCGTCGTGTACGACGTCCTCGAAGAGGTCATCGCCGAGCACCCGGTGCTGCTGAACCGTGCGCCCACGCTGCACCGCCTCGGCATCCAGGCCTTCGAGCCGCAGCTGGTCGAGGGCAAGGCCATCCAGATCCACCCGCTCGTCTGCACCGCGTTCAACGCGGACTTCGACGGTGACCAGATGGCCGTCCACCTGCCGCTCTCCGCGGAGGCGCAGGCCGAGGCCCGCATCCTGATGCTGTCCTCGAACAACATCCTCAAGCCGGCCGACGGCCGCCCGGTCACGATGCCGACCCAGGACATGGTCCTCGGTCTGTTCTTCCTGACCACGGACGGCGAGCTGCGCAACGTCAAGGGCGAGGGCCGCGCGTTCGGCTCCACGGCCGAGGCGATCATGGCGTTCGACGCCGGCGAGCTCTCGCTCCAGGCGTCGGTCGACATCCGCTTCCCGGTGGGCACCATCCCGCCGCGCGGCTGGGTCCCCCCGGTCGCCGAGGAGGGTGAGCAGGAGTTCCAGCCGGGCGACAGCTTCCGTCTGAAGACCACGCTGGGTCGTGCGCTCTTCAACGAGCTGCTGCCGGAGGACTACCCGTTCGTCGACTACTCGGTGGGCAAGAAGCAGCTCTCCGAGATCGTCAACGACCTGGCCGAGCGCTACCCCAAGGTCATCGTGGCGGCGACGCTCGACAACCTGAAGGCGGCCGGCTTCCACTGGGCGACCCGTTCCGGCGTCACCGTGGCCATCTCCGACGTCGTGGTCCCCGAGGCCAAGAAGGAGATCGTCGCGGGCTACGAGGCCCAGGACGAGAAGGTCCAGAAGCAGTACGAGCGCGGTCTGATCACCAAGGACGAGCGCACGCAGGAGCTCATCGCGATCTGGACCAAGGCGACCAACGAGGTCGCCGAGGCGATGAACGCGAACTTCCCCAAGACCAACCCCATCTTCATGATGGTTGACTCGGGTGCCCGAGGAAACATGATGCAGATGAGGCAGATCGCCGGTATGCGTGGTCTGGTGTCGAACGCGAAGAACGAGACCATCCCGCGTCCGATCAAGGCGTCCTTCCGCGAGGGCCTCACGGTGCTGGAGTACTTCATCTCCACGCACGGTGCCCGTAAGGGTCTGGCGGACACCGCCCTGCGTACCGCCGACTCGGGTTACCTGACCCGTCGTCTGGTGGACGTCTCGCAGGACGTGATCATCCGCGAGGAGGACTGCGGCACCGAGCGCGGTCTGAAGCTGAAGATCGCGGTCAAGGGCGAGGACGGCGTCCTGCGCAAGGCCGACGACGTCGAGACCTCGGTCTACGCCCGCATGCTGGCGGAGGACGTGGTCGTCGACGGCAAGGTCATCGCGCCGGCCAACGTGGACCTCGGCGACGTCCTGATCGACGCCCTCGTCGCCAACGGCGTCGAGGAGGTCAAGACCCGCTCCGTCCTGACCTGTGAGTCCGCCGTCGGTACCTGTGCGTACTGCTACGGCCGCTCGCTGGCCACCGGCAAGCTGGTCGACATCGGTGAGGCGGTCGGCATCATCGCCGCCCAGTCCATCGGTGAGCCCGGTACCCAGCTGACGATGCGTACCTTCCACACCGGTGGTGTGGCCGGTGACGACATCACCCAGGGTCTGCCGCGTGTCGTCGAGCTCTTCGAGGCCCGTACCCCGAAGGGTGTCGCCCCGATCTCCGAGGCCGCCGGCCGCGTGCGGATCGAGGAGACCGAGAAGACCAAGAAGATCGTCATCACCCCGGACGACGGCAGCGACGAGACGGCCTACCCGATCTCCAAGCGCGCCAAGGTCATCGTCCACGAGGGCGACCACGTCGAGGTGGGCCAGAAGCTCACCGCGGGTGCCACCAACCCGCACGACGTGCTGCGCATCCTCGGCCAGCGCGCCGTCCAGGTGCACCTGGTCGGCGAGGTCCAGAAGGTCTACAACTCGCAGGGCGTGTCGATCCACGACAAGCACATCGAGATCATCATCCGGCAGATGCTGCGCCGCGTGACGATCATCGAGTCCGGCGACGCGGAGCTGCTGCCGGGCGAGCTCGTGGAGCGCTCGCGCTTCGAGCACGAGAACCGTCGTGTGGTCACCGAGGGCGGTCACCCCGCCTCCGGCCGTCCGCAGCTGATGGGTATCACCAAGGCCTCGCTGGCGACGGAATCCTGGCTGTCGGCCGCCTCCTTCCAGGAGACGACCCGAGTCCTGACGGACGCGGCGATCAACGCCAAGTCCGACAGCCTCATCGGCCTGAAGGAGAACGTCATCATCGGTAAGCTCATCCCGGCCGGTACGGGCCTCGCCCGCTACCGCAACATCCGGGTCGAGCCGACCGAGGAGGCGAAGGCCGCGATGTACTCGGCCGTCGGCTACGACGACATCGACTACTCGCCCTTCGGCACCGGCTCCGGCCAGGCGGTCCCGCTGGAGGACTACGACTACGGCCCGTACAACGGCTAAGGGTCACCCAGAAGCCCCCCGCTGCTCCGAGAGGAGCGGCGGGGGGCTTCTTCGTTGCCGCCGCCAGCCGCCAGCCGCCAGCCGCCAGCCGCCAGCCGCCAGCCGCCAGCCGCCAGCCGCCAGCCGCCAGCCGCCAGCCGCCAGCCGCCAGGCCGCCAGCCGCCAGCCGCCCGGTGCCCGGGGGAGCCGGGTTCCTCGGGGCGCCGCCCCAGACCCCGCGCCTCACACGCCGGCGGGGCTGGATTGTGCCGGGCCGCGGCTTCGAAGGCCGGTGGGCCGACCCGGCGTCAACGTCGGCGGGTCGGCGGATCCAGCCCGCGCGGCGTTTGAGCGCATCGGGCGCGGAGCGGCCGCAACGCGGTATCGGGGCCGGTCAGGCCTCCCGGCGGCGGAGGCGGCGGCGGAGGTGGGGGAGGAGGGTGGTGGTGGCCAGGGCCAGGAGGGCCAGGGCCGGACCGGCCAGACCCGGGATGAGGCCCTTGGGGGTGAAGGTGCACGCGAGGTGGCGGGCGCCCGGGGCCAGGGAGAGGGACAGCAGGCCGTGGAAGGAGGCCGGGGCGGCCGGCTCGCCGTCGACCGTGCACCGCCAGCCCGGGATGTCGGTCGTGGCGAGGACGGCGGTCGCCGCCGTGCCCGGGGCCGGCAGGGTCGCCTCGATGCCGTGGCCGGTGGGCCGGACCGCGCTCGCGCCGGTTTCGGCGAGGGTGCGGATCCGGGCGTCGAGCGCGGCCCGGTCCAGGCACCCGATCGGGTGCTCGCCGGCCGTGGCGTCCTGGGTGCGGGTCTTCACGGTGACGGCGACCGTGCCGTCGGCCGGGACCGGGCCCAGCTTCAGCACGCCGGTCATCCGGTCCTCCAGGGGGCGCTCCGTGCCGCCGGAGGCGAGGGTTCCGTACAGGGCCGGGGAGAACCAGTACGCCTCCGAGCCGGGCGTGCACTGCGCGGTGTACGTCTGCTCCGCCGCGCTCCCGCCGCGGACCGTCCGCGGGACCCGGTAGACGGCGGCGCCCAGGACGTTCTCCTGGCGGGCGTAGACGCTGTCCGCCGGGTTCGGCGAGGTGAAGGCGGCGCCGCGGACCGTGACCAGCGGGGGAGCGGGGAAGCGGGTGGCCGTCCAGGTGTCCTTCGCCGGGCCCGGGTGGACCCGGGCACCGATGGAGAAGACCGCGTCCAGCACCGGGTTGTCGGCGCCGAAGAAGGTCCGGCCGTCGTTCTTGAAGCCGTAGCCGAGGGGCTCCAGGGCCTGGTACGTGGCCTCCGGGAGGTAGCTGCTGTAGTACTGCGGCCCCTGCGCGCCGAGGGCGAGGGCGTCATTGTACGAGGTCTGCGGCGCGCCCGAGTCGGTCCGGTAGGCCGGCCAGCCGTCGGCGCGGCGCACGGCCTCCTCGTGCGCGGTGATCGAGCGGTTGGAGGTGGGGACCGGCTTGGCCCAGCGCTCGCGCGAGCGCCGGGCGTCGGCGTTCACCGCGGCCGCGGTGGACTCGGCGAAGACCACCCCGACCATCAGGGCGGCCGCGAGGGGGATCAGGTACCGCCGCTTCCCGCCCAGCGAGAGCAGCACCAGCGCCAGCAGCGAGACCGCGCCGCCGCCCAGCACCGCCGGCCAGGTCCAGCCGCCGAAGTCGTTGGTGTGCCGCAGCACGAAGGTGGCGGCGACCAGCAGGCCGGCCGTCAGTGCGAGGTGCAGCGGGCGGGGCCGGTTCGCCAGGGACAGCCAGGCGAGGACGACCACCATCCCGCTGAAGACGAAGGCCTCCCGGTACGGGTTGCCGTTGGGCACCGCCAGCCCGTGCCACAGGTACTGGGTGGGCGGGAACTGGAACGAGGCCGCCACCAGCACGGTCGCCGCGGCCCACACCAGGCGGGTCCGGCGCGCGACGGCGGTGTTCAGGACGAAGGAGCCGGCCAGGATCAGGCCCAGGGAGGCCACGTACAGGCGCGGCCGGCCGCCCCACAGGTGGGTCGCGGGCAGCATGCCCGCGAGGAAGATCTCGGTGCGCACCGGTGCGAAGGAGCCGGCCTGCGTCGGCTGCGCGGCGCCGCTGGACAGGAACGAGGGCAGCAGCAGCGGCAGGGTGAGCAGGATGCCGGTCCCGGTGGCGGTGGCGGCCCGCCACAGGGCGCCGAGGCGCTGCCGGCCGGTGAGGCCCACCGTGCCCAGGCGGACGGCGAGCAGCACGCAGGCGGCCATCGTGGCCATCATCGCCGTGTAGAAGTTGCCGAACCAGGCGAGGGCGACGAACAGGGCGACGCCCGGCCAGCGGCGCTCCTCCAGGCACCATTCGACGGCGATGCCGAGCAGCGGGAACGCGACCAGCCCCCACAGCCACATGGGGATGTACGAGGCGTCGCTGAGCGCCCAGCCGCACAGCCCGTAGCAGGCGCCGAGGACCCCGCGCTGCCACCAGGGACCGGGGTGCAGCTTGCCGAGGTAGACGGCCATCACGGCGGCGGCGGTGCCCATGGTGACCGGGGTGATCGCGAAGACGGCGAGGTCGACGTGGGCCCGCGGGACGAGGACGGCGAGCCAGGAGAACGGATTGCCGAGGTAGGTGTGGTAGTCCGAGAGGAACTGCTGGCCAAAGCCGGAGCGCCAGCTGAACAGCACGTCGCCGGCGGCCTGCCCGTGGACCAGGTCCCACAGCGCCCGGTGGAAGGGCACGTACTGGTTGGCCTGGTCGTTGATCGCCCGGCCCGTGTTGCCGAAGGGGAAGGTGCCGCGGGCCGCCCAGGAGGCGCAGAAGGCACCGGCGGTGATGACGAAGGCCAGCAGCGGGGCGTACAGGCGGGCGAGGCGGGGGCGCCGGGGGTACCGGCGGTCCGGCGACGGGCGGACCGGGCGGTCCGCGGCCGTCGGCTCCGAGGTGACCGTCCGCAATGTCCCGCTCCCTGGTGCTCGTGTCGTGCCGCGCGCGCCGCGCGCCTGCTCGCCGGCGCCGCTCGTACGGGTCGTGCCCCTCCGGGCCGAATCGCTGACGCAGTTTAGTTGTCGCGGGGTGCTCCGGTTCCGCGAGCCGCCGCCGGCCGGCATATACCACATCCGCGCGCCGGCGCCGCCCCGGAGCCGTCGGCCCAAGCGGCACATGACCGGCAGGGATGTCGCGGCTGCGGCGGAGGGGCCTTTGTTTTGACCGGAGTGGATGCGGTGGGTACGCTCAGACCTTGTGCCTGGGGTGTGCCTGGGCTCCCGTGCGTGTCCATCAACCGCACGCGAGCCGCACCGGCCACCGAGATCCACGCGAGCATTTCCGCGCCTGCGCGGAGGCCTGCCGGATCCGACACACCCGACCGCGTGGGTCGGGGAAATGTTCCAGGTTAGCTTCACTACACGGCACACAGAAACCGGAGAAGTAGTGCCTACGATCCAGCAGCTGGTCCGTAAGGGCCGGCAGGACAAGGTCGAGAAGACGAAGACGCCCGCGCTCGAGGCTTCGCCCCAGCGCCGTGGCGTCTGCACGCGTGTGTTCACGACCACCCCGAAGAAGCCGAACTCGGCGCTCCGCAAGGTCGCGCGTGTGCGTCTGACCTCCGGCATCGAGGTCACCGCTTACATTCCGGGTGAGGGACACAACCTGCAGGAGCACTCGATCGTGCTCGTGCGTGGTGGCCGTGTGAAGGACCTGCCGGGTGTTCGCTACAAGATCATCCGCGGTGCGCTTGACACCCAGGCTGTCAAGAACCGCAAGCAGGCCCGCAGCCGCTACGGCGCCAAGAAGGAGAAGTAAGAATGCCTCGTAAGGGCCCCGCCCCGAAGCGCCCGGTCATCATCGACCCGGTCTACCAGTCTCCTCTTGTCACCTCGCTGATCAACAAGATCCTGCTGAACGGCAAGCGCTCCACCGCCGAGCGCATCGTCTACGGCGCCATGGAAGGCCTCCGCGAGAAGACGGGCAACGACCCGGTCATCACGCTGAAGCGCGCGCTGGAGAACGTCAAGCCGTCCCTCGAGGTCAAGTCCCGCCGCGTCGGTGGCGCGACCTACCAGGTTCCGGTCGAGGTCAAGCCGGGTCGCCAGTCGACCCTGGCCCTGCGCTGGCTCGTGGGTTACTCCCGCGCCCGCCGCGAGAAGACCATGACCGAGCGCCTCATGAACGAGCTCCTCGACGCCTCGAACGGCCTCGGTGCGGCCGTCAAGAAGCGTGAGGACACGCACAAGATGGCCGAGTCCAACAAGGCCTTCGCGCACTACCGCTGGTAGTCGCAACCCACATCGAGACCGAGAGAAGACTGAAGCCTTATGGCTACCACTTCGCTTGACCTGGCCAAGGTGCGCAACATCGGCATCATGGCCCACATCGACGCGGGCAAGACGACCACCACCGAGCGCATCCTGTTCTACACCGGTGTGTCTTACAAGATCGGTGAGGTCCACGACGGCGCTGCCACGATGGACTGGATGGAGCAGGAGCAGGAGCGCGGCATCACGATCACGTCTGCCGCGACGACCTGCCACTGGCCGCTCGAGGACGTCGACCACACCATCAACATCATCGACACCCCGGGTCACGTGGACTTCACGGTCGAGGTGGAGCGTTCGCTCCGCGTCCTCGACGGTGCCGTCACCGTGTTCGACGGTGTCGCCGGTGTGGAGCCGCAGTCCGAGACGGTGTGGCGCCAGGCCGACCGTTACGGCGTGCCGCGCATCTGCTTCGTCAACAAGCTCGACCGCACCGGCGCCGAGTTCCACCGCTGCGTCGACATGATCAAGGACCGCCTGGGCGCGGTTCCGATCGTCATGCAGCTCCCGATCGGTGCCGAGGCCGACTTCCAGGGCGTTGTCGACCTGGTGAAGATGAAGGCGCTCGTCTGGTCCGCCGAGGCGACCAAGGGCGAGATGTACGACATCGTCGACATCCCGGCCACGCACGCCGAGGCCGCCGAGGAGTGGCGCGGCAAGCTGCTCGAGGCCGTCGCCGAGAACGACGACGAGATCATGGAGCTGTACCTGGGCGGCGAGGAGCCGACCGAGGAGCAGCTGCACGCCGCCGTGCGCCGCATCATCATCGGCTCCGGCAAGGGTGGCGGTTCCACGATCACCGCGGTGTTCTGTGGTACTGCGTTCAAGAACAAGGGTGTCCAGCCCCTGCTCGACGCGGTCGTCCGCTACCTCCCGTCGCCGCTCGACATCGAGGCCATCGAGGGCCACGACGTCAAGGACGCCGAGGTCGTCGTGAAGCGCAAGCCGTCGGACGAGGAGCCCCTCGCCGCGCTCGCCTTCAAGATCATGAGCGACCCGCACCTCGGCAAGCTCACCTTCGTCCGGGTTTACTCGGGCCGCCTGGAGGCCGGCACTGCGGTGCAGAACTCCGTCAAGGGCAAGAAGGAGCGCATCGGCAAGATCTACCGCATGCACGCGAACAAGCGTGAGGAGATCGACTCGGTGGGCGCCGGCGACATCGTCGCCGTCATGGGCCTGAAGCAGACCACCACCGGTGAGACGCTGTGCGACGAGAAGAACCCGGTCATCCTGGAGTCCATGGACTTCCCGGCGCCGGTCATCCAGGTCGCCATCGAGCCCAAGTCCAAGGGTGACCAGGAGAAGCTGGGTGTCGCCATCCAGCGTCTCGCGGAGGAGGACCCCTCCTTCCACGTTCACTCGGACGAGGAGACGGGCCAGACCATCCTCGGCGGTATGGGCGAGCTGCACCTCGAGGTGCTGGTCGACCGTATGAAGCGCGAGTTCAAGGTCGAGGCCAACGTCGGCAAGCCGCAGGTCGCGTACCGCGAGACCATCCGCAAGTCGGTCGAGCGCCACGACTACACGCACAAGAAGCAGACCGGTGGTACCGGTCAGTTCGCCAAGGTGCAGATCGCGATCGAGCCGATCACCGAGACCGACGGTCCGGCGTACGAGTTCGTGAACAAGGTCACCGGTGGCCGCGTGCCGAAGGAGTACATCCCTTCGGTCGACGCCGGTGCGCAGGAGGCCATGCAGTTCGGCATCCTGGCCGGCTACGAGATGACGGGCGTCCGCGTCACGCTTCTCGACGGTGCCTTCCACGAGGTCGACTCCTCCGAGCTCGCGTTCAAGATCGCCGGTTCGCAGGCCTTCAAGGAGGCCGCGCGCAAGGCGTCCCCCGTCCTGCTCGAGCCGATGATGGCCGTCGAGGTCACCACGCCCGAGGACTACATGGGTGACGTCATCGGCGACATCAACTCCCGCCGTGGCCAGATCCAGGCCATGGAGGAGCGTCACGGCGCCCGCGTCGTGAAGGGCCTCGTGCCGCTTTCGGAGATGTTCGGCTACGTCGGAGACCTCCGCAGCAAGACCTCGGGTCGCGCCAGCTACTCGATGCAGTTCGACTCCTACGCCGAGGTTCCGCGGAACGTCGCCGAGGAGATCATCGCGAAGGCCAAGGGCGAGTAACTCTCCCGAGTACACGCTTTAGGCTTGTCACCGGAACCTCTGGGGCAGCAGGTGCAATGCAAAAAACCTGTTGCCCCGGGGGCCGGCTTTCCAGCAAAGATCACCTGGCGCCGATGAGTAAGGCGTACAGAACCACTCTCCAGGAGGAACCCCGTGGCGAAGGCGAAGTTCGAGCGGACTAAGCCGCACGTCAACATCGGCACCATCGGTCACATTGACCACGGTAAGACGACCCTCACGGCCGCCATTACCAAGGTGCTGCACGACGCGTACCCGGACCTGAACGAGGCCTCGGCCTTCGACCAGATCGACAAGGCTCCCGAGGAGCGCCAGCGCGGTATCACCATCTCCATCGCGCACGTCGAGTACCAGACGGAGGAGCGTCACTACGCTCACGTCGACTGCCCGGGTCACGCCGACTACATCAAGAACATGATCACCGGTGCCGCGCAGATGGACGGCGCGATCCTCGTGGTCGCCGCCACCGACGGCCCGATGCCGCAGACCAAGGAGCACGTGCTCCTGGCCCGCCAGGTCGGCGTTCCGTACATCGTCGTCGCCCTGAACAAGGCCGACATGGTGGACGACGAGGAGATCCTGGAGCTCGTCGAGCTCGAGGTCCGCGAGCTGCTCTCCGAGTACGAGTTCCCGGGCGACGACCTGCCGGTCGTCCGCGTCTCCGCGCTGAAGGCCCTCGAGGGCGACAAGGAGTGGGGCGACAAGCTCCTCGGCCTGATGAAGGCCGTCGACGAGTCGATCCCGACCCCGCCGCGCGACACCGACAAGCCGTTCCTGATGCCGGTCGAGGACGTCTTCACCATCACCGGTCGCGGTACGGTCGTCACCGGCCGCATCGAGCGTGGTGTCCTCAAGGTCAACGAGACCGTCGACATCATCGGCATCAAGAACGAGAAGACCACCACCACGGTCACCGGCATCGAGATGTTCCGCAAGCTGCTCGACGAGGGCCAGGCCGGTGAGAACGTCGGTCTGCTGCTCCGCGGCATCAAGCGCGAGGACGTCGAGCGCGGCCAGGTCATCATCAAGCCGGGTTCGGTCACCCCGCACACCGAGTTCGAGGCCCAGGCCTACATCCTGTCCAAGGACGAGGGTGGCCGCCACACGCCGTTCTTCAACAACTACCGTCCGCAGTTCTACTTCCGTACCACGGACGTGACGGGCGTTGTGACCCTGCCGCAGGGCACCGAGATGGTCATGCCGGGCGACAACACCGAGATGTCCGTCCAGCTGATCCAGCCGGTCGCCATGGAGGAGGGCCTGAAGTTCGCCATCCGTGAGGGTGGTCGCACCGTGGGCGCCGGCCAGGTCACCAAGATCGTGAAGTAAGTTCCTTCACGTTCTGACCTGGTAGTCCGCGCGAGCGGGCTCCGTGTCTGACACGAGGGCCCCTTCCCGGCCGCTTCGGCGGCGGGGGAGGGGCCCTTCGTGCTGCCCGGGCTCGGCGCGGAGGTGCGCGTACGGAAAGGGCCGCACCCCCTCGCGGGTGCGGCCCTTCGGTGCGTGCGTGCGGGCGCGGCGGCGGCGCCGTCAGTCCTGGACGCGCAGGGACTCCGTGAACCGCTTGCAGGCGGCGTAGTCCGGCAGCAGGCCCGTCTCGATGGCCTCGGCCAGCGACGGGGCGGCCTCGTCGCGCGCCGACAGCTGCGGGGCGTCGGCGGGCCACTCGATGCCCAGATCGGGGTCGAGCGGGTGAACCGCGTGCTCGCCGGTCGGGTTGTACGTCTCCGAGCACAGGTACGAAAGCGTGGCGTCGTCCGTGAGCGCGCAGAAGCCGTGGCCCATGCCCTCGGGGATGTAGACCGCACGGCGGTCCACGTCGTCCAGGCGCACGCCCTCCCAGCGCCCGAAGGTCGGGGAGCCGACCCGCAGGTCCACGATGACGTCGAGGACGGCGCCGCGGACGCAGGTCACGTACTTGGCCTGGCCGGGCGGCACGTCGGCGAAGTGGATGCCGCGGACCACGCCGCGGGAGGAGACCGAGAGATTGGCCTGGGCCAGCTTCAGCGGGTGCCCGACGAGTTCGGAGAGCCGGTCGAAGCGGTACCACTCGGTGAACAGGCCGCGCGGGTCGCCGTGCAGCTGAGGGGTGACCTCGAAGACGCCTTCGAGGGACAGTTCGCGGAACTTCACCGGCCGCCCTCCTCGTCGAGCAGGTTCACGAGGTACTGCCCGTAGCCGCTCTTCAGCAGCGGTTCGGCCAGTTCGCGCAGCTGCGCGTCGTCGATCAGGCCCGCCCGCCAGGCGGCCTCCTCGATGCAGCCGATCTTGAAGCCCTGGCGCTCCTCTATGACGCGGACGAACTCCGAGGCCTGGACCATCGAGACGAAGGTCCCGGTGTCCAGCCAGGCCGTTCCGCGGTCGAGGATGGTGACGTTCAGCTCGCCGGCGCGCAGGTACGCGTCGTTGACGGCGGTGATCTCCAGTTCGCCTCGGGCGCTGGGCTCGAGCCCCCGGGCTATCTCCACGACGCGGTTGTCGTAGAAGTACAGACCGGGCACCGCGTAGCGGGACTTGGGCTTCTCGGGCTTCTCCTCGATGGAGATGGCCTGGCCGTTCTCGTCGAACTCGACCACGCCGTACGCGGTCGGGTCCGCGACGGGGTACGCGAAGACGCGGCCGCCCTTGGCGCCGGTGTGCTCGGCGAGGCGGGTGCCGAGGCCGCTGCCGTGGAAGATGTTGTCGCCGAGGATCAGCGCGACGGACTCCTCGCCGATGAAGTCGGCGCCGAGGACGAAGGCCTGGGCGATGCCCTCGGGGCGCTCCTGGACGGCGTATTCCAGCCGCAGCCCGAACTGCGAGCCGTCGCCGAGCAGCCGCTCGAACTGCGCACGGTCCTCCGGGGTGGTGATGACGAGGATCTCGCTGATTCCCGCCATGACCAGGGTGGACAGCGGGTAGTAGATCATCGGCTTGTCGAAGACGGGGAGCAGCTGCTTAGAGACTGCCCGGGTCAGCGGCCAGAGTCGGGATCCGGTGCCGCCGGCCAAGAGAATTCCACGCATGGGCACAACCCTATGCGAGAGGAAGCGGAGGGAAGCGGTCCGGGCCGGTGGGGTGGTAGTACAAGCGACTAGACTCTTCGTACTATGCGCATCCTCGTGACCGGCGGCGCCGGCTTCATCGGTTCAGAATTCGTCCGCCAGCAGCTCGGTGCGGATGCATCCGCCCAGATCACGGTCTTCGACAAGCTGACCTACTCCGGTGTGGAGGCCAATCTCGACCCGGTCGCCGGACACGCGGGTTACAAGTTCGTCAAGGGCGACATCTGCGACCCGGTCGCGGTGGACGAGGTGATGCCCGGCCACGACGTGGTGGTGCACTTCGCCGCCGAGTCCCACGTCGACCGCTCCATCGCGGGCGCCGGCCCGTTCGTGATGACCAACGTCGTCGGCACGCAGGTGCTGCTGGACGCCGCCCGCAAGCACGGCGTCGGCCGCTTCGTGCACATCTCCACGGACGAGGTGTACGGCTCCATCAACGAGGGCTCCTGGACCGAGGAGTGGCCGCTGGTGCCCAACTCCCCGTACTCCGCCTCGAAGGCCTCCTCCGACCTGCTGGCGCTGGCGTACGCGCGCACCCACGGCATGGACGTCGTGGTCACCCGCTGCTCCAACAACTACGGGCACTACCAGTTCCCGGAGAAGGTCATCCCGCTGTTCGTCACCAACCTGATGGACGGCCGGAAGGTCCCGCTGTACGGCAACGGCGGCAACGTCCGCGACTGGCTGCACGTCTCCGACCACTGCCGCGGCATCGACCTGGCCATGCGCAAGGGCCGCGGCGGCGAGGTCTACAACATCGGCGGCGGCACCGAGCTCACCAACAAGGAGCTCACCGGCGTGCTGCTGGAGGCCGCGGGCCTGGACTGGGACATGGTCGAGCACGTGGAGGACCGCAAGGGCCACGACCTGCGCTACTCCATCGACATCAGCAAGATCAACGCCGAGCTGGGCTACAGCCCGCAGGTCCGCTTCGAGGACGGCATCGCGCAGACCATCGCCTGGTACCGCGAGAACCGCGCCTGGTGGGAGCCGCTGAAGGACAAGGCAGCGCTGCAGAAGTGACCGTGCCCGCCATGAACCCCGCCCCTCCCGCCGGGCGCTGGCTCGTCACCGGTGCCGTGGGCATGCTCGGCCAGGACGTCCTGGCCGTACTGAAGGACGCCGGGATCGAGGCCGCGGGCCTCGGCCGGGCGGACCTCGACATCACGGACCCGGCAGCCGTGCGGACCGCCGTCGAGGGCGCCGCCGTGGTCGTCAACTGCGCCGCCTGGACCGACGTGGACGGCGCGGAGAGCGCCGAGGAGGCCGCCACCGCCGTCAACGGCACCGGCGTACGCGTCCTCGCCGCGGCCTGCGCCGCCGCCGGGGCGCGCCTGCTGCACGTCTCCACCGACTACGTGCTGCCCGGCGACGCCGCCGAGCCGTACGGCGAGGACGCCGCCACCGGCCCCGTCAACGCGTACGGGCGCAGCAAGCTCGCCGGCGAGCAGGCCGTCGCCGAGCTGCTTCCGCACGACGGCTACGTCGTGCGCACCGCCTGGCTGTACGGCGAGCACGGGCCCAACTTCGTGGCCACCATGCTGAAACTGGCCGCCCAGCGCGACACCCTCGACGTGGTCGACGACCAGCACGGGCAGCCCACGTGGTCGCTCGCCCTGGCCCGGCGCCTGGTCGAGCTGGGTCTGGCCGCACTGGGCGGCCGGGCCCCGGGCGGGGTCTACCACGGCACCGCGAGCGGCCGGACCACCTGGTTCGGGCTGGCCCGCGAGAGCTACCGGCTCGCCGGCCTGGACCCCGAGCGCATCCGCCCGACCACCTCCGCGGCCTTCGTCCGCCCGGCCGTGCGCCCCGCGTTCAGCGTGCTCGCGCACGACCGGTGGGCCGGGGCGGGCCTGGCCCCGCTGCCCGACTGGCGCGAGCAGCTGGCCGAGGCGATGGCCGCGCCCGTGTTCACGCGGCTGGCCGGCGCGGCGCGGAACGGCGCCGCGGGATGAAGTCCCTGACGGCCAAGGCCACCGCGGCGCTGCCGCCGGGCACCGTCGCGGTGGCCGGCGGCACCGTCGTGCTGGGCGCGGCCTCCTACGTCCACCTGGGGGTGGCCGGCCACAGCCTGTCCACCGACGCCATGGCCAACGTCTCCGTGCTGTGGACGATCGTCATGTCCGTCGGCATCGGCGTGTTCTTCCCCATCGAGCAGGAGCTCACCCGGATCGTCGCCGCCCGCGCGGTCCTCGGCCAGGGCGCCGCCCCCGTGCTGCGCCGCGCCGCCCTGCTGACCTCCGCGATGCTCGGCGCGACCCTGCTGGTCCTCGGCCTCGGCGCGGGCCCCCTCGCCGACCTGCTCTTCCACGGCGACCGCGGGCTCGTCGCCGCGCTCGGCGGCGCCTTCACCGGCATGGCCGTCTGCTACCTGACCCGCGGAGTCCTGGCCGGGCTCGGCCGGTTCGGCGCGTACGGGCTCCAACTCGCCCTGGACGGCGGGCTGCGCATCCTCCTCGCCTTCGGCTGCGCCGTGCTCGGGATCCGGTCGGCGCTCGCGTTCAGCCTGGTGCTGGCCCTCGCCCCCGTCGCCGCCGTGCTGGCCACGCTGCCGACGCTGCTGCGGGCCGTGGAGCCCGGCGAGCGGATCGCCTGGCGGGAGCTGACGGGCGGCCTCGGGCTGCTGATCTGCTCGACGCTGCTGTCGCAGGTGGTCGTCAACGCGGCGGTGCTGAGCACCAAGCTGCTCGCCCCCGCCGACAGCGTGCTCATCGCAGCCCTGCTGAACGCCCTCGTGCTGGCGCGGGTGCCGCTCTTCGTCTTCGGCTCGCTCCAGGCCTCGCTGCTGGGCGGGTTGAGCGCCGCGTACACCGCCGGGGACCGGGCCGCGTTCTCGGCGATGCTGCGCCGCATCGGCGTGGTCGTCGGGCTGCTCGGGCTGGCCGGCGGGGTGCCCGCCACCGTCCTCGGGCCGTGGCTGATCGGGGTCCTGTTCGGGGCGGAGCCGGTGCTCGGCTGCCTCGACTTCTTCCTGCTGTCCGCCGGCACGGTGGCGTACATGTTCGCGATGGTGCTCGGGCAGGCGCTGATGGTGTTCAAGCGCCACAACCTGCAACTGATGTGCTGGGCCGTCGGAACCGCCGTCCTGGCCGGCGTCACTTTCGCGCCGGGCGACGTGGCCCTGCGCGTCATCCTGGCCTACGCCCTCGGCTCCGCTGCCACCGTGCTCGGTATGCTGGCGGTGCTGAGGCTGAGGTTCCCCGGGGCGACCGGGGGAGCCGCCGGGGGAGCCGGGCACCCGGGCGAAGCAAGCCCGCTGGGCGCCGGGGCGGTCAGGGAGTGACTACCATGCCGGTCCTCGACGCCCCCCCGAACACTGCGCACGCGACGCACGCCGTGCCCCATTCCGCTGGAGCTACCGTGTCCCAATACGACGATGTCTGGCTGGTCATACCGGCCTATAACGAGGGCCAGGTGATCGCCGAGGTCGTCGAGGGAGCACGCGAGACCTTCCCGAACATCGTCGTCGTCGACGACGGCAGCACCGACGACTCCGCCGAGCACATCGCCGGCACCGGTGCCCACCTGGTGCGCCACCCCGTCAACCTCGGCCAGGGCGCGGCCCTGCAGACGGGCCTGAAGTACGCGCTCGCCCAGCCCGGCGCCCGCTACTTCGCCACCTTCGACGCGGACGGCCAGCACCAGACCGCCGACGTCGAGAAGATGGTCGCCGTCCTGCGCGCCGACGAGGCCGACGTGGTCCTCGGCTCCCGCTTCATCGAGCAGAACGGCCAGGTGCCGTGGATCAAGCGGGTGGTGCTGCGCACGGCTGCCGCCGTGAGCCCGACCGCCCGCAAGCTCAAGCTCACCGATGCCCACAACGGCCTGCGCGTCCTCGGCCGCAAGGCGGCCGAGCAGCTGGACATCACCATGAACGGCATGGCGCACGCGTCGGAGATCGTCGGCTTCCTGGCCGCCTCCGACCTGCGCGTCACGGAGGTCCCCGTGGACATCCTCTACACGGACTACTCGCGCGCCAAGGGCCAGTCCCTGATCAACGGCGTCAACATCGTCTTCGACATCACCATGCGGGAGCGTGGCCGCTGATGAAGTACTTCTGGATCCAGCTGCTGCTCATCGCCGGCTCGGTGTCGATGGCCCTGGTGTTCATACGCACCTGGGGCCAGGCCCGCAACCGCGCCTGGAAGCGCATCGCGTTCTCCGTGTTCGTCGTCGTGAACGTGTACGCGGTGCTCCGCCCGACCGACGTCACCTGGGTCGCGCACCGGCTCGGCGTCGGCCGCGGCACCGACCTGGTGCTGTACGTGATGGTGCTGGCGATGGGCTTCCTGACGCTCAACACCTTCCTGCGCTTCCGCTCCCTGGAGAAGAAGCTCACCGACCTCGCCCGCACCGTGGCCCTCAACGAGGGCGTACGGCACAACGAGGAGCGCCTCGGCACGTACGCCGACGTGCCCCGCCCGGCGGCGCCGGCCTCCGCGGGCGCCGGCTCCGGGGCGAACGCCGACTCCGAGACCGTGAAGGCCTGACGCTGCCGTGGTGACCTTCGACTTCATGCTCCCCTACTACGGGGACGTGCAGCTAATGCAGGACGCCGTCCGCAGCGTCCTGGCCCAGACCGACCCGGACTTCCGGCTCGTCGTCATCGACGACGGCAAGGAGCCGGACGTCCCGGGCTGGTTCGCCGCACTCGGCGACGAGCGGGTCCACTACCTGCGCAACGAGCAGAACCTCGGCATCACGAAGAACTTCCAGAAGTGCGTCAGCCTCTCCGAGGCGGACCACGTGGTGATCATGGGCTGCGACGACCTGCTGCACCCGCACTACCTGGAGACCGTCCGCAAGATCATCGACGCGCACCCGGGCATCGGCATGGTCCAGCCGGGTGTCGAGGTGATCGACGGCGACGGCAACGTCGCGTACGGGCTCGCCGACCAGACCAAGCGCCGCCTGTACGCCCCCAAGGTCGACGGCCGGCGCGTGATGGGCGGCGAGGAGCTCGCCGCCAGCGTGCTGCGCGGGAACTGGCTGTACTTCCCGTCGATCTGCTGGCGCGGCGACGCCCTGCGCAAGGTCAACTTCCGGGACGACTACTCGGTGATCCAGGACCTGGCCCTGGTCGTCGACCTCCTGGAGGCCGGCGAGCGCATGGTGATCGACGAGACGGCCACCGTGTTCCGCTACCGCCGCCACGCCGTCAGCGAGTCCTCCGTCCAGGCGTTCTCCGGCACCCGCTTCACCGAGGCCGAGCGGTACTTCTCCGCGGTGGCCGCGCGCATGGACGCCCGCGGCTGGCACCGGGCCGCCCGCGCCGCCCGCTTCCACAGCGCCTCCCGCCTCCATGCGCTCACCATGCTCCCCGGGGCGCTGCGCCGCGGACACCGCGAGGGCCTGCGCACGCTCACCCGGCACGCCTTCACGGCGGGCCGCAGAGCCGACGGCTGACGCCGCAGCCCCCGAAGACCGCGGCCGCCGGGGCCGGCAGGCCCCGCGGTACCACCCGCGACCGAATTGGACTGAGATGACACAGCTGGCCACCGAGGTCGTCGGAGAGCCCGGTACCGCGCCCGACCGCACGGGAACGCCGCGGACCGCTGCCGCGGGAGCGGCCGGAGCGGCGCCGTCCTCCGGAACGGCCCCGTCGTCCGGAACCCCGCGGCGGCGCGGGTGGATGGCGCGGCGCCGGGTCCGCGCCGCCTCCGAGGCCCTGGTCAGCCTGACCGCGGCCCTCGGCTACACCTGGCTGTGCGCCGCCACCATCGCCGTCAACCCGCTCGTCCGCCTCGGGCAGGTCAGCGCCCTGGCCTCCCTCCAGCAGATCGCGGCCCTCATCGGCCTCCCGCTGCTGGCGCTGCTGCTGTACACCGCCCACCGCGGGTCCGCGCGCCGCCACCGGCTGGTCAAGGGGCTGGTCTGCGCCGCCCTGGCGGGCCTGGCCACCGGCGTGCTCGCCGGCGGGGTCGTCGTCGCCCTGCGCGGCACGCCCTGGCCGCTCGGCGGGCAGGAGGGCGACCCGGGCGTCCTGACCGACATGGCCAACTCGTTCCTCCACGGCAAGGGGATGTCGGGCATCTACCCGCCCGCCTTCCCCTGGCTGATGGCCCAGTGGGCGGAGATCCGCTACAACGGCCGCGGCGACACCGGCATGGCCCTGCACGACCTGCAGATCTTCTTCACCGCCGTGGCCGGGCCGGTGGCGTACCTGGCCTGGCGGGTGCTGCTGCGGCCCTTCTGGGCCCTGCTGATCGCCGTGCCCTCGGCCGTCCTCTTCCTCGACCCGATCCGGCCGTACAGCCACATCGTCATGATCGTGCTGCTGCCGCTGCTCGGGTACTGGCTGCGCCGGATGCGCCGGCCCGACGGGCTCACCACCGGGCAGCTGCTGCGGCGCGGGGCGGGCCTCGGGCTGGTCTTCGGCGTGCTGTTCCTCTGGTACTCCGGCTGGTACGTCTGGGCCGCTCCCGGCACCGCCGTGCTGGCCCTGTTCCTCTTCCCGTGGGGGCGCGGCGCGGCCGCCCGCAAGGCCGGGCTGTTCCTCGGGGCCACCCTGGTGACCACCCTCGCCGTCGGCTCCCCGCTGCTGTACCAGATGGTCCGCCTCGGCGCGGACAACCCCGACCGCTACGCCTTCCTCGCCGTCTACGCCGACCCGGCGTACGTCCTCGGCTGGGTCTCGGACCGCTCCGGCACGCTGACGTACCAGACCTGGCCGGTGGCCGGCGAGATGGCCGGGCAGACCGGGTTCACGCTGCTCCTGCTGTTCGGGGTCGGCCTCGGCCTCGGGCTGGGCCTGCGCAGCGTCATGGTCCGCACCGCCGCCGCCGTGCTGGCCGGGGCCTGGCTCGCCCGGTTCTGGTTCGCCTCGCACATGGCCCACGACAAGGCCGTCCAGCTCTACCCGCGGACCACCTGGATCATCATGTACTGCCTGATGATCCTGGCCGTGCTCGGCGTGATGGCCGCGGTGCACCGGGGCACCGGGTGGATCGAGCGCACGCTGCGCCCCGCTGCCGCCGCGGCCGGCGGTGCGGCCGGTGCGGGCGCGGCGCGGATCGTGCCGCGGCGGGTGGTGCGCCAGCTCGCCGCCGGCATGGTGTGCGTGCTCGCCCTGTTCGCGACCATGGGCGCGTCCTGGTCGATCAACCGGTACATGCCCTCGGCGGACCCCGACGCGATGGGCATCGACGCGTACCGCGCCCACAAGATCGAGCTGCCGGGCGGCGGCTGCCCGCGCTTCTCGCCGGTCAAGGACTGCGAGGAGATCCAGAAGAAGGACTGGAAGCCGGGAACCATCCAGGACTTCATCTGGTGCGCGGGCATCCGGGCCGATCAGTGGCCGGCCGTCTGCGGAATGAAGCAGGAGACGGCCGAGCGGAAGAAGGCCGAGCAGGAGAAGGCGGAGCGGGAGAAGGCGAAGGCCGAGCAGGACAAGCGGAAAGCCGAGCAGGCGAAGCAGAAGGCGAAGAAGGCGGCCGAGCAGAAGGCCGCCGAACAGGAGGAGAACGCCTCCCGCCGCTGAGCCCCCCCGGCCCGGGCCGCACTCCCTGGCGGCTGCCCGTATCCGCCGGCAGCCCCCGCCGTTGCACGGGTGTCATCTCATCCGACATCCACAGGTGGGGAAAACGGACGTGAAACCGAATCGTGTGCGGGGTGCGGCCCTGGCCCTGCTCCTCGGGGCCTCGGCGTCATGGGGCCTGCCGGGAGCCGCGGCCGGAGCCGCAGCCGGATCCCTGCCCGCCGACGGCGGGGCCGCGCTGTACCGGCTGGCCCTGACGCCCGGCGGCCGGGGCACGGCGGGGCTCGACCGGCAGCGGACCAGGCCCTTCGCCCTGCTGGGCGTCTCGTGGACGGACCCTTCCGCGGAGCTCGCGGGCACCGTCGAAGCCCGCACCCGGGACGCCGCGACCGGCCGCTGGTCGCCCTGGACCGCCCTGGAGCCGGTCGCGCCCGGCCTCGACGGCCCGCGCCCGGGGGCCCGCGGCTCCACCGAACCCGTCTGGGTCGGCCCGTCCGACGGCGCCGAGGTCCGCATCCGCGGGCGCGGGGCCCTGCCGGCCGGTCTGGAGGCGGCCCTGGTCGACCCCGGCCCGGACCCGGCGTCCCCGGCGCAGCGGAGCGGCCCCGCGTCCGCCCGCCGGCAGCCCCCGGCCCCGCGGCCGGCGCCGCCCGGGCCGGCCTCCACCGCCCCCCGGCCGGCCGTGGTGCCGCGCATCGCCTGGGGCGCCGACGAGACCCTGGACACCGAGGGGCCGGTCTACCTGCCCGGAGGCCGCATCAAGGCGGTCTTCGTCCACCACACCGCCGACGCCCGTCCGTACGACTGCGCGCAGTCCGCGGCGATCGTCCGGGCCATCCACGTCTTCCACGTGAAGGCCAACGGCTGGCGCGACATCGGCTACAACTTCCTGGTCGACCGGTGCGGCACGGTCTTCGAGGGCCGGCAGGGCGGCATCGACCGCCCTGTCCGCGGCGCGCACACCGGCGGCTGGAACGCGGAGTCGTCCGGCATCGCCGTGCTCGGCGAGCACACCGCCGAAGGGGCCCCGCCGGCCGCCCTGGCCGCGGTCGCGCGGGTCGCCGCGTACAAGCTGGGCCAGTACGGCGGCGTCCTCGACGGCACCACGACGCTGACCGCGGGCGCCACGCAGAGGAACTTCTCCGGCGCCTCCTTCACGGCCGGGCGGGCGTATCCCTTCCGGGCGGTCTCCGGCCACCGCGACGGCTTTGCCACCGAGTGCCCGGGCGACGCCCTGTATGCACAGCTGGAGCGGATCAGGACGGCGGACGCCGTGTCCGGCTGGTGAGCCGCTGCGCGGAGCCGCTTCCCCTCCCCGCCCCTTGCCGCTGTGCCGGATGTGCGACTCCGCCGCGCGGCGTGCCCTGCGGCCCCGGATCCCGCGCCTCAAACGCGGACGAGGCTGGACATGCGCGAAGCGCCCGGAACGAGGCCCCGCCTGCGTGCCGCTGTTTGACCACTCAGCGTCGCGGGGTATTCTCTTCGGCCCGATTGGCGCACTACGTGTCTTGTATGGCAGACTACTCGGGTTGCTCGGCTGAGTGTCGATGCTGCGCGCCTCCCGCCGGGAGGACCGGAAGCGAGTCCCACGGTACTCGTCGCCTTTATCTGCCTCTCGGGGCAGCAATGGGGCGGACGTACGGGAATCTTCCGGGAAGCGTCAGCACGGTGCAGGCCAGGCGCTCGGAGGGTGTTTCTCCCCCGATCCGCGGTCCAGGCACCGCACCCCCTGAGAAGGGAATTTCCGTGTGGGAATTTTCTTGGCGGGAGTGCGACACGCCCGACCGCGGGGGTCGGAGAGAAGCGGTGGAGTGATCCACAGCCGCCCGAGGGCCAGAGCGTTTCCACAAGAGACAGGACTACGGAGTAGCCATGGCGGGACAGAAGATCCGCATCCGGCTCAAGGCCTACGACCACGAGGTCATCGACTCCTCGGCGAAGAAGATCGTCGAGACGGTGACCCGCACTGGTGCGTCGGTCGCGGGCCCGGTGCCGCTGCCCACTGAGAAGAACGTGTACTGCGTCATCAAGTCGCCGCACAAGTACAAGGACTCGCGCGAGCACTTCGAGATGCGCACGCACAAGCGCCTGATCGACATCCTCGACCCGACGCCCAAGACCGTTGACTCGCTGATGCGCCTGGACCTTCCGGCCGGCGTCGACATCGAGATCAAGCTCTGAGAGGCGTCGAGAAGATGGCAAAGCAGATCAAGGGCGTCCTGGGCGAGAAGCTCGGCATGACCCAGGTCTGGGACGAGAACAACCGCGTCGTCCCGGTCACCGTCGTCAAGGCCGGTCCCTGCGTCGTCACCCAGGTCCGTACGAACGACACCGACGGCTACGAGTCGGTCCAGATCGCCTTCGGCGAGATCGACCCGCGCAAGGTGAACAAGCCCCTCAAGGGCCACTTCGCCAAGGCCGACGTCACCCCCCGCCGCCACCTGGTGGAGCTCCGCACCTCCGACGCCGCCGAGTACACGCTCGGCCAGGAGATCACCGCGGCCGTGTTCGAGTCCGGCGTCAAGGTTGACGTCACGGGCAAGAGCAAGGGCAAGGGCTTCGCCGGTGTCATGAAGCGCCACAACTTCCGGGGCCTCGGCGCCGGTCACGGTGTGCAGCGCAAGCACCGCTCCCCCGGTTCGATCGGTGGCTGCGCCACCCCTGGGCGCGTCTTCAAGGGCGTGCGCATGGCTGGTCGTATGGGCAACGAGCGCGTCACCACCCAGAACCTGACCATCCACGCGGTGGACGCGGAGAAGGGTCTGCTCCTCATCAAGGGCGCGGTCCCCGGTCCGAACGGCGGCCTCGTCCTGGTCCGTACCGCGGCCAAGGGGGCTTGAGGTAATGAGCACCATTGACATCCTTTCGCCGGCAGGCGACAAGGCCGGTACCGTCGAGCTCCCCGCGGAGATCTTCGACGCGAAGACCAGCGTTCCGCTGATCCACCAGGTCGTTGTCGCGCAGCTGGCCGCGGCCCGTCAGGGCACGCACAAGACCAAGACCCGTGGCGAAGTCCGTGGTGGTGGCAAGAAGCCTTACCGCCAGAAGGGCACCGGCCGCGCCCGTCAGGGTTCGACCCGCGCTCCGCAGTTCGCCGGCGGTGGCGTCGTCCACGGCCCCGTGCCGCGTGACTACTCGCAGCGGACCCCGAAGAAGATGAAGGCCGCCGCCCTCCGCGGTGCCCTCTCGGACCGTGCGCGTCACTCCCGCATCCACGTCATCACCGGCGTGGTCGAGGGTGCCGTCTCCACCAAGGCCGCGAAGACGCTGTTCGGCAAGATCACGGAGCGCAAGAACCTGCTCCTGGTCGCCGAGCGCTCCGACGAGGCCGCGTGGCTGTCCGCCCGCAACCTGCCCCAGGTGCACATCCTGGAGCCGGGCCAGCTGAACACGTACGACGTGATCGTCTCCGACGACGTGGTCTTCACCCAGGCCGCGCTGGAGTCCTTCGTGTCTGGCCCCAAGGCCGATGAGACCGAAGGGAGCGACGCCTGATGTCCGAGGCGACCGTTACCAGCAAGACCTTCACTGACCCGCGCGACCTGCTGATCAAGCCGGTTGTCTCGGAGAAGAGCTACGCGCTGCTGGACGAGAACAAGTACACGTTCATCGTCGCGCCCGGCGCCAACAAGACCCAGATCAAGCAGGCCGTCGAGGCGGTCTTCTCGGTCAAGGTCACCGGGGTCAACACGATCAACCGTCAGGGCAAGCGCAAGCGCACCCGCACCGGTTTCGGCAAGCGTGCCAACACCAAGCGCGCCATCGTGACCCTCGCTGAGGGCGACCGTATCGACATCTTCGGCGGCCAGGCCTCCTAACGGAGTCCTGAGTCGTCCGGAATCGGACGAGGACTGAGAAATGGGTATCCGCAAGTACAAGCCGACGACCCCGGGCCGTCGTGGCTCCAGCGTCGCCGACTTTGTCGAGATCACGCGGTCCACGCCGGAGAAGTCGCTGGTCCGCCCCCTGCACAGCAAGGGCGGCCGTAACAACACCGGTCGTGTGACCGTTCGCCACCAGGGCGGTGGCCACAAGCGCGCCTACCGCGTGATCGACTTCCGTCGTCACGACAAGGACGGCGTGCCGGCCAAGGTCGCGCACATCGAGTACGACCCCAACCGCACCGCGCGCATCGCGCTGCTGCACTACGCCGACGGCGAGAAGCGCTACATCATCGCGCCGCGCGGCCTGCAGCAGGGCGACCGGATTGAGAACGGCCCGACGGCCGACATCAAGCCCGGCAACAACCTGGCGCTGCGCAACATCCCGGTCGGTACGACCATCCACGCCATCGAGCTGCGTCCCGGCGGCGGCGCGAAGTTCGCCCGCTCCGCGGGTGCCTCCGTGCAGCTGCTGGCGAAGGAGGGCACCATGGCCCACCTTCGTATGCCGTCCGGTGAGATCCGTCTCGTCGACGCGCGCTGCCGCGCCACGGTCGGCGAGGTCGGCAACGCCGAGCAGTCGAACATCAACTGGGGCAAGGCCGGCCGCATGCGCTGGAAGGGCGTCCGCCCGACCGTCCGCGGTGTCGCGATGAACCCGGTTGACCACCCGCACGGTGGTGGTGAGGGCAAGACCTCCGGTGGTCGCCACCCGGTCAGCCCGTGGGGTCAGAAGGAGGGTCGTACTCGTTCGCCGAAGAAGGCTTCGAACAAGTACATCGTCCGCCGCCGCAAGACGAACAAGAAGCGCTAGGAGCGGGTTTAGATGCCGCGCAGTCTCAAGAAGGGACCCTTCGTTGACGGCCACCTCCTGAAGAAGGTGGACGCCCAGAACGAAGCCGGTACCAAGAACGTCATCAAGACCTGGTCCCGTCGCTCGATGATCATCCCCAGCATGCTGGGTCACACGATCGCGGTGCACAACGGCAAGACGCACGTCCCGGTGTTCGTCACCGAGTCCATGGTCGGCCACAAGCTCGGCGAGTTCTCGCCGACTCGCACCTTCCGCGGCCACGTCAAGGAAGACCGGAAGTCGAAGCGCCGCTAGAAGCGGGGTGGGAACGACTATGACTTACACCGAAGGGACAACCATGGAAGCCAGGGCCCAGGCGCGGTACATCCGCGTCACGCCCATGAAGGCCCGCCGCGTGGTGGACCTCATCCGTGGCATGGATGCCACGGAGGCTCAGGCGGTCCTGCGTTTCGCCCCGCAGGCCGCGAGCGTGCCGGTCGGCAAGGTGCTGGACAGCGCCATTGCCAACGCCGCGCACAACTACAACCACACGGACGCCTCCTCGCTGTTCATCAGCGAGGCGTTCGTTGACGAAGGCCCGACCCTGAAGCGGTTCCGTCCGCGCGCCCAGGGCCGTGCCTACCGGATCCGCAAGCGGACCAGCCACATCACCGTGGTCGTCAGCAGCAAGGAAGGAACCCGGTAATGGGCCAGAAGGTAAACCCGCACGGGTTCCGGCTCGGCATCACCACCGACTTCAAGTCGCGCTGGTACGCCGACAAGCTGTACAAGGACTACGTCAAGGAAGACGTCGCCATCCGTCGGATGATGACGTCCGGCATGGAGCGCGCCGGCATCTCGAAGGTTGAGATCGAGCGCACCCGTGACCGCGTGCGTGTGGACATCCACACCGCTCGTCCGGGCATCGTCATCGGCCGCCGCGGCGCCGAGGCCGACCGCATCCGCGGTGACCTCGAGAAGCTCACCGGCAAGCAGGTCCAGCTGAACATCCTCGAGGTCAAGAACCCCGAGCTCGACGCTCAGCTGGTTGCCCAGGCCGTGGCCGAGCAGCTGTCCTCCCGCGTCTCCTTCCGCCGTGCCATGCGCAAGAGCATGCAGGGCACCATGAAGGCCGGCGCCAAGGGCATCAAGATCCAGTGTGGTGGCCGTCTCGGCGGCGCCGAGATGTCCCGGTCCGAGTTCTACCGCGAGGGTCGTGTGCCGCTGCACACGCTGCGCGCGAACGTGGACTACGGCTTCTTCGAGGCCAAGACCACCTTCGGCCGCATCGGCGTGAAGGTCTGGATCTACAAGGGCGACGTCAAGAACATCGCCGAGGTTCGCGCCGAGAACGCTGCGGCCCGCGCGGGTAACCGCCCGGCCCGTGGTGCCGGCGCTGGCGACCGTCCCGCCGGCCGTGGTGGCCGCGGTGGCGAGCGCGGCGGCCGTGGTGGCCGCAAGCCGCAGCAGGCTGCTGCTGCCGAGGCCCCCAAGGCCGAGGCCGCTGCCGCCGCTCCGGCCGAGAGCACCGGAACGGAGGCCTGACCGACATGCTGATCCCTCGTAGGGTCAAGCACCGCAAGCAGCACCACCCCAAGCGCGGAGGCGTTTCCAAGGGTGGCACTGAGGTCGCATTCGGCGAGTACGGCATCCAGGCGCTGACCCCGGCGTACGTGACCAACCGTCAGATCGAGGCCGCGCGTATCGCGATGACCCGCCACATCAAGCGTGGCGGCAAGGTCTGGATCAACATCTACCCGGACCGTCCGCTCACGAAGAAGCCCGCCGAGACCCGCATGGGTTCCGGTAAGGGTTCCCCGGAGTGGTGGATCGCGAACGTGCACCCCGGCCGGGTCATGTTCGAGCTGTCCTACCCGAACGAGAAGATTGCGCGTGAGGCTCTGACTCGTGCGGCCCACAAGCTGCCGATGAAGTGCCGGATCGTCAAGCGCGAGGCAGGTGAGTCGTGATGGCGGCCGGTACCAAGGCGTCGGAACTGCGCGAGCTGGGCAACGAGGAGCTCGTTGCCAAGCTGCGTGAGGCCAAGGAAGAGCTGTTCAAGCTCCGCTTCCAGGCGGCGACCGGACAGCTCGAGAACAACGGCCGGCTCAAGGCCGTCCGCAAGGACATCGCCCGGATCTACACCCTGATGCACGAGCGCGAGCTCGGCATCGAGACGGTGGAGAACGCCTGATGAGCGAGAAGAACGTGACTGAGAAGACCGAGCGCGGCTTCCGCAAGACCCGTGAGGGCCTGGTCGTCAGCGACAAGATGGACAAGACCGTCGTCGTCGCCGTCGAGGACCGCGTCAAGCACGCGCTGTACGGCAAGGTCATCCGCCGTACGAACAAGCTCAAGGCTCACGACGAGCAGAACGCTGCCGGTGTCGGCGACCGCGTCCTCATCATGGAGACGCGTCCGCTGTCGGCGAGCAAGCGCTGGCGCATCGTCGAGATCCTCGAGAAGGCCAAGTAATCAGTCCGGGGGCCTTCCCCCGGATTCGTTCCGCCAGGCTCGGCAGGGGTCCCGGAAACGGGCCCCTGCCGGGAACCGGCAGACAAACAGGAGATAGACGTGATCCAGCAGGAGTCGCGGCTTCGTGTCGCCGACAACACTGGTGCCAAGGAGATCCTTTGCATCCGTGTTCTCGGTGGCTCCGGCCGCCGCTACGCGGGCATCGGTGACGTCATCGTCGCCACCGTCAAGGACGCGATCCCCGGTGGCAACGTGAAGAAGGGTGACGTCGTCAAGGCGGTCATCGTTCGCACCGTCAAGGAGCGCCGCCGCCAGGACGGCTCGTACATCCGCTTCGACGAGAACGCCGCCGTCATTCTGAAGAACGACGGCGACCCTCGCGGCACCCGTATCTTCGGCCCCGTGGGCCGTGAGCTGCGCGAGAAGAAGTTCATGAAGATCATCTCGCTCGCGCCGGAGGTGCTGTAAGCATGAAGATCAAGAAGGGCGACCTGGTCCAGGTCATCACCGGCAAGGACAAGGGCAAGCAGGGCAAGGTCGTCGCGGCCTTCCCCGCCGAGAACCGCGTCCTGGTCGAGGGTGTCAACCGGGTCAAGAAGCACACCAAGGCTGGTCCGAACCAGGCCGGCGGCATCGTGATCACCGAGGCCCCCGTCCACGTTTCGAACGTCCAGCTGGTCGTGGAGAAGGACGGCAAGAAGGTCGTCACCCGCGTCGGTTACCGCTTCGACGACGAGGGCAACAAGATCCGCGTTGCCAAGCGCACGGGTGAGGACATCTGATGGCTACCACTCCGCGTCTGAAGACGAAGTACCGCGAGGAGATCGCGGGCAAGCTGCGTGACGAGTTCAAGTACGAGAACGTCATGCAGATCCCCGGCCTCGTGAAGATCGTGGTCAACATGGGTGTGGGCGACGCCGCCCGCGACTCCAAGCTGATCGACGGCGCCATTCGCGACCTCACCACGATCACCGGTCAGAAGCCGGCCGTCACCAAGGCCCGCAAGTCCATCGCGCAGTTCAAGCTGCGCGAGGGTCAGCCGATCGGTGCCCACGTCACCCTCCGTGGCGACCGCATGTGGGAGTTCCTGGACCGCACCCTGTCGCTCGCGCTGCCGCGCATCCGCGACTTCCGCGGCCTGTCCCCGAAGCAGTTCGACGGCCGTGGCAACTACACCTTCGGTCTCACGGAGCAGGTCATGTTCCACGAGATCGACCAGGACAAGATCGACCGCGTCCGGGGTATGGACATCACCGTGGTGACCACGGCGACCAACGACGCTGAGGGCCGTGCGCTCCTTCGTCACCTCGGCTTCCCGTTCAAGGAGGCGTAAGCGAGATGGCGAAGAAGGCTCTGATCGCGAAGGCTGCCCGCAAGCCCAAGTTCGGTGTGCGTGCGTACACCCGCTGCCAGCGTTGCGGCCGCCCCCACTCCGTGTACCGCAAGTTCGGCCTGTGCCGCGTGTGCCTTCGTGAGATGGCTCACCGTGGCGAGCTGCCGGGCGTGACCAAGAGCTCCTGGTAATCCCTTCACCCTTTGGGTGTTGAGGGTTCCGGACGCTCTCGGTAAGCATCTGGGTCGGCGGAGTGCCCAGCCCCATGGCGTAGGCTATTGGGGTTGGGCGCCCGCCGCCCGTCGACTTACTACGCCGTAGGTCCCCGCGCCGCACCCGTCCCGCCCCTGTGTGGGGAGAGGGATGGCGCATACAGGAAACCCCGGCGAGAGAGGCCGAAGGCCGATTCATGACCATGACTGACCCGATCGCAGACATGCTCACGCGTCTGCGTAACGCTAACTCGGCGTACCACGACTCCGTCGTGATGCCGCACAGCAAGATCAAGTCGCACATCGCGGAAATCCTCAAGCAGGAGGGTTTCATCACCGGCTGGAAGGTCGAGGACGCCGAGGTCGGCAAGAACCTCGTCCTCGAGCTGAAGTTCGGTCCGAACCGCGAGCGCTCGATCGCCGGCATCAAGCGAATCTCGAAGCCGGGTCTGCGTGTGTACGCGAAGTCCACCAACCTGCCGAAGGTCCTCGGCGGCCTGGGCGTGGCGATCATCTCCACGTCCCACGGTCTCCTGACCGGCCAGCAGGCGCAGAAGAAGGGCGTGGGTGGGGAAGTCCTCGCCTACGTCTGGTAGTCGGGAACGGAGGAAAAGCTATGTCTCGTATCGGCAAGCTCCCCATCCCGGTTCCCGCCGGCGTGGACGTCACCATCGATGGCCGCACGGTCGCGGTGAAGGGCCCCAAGGGTCTCCTCTCCCACACCGTTGCCGCCCCCATCGAGATCGTTAAGGGCGAGGACGGCACCCTGTCCGTCACCCGTCCGAACGACGAGCGTCAGAACAAGGCCCTCCACGGCCTGTCCCGCACGCTGGTGGCCAACATGATCACCGGTGTGACCCAGGGATACACCAAGGCGCTCGAGATCAGCGGTGTCGGTTACCGCGTTGCCGCGAAGGGCTCCGGTCTGGAGTTCCAGCTCGGCTACAGCCACCCGATCGTGGTGGAGGCCCCCGAGGGGATCTCCTTCAAGGTCGAGTCGCCGACCAAGTTCTCGGTCGAGGGCATCGACAAGCAGAAGGTCGGCGAGGTCGCCGCCAACATCCGCAAGCTGCGGAAGCCCGACCCGTACAAGGCCAAGGGCGTCAAGTACGCGGGCGAGGTCATCCGCCGCAAGGTCGGAAAGGCTGGTAAGTAAAGCCATGGCATACGGTGTGAAGATCGCCAAGGGCGACGCTTACAAGCGCGCTGCGAAGGCGCGCCGCCACATCCGCATCCGCAAGAGCATCTCGGGTACGGCGGAGCGTCCGCGTCTCGTCGTGACCCGCTCGAACCGCGGTATCACCGCTCAGGTCATCGACGACCTCCAGGGCCACACCCTGGCGTCGGCGTCGCACCTGGACGCGTCGATCCGCGGCGGCGAGGGTGACAAGTCCGCGCAGGCCAAGCAGGTCGGTGCCCTGGTCGCCGAGCGCGCCAAGGCCGCCGGTGTCGAGGCCGTCGTGTTCGACCGCGGTGGCAACAGGTACGCCGGGCGCATTGCCGCTCTGGCTGACGCCGCCCGCGAAGCCGGGCTGAAGTTCTAAGCCCCGGTTCCGGGACTCACGGACGTAACAGAGAGAGGTAATCCAATGGCTGGACCCCAGCGCCGCGGCAGCGGTGCCGGTGGCGGCGAGCGGCGGGACCGGAAGGGTCGCGACGGTGGCGCTGCCGCCGAGAAGACCGCTTACGTTGAGCGCGTTGTCGCGATCAACCGTGTCGCCAAGGTTGTGAAGGGTGGTCGTCGCTTCAGCTTCACCGCGCTGGTCGTGGTGGGCGACGGTGACGGCACCGTGGGTGTCGGTTACGGCAAGGCCAAGGAAGTTCCCGCGGCCATCGCCAAGGGTGTCGAGGAGGCGAAGAAGAACTTCTTCCGCGTCCCCCGCATCCAGGGCACCATCCCGCACCCGATCCAGGGCGAGAAGGCGGCCGGCGTTGTCCTGCTGAAGCCTGCTTCCCCCGGTACCGGTGTTATCGCCGGTGGCCCGGTGCGCGCCGTTCTGGAGTGCGCCGGCGTTCACGACATCCTGTCGAAGTCGCTCGGCTCCGACAACGCGATCAACATCGTGCACGCGACCGTGGAGGCCCTCAAGGGCCTGCAGCGTCCCGAGGAGATCGCGGCCCGCCGCGGTCTGCCGCTCGAGGACGTCGCCCCCGCGGCTCTGCTCCGTGCGCGTGCAGGGGCGGGTGTGTGATGGCTCGCCTCAAGATCACGCAGACGAAGTCGTACATCGGTAGCAAGCAGAACCACCGCGACACCCTGCGTTCGCTCGGGCTCAAGCGCCTGAACGACGTGGTCGTCAAGGAGGACCGCCCCGAGTTCCGCGGCATGGTGCACACCGTCCGCCACCTCGTGACGGTTGAGGAGGTTGACTAATCATGGCTGAGAGCAGCCCGCTGAAGGCCCACAACCTCCGTCCCGCCCCCGGCGCCAAGACCGCGAAGACCCGTGTGGGTCGCGGTGAGGCCTCGAAGGGTAAGACGGCCGGTCGTGGTACCAAGGGTACGAAGGCCCGTTACCAGGTTCCGCAGCGCTTCGAGGGTGGGCAGATGCCCCTCCACATGCGCCTGCCGAAGCTGAAGGGCTTCAAGAACCCGTTCCGCACCGAGTTCCAGGTCGTGAACCTGGACAAGCTGGCCGCGCTCTACCCGCAGGGTGGCGAGGTCACGGTGGCCGACCTGGTCGCCAAGGGTGCGGTTCGCAAGAACCAGCTCGTCAAGGTCCTGGGCCAGGGCGAGATCTCCGTTGCGCTGCAGGTTTCGGTTGACGCCGTCTCCGGCTCCGCCAAGGAGAAGATCGCCGCCGCCGGCGGCACCGTCACCGAGCTCGTCTAAGACGAACCGCGTGACAGATAGCGAGTAAAACCCGACCGGGGATGCCTCACATATGGGGCATCCCCGGTTGGTCGTTCCACGGGGGGCGCAGTCGCCGGTAAGGTGGCCTGCACCTTTGCATGTACGTATTCGTCGAACCTCAGACCGTCACCTCTGACGCAGTAGCGCGGGGGTCGCAGGAGGCACCGTGCTCACCGCGTTCGCCCGGGCGTTCAAGACGCCCGACCTGCGCAAGAAGCTGCTCTTCACGCTCGGCATCATCGTGCTGTTCCGGCTCGGGTCCCACATCCCGGTACCCGGCGTGAGCTACAAGAACGTCCAGATCTGTGTCGACCAGGCCGGGAGCAGCAACAGCCTCTTCGGTCTCGTCAACATGTTCAGCGGCGGTGCGCTGCTGCAGATCACGGTGTTCGCGCTCGGGATCATGCCGTACATCACGGCGAGCATCATCCTGCAGCTGCTGACCGTGGTCATCCCGAAGCTCGAGAACCTCAAGAAAGAGGGCCAGGCCGGCACTGCGAAGATCACGCAGTACACGCGCTACCTGACGGTCGCGCTCGCGATCCTCCAGGGCACGGGTCTCGTCGCCACCGCCCGCACCGGCGCCCTCTTCCAGGGCTGCCAGGTCGCGAGCCAGATCGTGCCCAACCGCTCGATCTTCACCACCGTCACGATGGTCATCACCATGACCGCCGGCACCTGCGTGGTCATGTGGCTCGGCGAGCTCATCACCGACCGCGGCATCGGCAACGGCATGTCGATCCTGATGTTCATCTCGATCGCCGCCGGCTTCATCGGCGCCCTGTGGCAGATCAAGCTCCAGGGCAAGATCGCCGACGGCTGGGTCGAGTTCGGCGTGGTGATCCTGGTCGGCCTGGCGATGGTCGCGCTGGTGGTCTTCGTGGAGCAGGCCCAGCGCCGCATCCCGGTCCAGTACGCGAAGCGCATGATCGGGCGCCGCGCGTACGGCGGCACCTCGACCTACATCCCGCTCAAGGTGAACCAGGCGGGTGTGATTCCGGTCATCTTCGCCTCGTCGCTGCTGTACATCCCCGCGCTGATCGTTCAGTTCAGCGGATCCACCGCAGACTGGGCGATCTGGATCCAAAAGCACTTCGTCAAGGGCGACCACCCGTACTACATCGCCGCCTACTTCCTCCTGATCGTCTTCTTCGCGTTCTTCTACGTGGCGATTTCGTTCAACCCCGAGGAAGTTGCAGACAACATGAAGAAGTATGGTGGGTTCATCCCGGGTATCCGCGCCGGTCGACCCACCGCCGAGTACCTGAGCTACGTGCTCAACCGGATCACCTGGCCGGGATCGCTGTACCTGGGTCTCATCGCTCTTGTGCCGACGATGGCGTTGGCCGGCTTCGGAGCGAACCAGAACTTCCCGTTCGGCGGGACGAGCATCCTCATCATCGTGGGTGTGGGTCTGGAAACCGTGAAGCAGATCGAGAGCCAGCTCCAGCAGCGTAACTACGAAGGGTTCCTCCGCTGATGCGTATCGTCCTCGTCGGACCGCCCGGTGCGGGCAAGGGAACGCAGGCCGCGTTCCTTGCGAAGAACCTGTCGATCCCGCACATCTCCACGGGCGACCTGTTCCGGGCCAACATCAGCCAGAACACCGAGCTGGGCCGGCGTGCCAAGGCGTTCATGGACGCCGGCGACCTCGTCCCGGACGAGATCACCATCGGCATGGCCAAGGACCGGATGGAGCAGCCGGACGCCGCGAACGGCTTCCTGCTCGACGGCTTCCCGCGCAACGTCTCGCAGGCCGAGGCGCTGGACAAGATGCTGCAGGCGGCGGGCATGACCCTCGACGCCGTCCTCGACCTGGAGGTCGAGGAGGACGAGGTCGTCAAGCGCATCGCCGGCCGCCGGATCTGCCGCAACGACTCCGCCCACGTCTTCCACGTCGCGTACGCCGCGCCGAAGACCGAGGGCGTGTGCGACCAGTGCGGCGGCGAGCTGTACCAGCGCGACGACGACTCCGAGGCCACGGTCCGCAACCGGCTGGAGGTCTACCACACGCAGACCGAGCCGATCATCGACTACTACAAGGCCCAGGGCCTGCTGGTGACCATCCCGGCCCTCGGCGAGGTCGCGGACGTCACGCAGCGGGCGATGGACGCCCTGAAGAAGTAGTACCCCTGTGGTGCAGGTACGGCCGCGGTGTCCGGTGGACGCCGCGGCCGTACTGTTGAGTGAACCAGAACACGGCAGATCCGAAGGTGGAAGCGTCCCATGGTCCAGATCAAGACCCCCGAGCAGATCGCGAAGATGCGCGAGGCAGGGCTGGTCGTCGCCGCGATCCACGCGGCGACCCGCGAGGCGGCCGTTCCGGGCGCCACGACGCGGGATCTGGACATGGTCGCCCGCAAGGTGATCGCGGACGCCGGCGCCAAGTCGAACTTCCTCGGCTACGGCGGCTTCCCCGCGACCATCTGCACCTCGGTCAACGAGGTCGTCGTCCACGGCATCCCTGACGACAAGACGGTCCTCAAGGACGGCGACATCATCTCCATCGACGCCGGCGCCATCGTCGACGGCTGGCACGGCGACGCGGCCTACACGGCGTTCGTGGGCACCGGACACGCTCCGGAGCTGCTCAAGCTCTCCCGGGTGACCGAGGAGTCGATGTGGGCCGGCATCGCCGCGATGAAGAACGGCAACCGGCTCGTGGACATCTCCAAGGCCATCGAGGGCTACATCCGGCGCCAGCCGCGGCCCTCGTCCGGCAAGTACGGGATCATCGAGGACTACGGCGGCCACGGCATCGGCTCCGAGATGCACATGGACCCGCACCTGCTGAACTACGTCTCGCGCAAGCGGGGCAAGGGCATCAAGCTGGTCCCGGGCGTCTGCCTGGCCATCGAGCCGATGGTCTCGCTCGGAACCGCCCGTACGGAGGTCCTGGCGGACGACTGGACGGTCATCACCACGGACGGCACCTGGTCCTCGCACTGGGAGCACTCCGTGGCCCTGACGGAGGCCGGTCCGATCGTCCTGACCAGCCCGGACTGCGGCAAGGCGAAGCTGGCGGAGTACGGGGTCACGACGGCCCCGGACCCGCTCGCTTAATGATCTAGACTCATGGGCAAACTTTCCGGATTCGTCTTTCTGGGTGCCCTGACGTAGACTGACTCGTCGGCTTACGTGCATTCCCATGCCCGTAGCGCCGATCAAGGTAGCCGATTCGAAAGGCGAAGCGTGGCCAAGAAGCAAGGTGCCATCGAGATCGAGGGCACCGTGATCGAGTCCCTCCCGAACGCAATGTTCAAGGTGGAACTGCAGAACGGTCACAAGGTCCTCGCGCACATCAGCGGCAAGATGCGCATGCACTACATCCGCATCCTCCCCGATGACCGGGTCGTGGTGGAGCTCTCCCCGTACGACCTGACGCGTGGCCGGATCGTCTACCGATACAAGTAGATCTTGCTCTCACTCCTGCCTGGGCTGATGTCCCGGTGCGGGTGGTGGCACTGACCCGGAGAACCTCAGACACATGAAGGTCAAGCCGAGCGTCAAGAAGATCTGCGACAAGTGCAAGGTGATCCGCCGTCACGGCCGGGTCATGGTCATCTGCGACAACCTGCGCCACAAGCAGCGCCAGGGCTGACGCACGCCGACCGACCTGCACTTCGCAGTTCTTCGCGCGACGTAAGAAAAACGTACATACGCAGAACCCGCCCAGCCCTGCACGGGCCGGCGACACCTCCGGCGGGGGCCGGGGACCCGGACGTACCACCACTCCTTCGGGTGGTCGGCGGTCGGGATCGGTTCTGCGGAAGACCCCCGAACACACAGGAGCCATTGCATGGCACGCGTTTCCGGTGTTGACATCCCGCGCGAAAAGCGCGTGGAGATCGCACTCACCTACGTCTTCGGTATCGGGCGCACCCGGTCCAAGGAGATCCTCGCCTCCACCGGCGTGAACCCGAACACCCGCGTTCGTGACCTGGCCGAAGAGGACCTCGTCAAGATCCGCGAGTACGTGGACGCCAACCTCCGTACCGAGGGTGACCTCCGCCGCGAGATCCAGGGCGACATCCGCCGCAAGATCGAGATCCAGTGCTACCAGGGCATCCGCCACCGTCGCGGCCTCCCGGTGCACGGTCAGCGCACCAGCACCAACGCGCGTACCCGCAAGGGCCCGCGTCGCGCGATCGCCGGTAAGAAGAAGCCGGGCAAGAAGTAGTCCTGTTCAGCGGTCTTGCGCTGTAGGACCGACCACCTCCCGTAGGAGTAAGAGATGCCCCCCAAGGGTCGTCAGGGCGCTGCCAAGAAGGTGCGCCGCAAGGAAAAGAAGAACGTCGCTCACGGGCACGCCCACATCAAGAGCACGTTCAACAACACGATCGTCTCGATCACGGACCCGTCCGGCAACGTGATCTCCTGGGCCTCCGCCGGCCACGTCGGCTTCAAGGGCTCGCGCAAGTCCACCCCCTTCGCCGCGCAGATGGCCGCCGAGTCGGCCGCCCGCCGCGCGCAGGAGCACGGCATGCGCAAGGTCGACGTCTTCGTCAAGGGTCCGGGCTCCGGCCGTGAGACCGCGATCCGCTCCCTGCAGGCCACCGGCCTCGAGGTGGGCTCGATCCAGGACGTCACCCCCACCCCGCACAACGGCTGCCGCCCGCCGAAGCGCCGCCGCGTCTGACGCAGCGACGCCTGTGCGTCCTTGAGTGTCCGGGCGGTACGTCCCCTTCGGGGGCCGTGCCGCCCGTACCCTTGCAGTACCGCTGTATCCGTACAGCACATGTCGGACGTCAAATAGTGGGCGTCCACGACTGAAGGAAAAAGACATGCTTATCGCTCAGCGTCCTTCGCTGACCGAAGAGGTCGTCGACGAGTACCGCTCGCGGTTCGTGATCGAGCCGCTCGAGCCGGGCTTCGGCTACACCCTCGGCAACTCCCTGCGCCGTACCCTCCTGTCCTCGATCCCGGGTGCCGCTGTCACCAGCATCCGCATCGACGGTGTCCTGCACGAGTTCACCACCGTGCCGGGCGTCAAGGAGGACGTGACCGACCTCATCCTCAACATCAAGCAGCTGGTCGTCTCCTCGGAGCACGACGAGCCGGTCGTGATGTACCTGCGCAAGCAGGGTCCCGGCCTGGTCACCGCTGCCGACATCGCGCCCCCGGCCGGTGTCGAGGTGCACAACCCGGACCTGGTCCTCGCCACCCTCAACGGCAAGGGCAAGCTGGAGATGGAGCTGACCGTCGAGCGCGGTCGCGGCTACGTCTCCGCCGTCCAGAACAAGCAGGTGGGCCAGGAGATCGGCCGCATCCCGGTCGACTCCATCTACTCGCCGGTTCTGAAGGTCACCTACAAGGTCGAGGCGACCCGAGTCGAGCAGCGCACCGACTTCGACAAGCTGATCGTCGACGTCGAGACCAAGCAGGCCATGCGCCCGCGCGACGCCATGGCGTCCGCCGGCAAGACCCTGGTCGAGCTGTTCGGTCTGGCCCGCGAGCTCAACATCGACGCCGAGGGCATCGACATGGGGCCGTCCCCGACGGACGCCGCCCTGGCCGCCGACCTGGCGCTGCCGATCGAGGAGCTCGAGCTCACGGTCCGCTCGTACAACTGCCTCAAGCGCGAGGGCATCCACTCCGTGGGTGAGCTCGTCGCCCGCTCCGAGGCCGACCTGCTCGACATCCGCAACTTCGGTGCGAAGTCGATCGACGAGGTCAAGGCGAAGCTGGCCGGCATGGGCCTGGCCCTGAAGGACAGCCCGCCCGGGTTCGACCCGACCGCCGCCGCCGACGCCTTCGGCGCGGACGACGACGCCGACGCCGGCTTCGTCGAGACCGAGCAGTACTGATAAAGCTTGTGGGGGGCTCACGCCCCCCACACCAGCCCTCTTGCGACCGCCTGAGGGAACTGACACCGGTACCTGACACGGCCGGTGCAGATACGAAGGAGTAACACCATGCCGCGTCCCGCAAAGGGTGCCCGTCTGGGCGGCAGCGCTGCGCACGAGAAGCACCTGCTCGCGAACCTCGCGAAGGCGCTCTTCGAGCACGGCCGCATCACGACGACCGAGGCCAAGGCCCGCCGCCTGCGCCCCGTCGCCGAGCGTCTGATCACCAAGGCGAAGAAGGGCGACATCCACAACCGTCGCCTGGTCCTCCAGACGATCACGGACAAGAGCATCGTCCACACGCTCTTCACCGAGATCGCCCCGCGCTTCGAGAACCGCCCCGGTGGTTACACGCGCATCACCAAGATCGGCAACCGTCGCGGCGACAACGCCCCGATGGCGGTCATCGAGCTCGTCGAGGCCCTGACCGTGGCCCAGCAGGCCACCGGTGAGGCCGAGGCCGCCACCAAGCGTGCGGCCAAGGAGGCCGAGGCTGCCGCCGAGGCCCCCGCCGAGGTCGAGGAGACCAAGGAGGCCTGATCCTGCGGGATCGCGCCTGCCTGATCGGCTCTGAGCGGGCCCGCCCCTTTCCGGGGCGGGCCCGTTCTGCATGAGGTGAGCACGTGGTGAAGAGATCGAGCCTGAGAGGATCGCTCACGTGAGTGACGAGGTGGAGCCCGGGCACGTCCGGGTGCGGCTGGACCTGTCGTACGACGGCACCGACTTCTCCGGCTGGGCGAAGCAGCGCACGCTGCGCACCGTCCAGGGCGAGCTGGAGTCGGCCCTGCAGACCGTGATGCGGCTGCCCCACCCGGTCGAGCTGACCGTGGCCGGGCGGACCGACGCCGGCGTGCACGCGCGCGGGCAGGTCGCCCAGTTCGACCTGGCCGAGGAGGTGTGGGCCGAGCACGGCGACAAGCTGCTGCGGCGCCTCGCCGGCCGCCTGCCGCGCGACGTACGGGTGTGGAAGGTGGCCGAGGCCCCCCCGGGCTTCAACGCCCGCTTCTCGGCCGTCTGGCGCCGCTACGCCTACCGCGTCGGCGACCACCAGGGCGGCGTCGACCCGCTGCGCCGCAACCACGTGCTGTGGCACCCCTGGCCGCTGGACGTGGACGCCATGAACGAGGCCTCGCTCGCGCTCCTCGGCGAGCACGACTTCGCCGCGTACTGCCGCAGGCGCGAGGGCGCCACCACCATCCGCACCCTCCAGCAGCTCGCCTGGGAGCGCGGCGAGGACGGCATCGTCACCGCGACCGTCCGCGCGGACGCGTTCTGCCACAACATGGTCCGCTCGCTGGTGGGCGCCCTGCTCCACGTCGGCGACGGACACCGCCCGACCGACTGGCCGGTCAAGGTCCTGCGGGCCGCCGTACGCGACTCCTCGGTGCACGTGGTCAAGCCGCACGGGCTCACCCTGGAGGAGGTCGGCTACCCGGCGGACGAGCTGCTGGCCGCCCGCAGCAAGGAGGCCCGCAACATGCGCACCCTCCCGGGCGCCGGCTGCTGCTAATCCGTTTGGGCGGACCGGCGGCCGCCCGGGACAATGCCCGGCATGGGACATCTCGAAGCCAGCCACCTGGAGTACTACCTTCCCGACGGGCGGGTCCTGCTCCCCGACGTCTCCTTCCGCGTGGGGGAGGGGGCGGTGGTGGCCCTCGTCGGGGCGAACGGCGCCGGCAAGACCACCCTGCTGAAGCTGATCTCCGGTGAGCTCCAGCCGCACGGCGGCGCCGTCACCCACAGCGGCGGCCTCGGCGTGATGTCCCAGTTCGTGGGTTCGGTGCGGGACGAGACCACCGTACGGGACCTGCTGGTCTCGGTGTCCCAGCCGCGGATCCGGGAGGCGGCGAAGGCCGTCGACCACGCCGAGCACCTGATCATGACGGTGGACGACGAGGCCGCCCAGATGGCCTACGCCCAAGCGCTCAGCGACTGGGCCGACGTCCAGGGCTACGAGGCGGAGACGCTCTGGGACGTCTGCACCACGGCCGCGCTGGGCGTCCCGTACGACCGCGCCCAGTTCCGCGAGGTGCGCACGCTCTCCGGCGGTGAGCAGAAGCGGCTCGTCCTGGAGGCGCTGCTGCGCGGGCCGGACGAGGTGCTCCTGCTCGACGAGCCGGACAACTACCTCGACGTCCCCGGCAAGCGGTGGCTGGAGGAGCAGCTGCGGGCCACCCGCAAGACGGTCCTGTTCGTCTCCCACGACCGGGAGCTGCTGACCCAGGCCGCCCAGAAGATCATCAGCCTGGAGGCGAGCCCGATGGGCTCCGACGTCTGGGTGCACGGTGCGGGCTTCGGCACCTACCACGAGGCCCGCAAGGAGCGCTTCGCCCGCTTCGAGGAGCTCAAGCGGCGCTGGGACGAGGAGCACGCCCGGCTGAAGGCGCTGGTGCTGCGGCTGCGCAACCAGGCCGCGAGCAGCCCCGACATGGCCTCGCGGTACCGGGCGATGCAGACCCGCTTCCAGAAGTTCGAGGAGGCCGGCCCGCCGCCGGAGCCGCCGCGGGAGCAGGAGATCACCATGCGGCTCAAGGGCGGCCGGACGGGCGTGCGCGCGCTCACGGTGGAGAACCTGGAGCTGACCGGCCTGATGAAGCCGTTCTCCCTGGAGGTTTTCTACGGGGAGCGGGTCGCGGTGCTCGGCTCGAACGGCTCCGGCAAATCGCACTTCCTGCGGCTGCTGGCGGGCGAGGACGTCAAGCACACCGGTGCCTGGAAGCTGGGCGCACGGGTGGTTCCCGGCCACTTCGCGCAGACGCACGCCCACCCGGAGCTGTTCGGCCGCACGCTCGTCGACATCCTGTGGACGGAGGCGGCCAAGCCGCTGGGCCAGGCGATGGGGGCGCTGCGCCGCTACGAGCTGGAGCGGCAGGCGGAGCAGCCGTTCGAGAGGCTCTCGGGCGGCCAGCAGGCGCGGTTCCAGATCCTGCTGCTGGAGCTGGCCGGGACCACGGCTCTGCTGCTGGACGAGCCGACCGACAACCTGGACCTGGAGTCGGCGGAGGCCCTGCAGGACGGTCTGGAGTCCTACGAGGGCACCGTGCTGTGCGTGACGCACGACCGCTGGTTCGCCCGCACGTTTGACCGTTACCTGGTCTTCGGTTCGGACGGTGTGGTGCGGGAGACTGCTGAGCCTGTCTGGGACGAACGTAGGGTCGAGCGGAAGCGCTAGGGGGACCGCCCCCGAGCGGGTCGATCGGGAGGCGTTGTGCGGCTGCGGCCTGGCATCTGGCTCAGGGAACGGCACGACCCGGCGGCCCGGCGGCGGGCGCGGGCCTGGCTGCTGCGGCCGGCGCCCCGCTCCTGGGTGGCCCTGTGCCTCGCCGTGGTGCTCGGGACGGCGGTCGCGGTGAGCCTGCGGGACAACTGGGGCTCGGACAACGCCTTCGTCGTCAAGGCCGCCGACACGCTGCTGGCCGGCGGCTCCCCGTACGAGGACAAGCGGTTCCTCTACCTGCCGAGCGCCGTGCTCCTGGCGGTGCCCGAGGCGCTGGTGCCGCGCGGGGTGCTGCGCTGGGTGCTCCCGGTCGGCATGTCGGCGCTGGTGGCCGCGGGCTGGTGGGCGTCCCTGCGGCTGTTCTCCGTGCCGGCGCGCTCCCGCTTCGCGGTCGGCGGCTTCGCGCTGCTGGCCCTCGGATTCAAGCCGTACGCGAACCTCGTCCTGATCGGGAACTGGACGGCCCTCTCCGCGGCCGCCCTGCCCCTGGCCCTGCTGCTCGCGCACCGGCGGTCCTGGACGGCCGCGGGCCTGGTGGTGGGGCTCGCCATCGCCTGCAAGCCGATGCTCGTGCCGGTCGGGCTGCTGTTCGTGCTGGCCCGGCAGTGGCGGGGGCTGGCGGCGGCCGCGGGCCTCCCGCTGGGCCTGTCGCTGCTGGGCGCGCTGGTCATGCCGAGGCCGACGCTGTTCTTCACCAAGACCCTGCCGTTCCTGCTGGCCGGGCAGGACGCGTACGCCCTGCCCTGGGACGCCTCGCCGATCGCGGTGCTGCCCCGGCTGGGGGTGCCCGGGCCGGTGGCGGTGGCGGTGGCCTTCGCCGGTGCCGGCGCCGGGCTGTGGGCGGCTTGGCGGCGCTGGCGGCGGCCGGACCGCGCGGAGGCCGACGGGGGAGAGCTGAGGCTGGCGGAGACGGCGTGCATGGTGATGCTCGCCGCATTCCTGGTCTCGCGGCCCTCCTTCGACCACTACCTGCTGGTGGTGCTTCCGCTGCTGCTGGCCTCGGGGGTGCGACCGGGCTCGATGCCCCGCTCGCCCTGGTTCTGGCTGGCCCTGGCGCCCCAGGCGGCGCTGGTGCCGTGGCCCTCCGAGCTGGCCCACAAGCGGCGCGCGTTCCGGGACATGGCGACCCTGTGCGCCCTCGCGGCTCTGCTGGCGGGTCGTGCGCTGCGCTCCGCTCGGGTTATCCTGAAACCCGTAACAACTGCGGGGTCCCCACCCAGGACCGAACCGGAGTGCGCCGCGACGCCAGCAGAACCGGCATCGCGGACCGCGTTTTGACCCAAACGGGTCTGCTTGGGTATTCTGCTGGTTTGTTATGCGTATGGGCTTTCTCATTCTCACGTGAAAGGGCCTTACGCCGGTCCACCGGACCGATGACCAGCGGTTCACACGGGTTGCGTCCCCGATGTGAACGAGGGCTGTCGTGATCGTCCGTGGTGACCCTGTCAGGACCCTTCCCGCGGGGCTTGCGCCCTATGGGATGACCCACCACTGAAGAAGCGAAGGCATACGCGTGCGTACGTACAGCCCCAAGCCCGGCGACATCTCGCGCCAGTGGCTCGTCATCGACGCCCAGGACGTTGTCCTCGGCCGTCTGGCGACCCAGGCCGCTGCCCTCCTGAAGGGCAAGCACAAGCCGACCTACGCCCCCCACATGGACATGGGCGACTTCGTCGTCATCATCAACGCCGACAAGGTCCACCTGTCCGGCAACAAGGCGACCCAGAAGATGGCCTACCGCCACTCCGGTTTCCCGGGCGGTCTGCGCTCCGTGCGCTACGACGACCTGCTGGCGAACAACCCGGAGAAGGCCGTCGAGAAGGCCGTCAAGGGCATGCTCCCCAAGAACTCCCTGGGCCGTCAGATGCTCTCGAAGCTGAAGGTCTACTCGGGCGACCAGCACCCGCACGCTGCCCAGCAGCCGGTGCCGTTCGAGATCACCCAGGTCGCGCAGTAGTTCCGGCCACCCCCTAAACACAGAGAATTCTGAGGAGCATCGTGGCCGAGACCACCGCCGAGACCCCCGTCGACGACTTCGAGGGCGTCGAGGAGTACACCACCGAGTCGGACGTCGTCGTCGAGGGCGACTACACCTCCGAGTCCCTTGCCGGTCGCTTCGGCGACCCCCAGCCGGCCGCCGGCCTGGGCCGTCGCAAGAACGCCATTGCCCGCGTCCGGATCGTTCCGGGCTCCGGCAAGTGGAAGATCAACGGTCGCACCCTCGAGGACTACTTCCCGAACAAGGTGCACCAGCAGGAAGTCAACGAGCCGTTCAAGCTGCTCGAGCTCGACGGCCGCTACGACGTCATCGCCCGCATCTCGGGTGGCGGCGTCTCCGGCCAGGCCGGCGCCCTGCGCCTGGGCGTGGCCCGTGCGCTGAACGAGGCGGACGTCGACAACAACCGCCCGGCGCTGAAGAAGGCCGGCTTCCTTTCCCGCGACGACCGTGCGGTCGAGCGCAAGAAGGCCGGTCTGAAGAAGGCCCGTAAGGCTCCGCAGTACAGCAAGCGCTAATCTGCGCCTGCTGTTCAGCAACGACCGCCCCGGCAGCACTCTCCGTGCTGCCGGGGCGGTTCGTTTACCGCCACGAGCGGCACATACCTGTCACGGCAGGTCTCGAGCGAAGCGCGATCTTGGGAGGTCAACTGTGGGACAACTCTTCGGGACGGACGGTGTACGCGGCGTCGCCAATGCGGATCTGACGGCTGAGCTCGCGCTCGGCCTCTCCGTGGCAGCTGCCCACGTGCTGGCCGAAGCGGGCACCTTCGCGGGGCACCGGCCCACCGCCGTCGTCGGGCGCGACCCCCGCGCCTCCGGCGAGTTCCTGGAGGCCGCCGTCGTCGCCGGTCTCGCGAGCGCCGGCGTGGACGTCCTGCGCGTCGGTGTGCTGCCCACCCCGGCCGTGGCGTATCTCACCGGTGCGCTGGGTGCCGACCTCGGCGTGATGCTCTCCGCCAGCCACAACGCGATGCCCGACAACGGGATCAAGTTCTTCGCCCGCGGCGGTCACAAGCTCGCCGACGAGCTCGAGGACCGCATCGAGGCCGTCTACGAGGAGCACCGCACCGGAGCCCCCTGGGACCGGCCCACCGGCGCCGGCGTCGGCCGGGTCTCCGACTACGACGAGGGCTTCGACAAGTACGTCGCCCACCTCATCGGCGTCCTGCCTAACCGCCTCGACGGGCTGAGGATCGTCTTGGACGAGGCGCACGGCGCGGCCGCCCGGGTCTCGCCCGAGGCCTTCGCCCGGGCCGGCGCCGAGGTCGTCACCATCGGTGCCGAGCCCGACGGCCTGAACATCAACGACGGCTGCGGCTCCACCCACCTGGACCTGCTCAAGCAGGCCGTGGTCGAGCACGGGGCCGACTTCGGCATCGCCCACGACGGCGACGCCGACCGCTGCCTGGCCGTGGACGGCTCTGGCGCGGAGGTCGACGGCGACCAGATCCTCGCCGTGCTGGCCCTGGCCATGCGCGAGGCCGGCTCCCTGCGAGGCAACACCGTCGTCGGCACCGTGATGTCCAACCTGGGCTTCAAGCTGGCCATGGAGGCCGAGGGCATCGACGTCGTGCAGACCGGCGTCGGCGACCGGTACGTGCTGGAGGCCATGAAGGAGCACGGCTACGCGCTGGGCGGCGAGCAGTCCGGCCACGTGATCATCCTGGACCACGCGACGACCGGCGACGGCACGCTGACCGGCCTGATGCTGGCCGCGCGCGTGGCCGCGACGGGCCGCTCGCTCGCCGAGCTGGCCGGCGTGATGAAGCGGCTGCCGCAGGTCCTGATCAACGTTCCCGACGTGGACAAGTCCAAGGTGGCGACCTCCGGCGAGCTGGCCGCGGCCGTCGCCGACGCCGAGCGGGAGCTCGGCGCCACCGGCCGGGTGCTGCTGCGTCCGTCGGGCACCGAGCCGCTCGTACGGGTGATGGTGGAGGCCGCCGACATCGAGCAGGCCCGCGCGGTCGCCGGCCGCCTCGCCGACGCCGTGAAGTCGGCCCTCGGCTAGGCCGCACCCCGCTCACGCACCGCGTGGCGCACCCGGCGGCCGGGTCATCCGGCCGTGCTGGGTGCGCCACAGCAGTTTCCAGCCCAAGAGGGTCAGGCAGCCGGAGAGCACGATGCCGGCCAGGTTCAGCACCAGCTGCTCGGCGGAGCCCCGCATCTGCGCGAACTCGCCGTAGCTGAGCGCCACGGCCGCGTTCGCCGCGGCCGGGACGGTGGTCACCGAGATCGCCACGCCCACCAGGGCCCCCGACCTCGCCGAGGTCAGCGACAGCACCCCGGCCGCCCCGGCGAGCAGGGCGACGACGAACGAGAACGGGTCCGGCCGCCAGATGAAGCTGGTGTTCGGGCGGGGCCGGTCGAGCATGCCCGCGTGGAACTGGCCGAGGGCGTCCATCACGAGGCTGAAGAGCGTCGTCGCGACGACCGCCACGGCGAAGCCCACCAGCAGGGCCAGCCCCGAGCGGGCCGCCAGCTTCGGGGCCCGCTGCACCAGCCCGGTGCAGATCCCGGCGAGCGGACCGAACTCAGGGCCCACGGCCATCGCGCCCACGATCAGGATCGAGTTGTCCAGGGCCACTCCGCAGGCCGCGATCATCGTCGCGAGGGAGAGGAAGAGCAGGTAGGTGATGGTGAGGGTGGACTCCTCGTGGGTGGCCTCGGCCAGGTGCTCCCAGACCACCGCGTCCGCGGCCTCGCCCGGAGCCTCCTGCTCGGCCTGTTCGGCGCGGGCCGACAGGGACAGGTAGACGTTCTCGACGGTGATCGCGCCGTCCCGGTCGACGCCCAGCTCGCGCAGCCCCTGCAGCAGCTCGTCCCCCGCCTCGCGGGCCACGTCGCAGAGCACGATGTCGCCGGCCGGGTCGCGGGCGGCCCCCTCCACCACCGCCACGTGCGTGGTGCCGACGGTCCGCTCGACCAGGGCGAGCACGGCGCCGGTCCGGTCGTGCGGGGTGATCATCCGCAGGTGCAGCATGCCCGCACAGTAGGCCGGGCCGTCTCAGAGCTTGCGCAGGCTCAGCTTCTGGACCTTGTGGTCGGGGCCCTTTCGGACGACGAGGGTGGCGCGGCCCCGGGTGGGCGCCACGTTCTCCAGCAGGTTCGGCTTGTTGATCGTGCGCCACATGGTCTGCGCGTACTCCAGCGCCTCCTCCTCGGAGACCTGGGTGTACTTGCGGAAGTAGGAGAAGGGGTTCTGGAACGCGGTCTCGCGCAGCTTGCGGAACCGGTTGAGGTACCAGCGCTCGATGTCCTCGGGGCGCGCGTCCACGTACACGCTGAAGTCGAAGTAGTCGGCGAGGCCGACCCGGGTCCGCCCGTCCTTGCCCGGCAGGGCCGGCTGGAGCACGTTGATGCCCTCGACGATCAGGATGTCGGGGCGGCGCACGACGAGCTGCTCGCCGGGGACGATGTCGTAGATCAGGTGCGAGTAGACGGGGGCCGTGACCTCGGCCTTGCCGGCCTTGATGTCGGCGACGAAACGGGTGAGCGCGCGGCGGTCGTAGGACTCGGGGAAGCCCTTGCGGGAGGTCAGCCCGCGCCGGCGCAGCTCCTCCATCGGGTACAGGAACCCGTCGGTGGTGACGCGCTCGACGCGCGGGTGCTCGGGCCAGCGGGCCAGCAGGGCCTGCAGCAGCCGGGCCACGGTGGACTTGCCGACGGCGACGGAGCCGGCGACGCCTATGACGAAGGGCGTGCCCTGCTGGTTGCCGTGGCCGTTGCCGCCCGCGTCGCCGAGGAAGGTGTTGAGGGTGCCGCGGAGGTTGCTGGTGGCGCCGACGTACAGGTTGAGCAGACGGGAGAGCGGCAGGTAGACGTCGCGGACCTCGTCGAGGTCGATGACGTCGCCGAGGCCGCGCAGCTGCTCGACCTCCTCGGCGGTCAGCGGCAGCGGGGTGCGCTCGCGCAGGGCGCTCCACTCGGCGCGGGTGAGGTCCACGTACGGCGAGGGCTCGGCGCGGCGCTGGGCGCGCTCCGGCCGGTCGGGGCGCTCCGTTGCGCTGTCCGGCGTGCTTCGTGGCGGCGAAGTGATCACACTTCCATTGTCGGGGCTCGGGGCCCTCCGTGGGTGGTGGGGTCGGTCACGTGGGGGAGGGCGGCGGGAGGGGCGGGGCGCCGGCGCGGAGGGGGCCTTCGCGGCCCTGAAGACGGCCGGCGCCGCCTGCGCCGGCGGCTACGGCGTGAGGGGCGGAGGCGAGTCGGCCAAGACCTCCAGGGCCGGCGCCGGTGCCGCCGCTCAGCTCGCGCCCGGGCGCAGGCCAGTTCGAAGGTCCGTCAACTCCGCTCCGGCGCATTCGCCGGGGCGGGGCCCTCGTCTTGCACAGGTACGGGACGGGGGGCGGGCCCGCGGCGTACGCTGCGCGCTATGTGCGGAATTGTGGGTTACGTGGGAGCGCAGTCGGCGCTCGATGTGGTCATCGCCGGACTGAAGCGGCTGGAGTACCGCGGCTACGACTCGGCGGGCGTCGCCGTCCTCGCCGACGGCAGGCTCGCGGCCGCCAAGAAGGCCGGGAAGCTGGTCAACCTGGAGAAACAGCTCGTCGCCCATCCGCTGCCGGCCGGCTCCACCGGCCTGGGGCACACCCGCTGGGCCACCCACGGCGGGCCCACCGACCTCAACGCCCACCCGCACCTGGACAACGCGGGCCGCGTCGCCGTCGTCCACAACGGCATCATCGAGAACTTCGCCGCGTTGCGCGCCGAACTGGCCGAGCGCGGCCACCGGCTGGAGTCCGAGACCGACACCGAGGTCGTCGCACACCTGCTCGCCGAGCAGTTCGCCGCCCACGGGGACCTCGCCGAGGCCATGCGGCGGGTGTGCCGGCGGCTGGAGGGGGCGTTCACCCTGGTCGCGGTGCACGCCGACGTACCGGACGTGGTGGTCGGCGCCCGCCGCAACTCCCCGCTGGTCGTGGGCATCGGCGAGGGCGAGAACTTCCTCGCCTCGGACGTGGCCGCCTTCATCGCCCACACCCGGTCCGCGATCGAGCTCGGCCAGGACCAGGTGGTGGAGCTGCGCCGCGACGAGGTCTCGGTGACCAACTTCGACGGCACGCTCGCGACGGTGCGCGCCTACCGCGTGGACTGGGACGCCTCGGCCGCCGAGAAGGGCGGCTACGACTACTTCATGCTCAAGGAGATCGCCGAGCAGCCGAAGGCCGTCGCCGACACCCTCCTCGGCCGGATCGACGCGAGCGGCTCGCTCACCCTGGACGAGGTGCGCATCCCCGCGTCGGTGCTGCGGGAGGTCGACAAGGTCGTGATCGTGGCCTGCGGTACGGCGTACCACGCGGGCATGATCGCGAAGCTGGCCATCGAGCACTGGACCCGCATCCCCTGCGAGACGGAGCTCGCCAGCGAGTTCCGCTACCGCGACCCGATCCTCGACCAGCGCACGCTGGTCGTGGCGATCTCCCAGTCCGGCGAGACCATGGACACGCTGATGGCGCTGCGGCACGCCCGCGAGCAGGGCGCCCGTGTGCTGGCCATCTGCAACACCAACGGCTCGACCATCCCGCGGGAATCGGACGCGGTGCTGTACACGCACGCCGGGCCGGAGGTGGCGGTCGCCTCCACCAAGGCGTTCCTGACGCAGCTGGTGGCCTGCTACCTGGTCGCGCTCTACCTCGGGCAGGTCCGCGGCACCAAGTGGGGCGACGAGATCCAGGCGGTGGTGCGCGAGCTGTCCGACATCGCCGCCGCCGTGGACACCGTGCTGGAGACGATGGAGCCCGTACGCGAACTGGCCCGGTCCCTCGCCGGCAAGGACACCGTGCTCTTCCTCGGGCGGCACGTCGGCTACCCGGTGGCGCTGGAGGGCGCGCTCAAGCTCAAGGAGCTCGCGTACATGCACGCCGAGGGCTTCGCGGCGGGCGAGCTCAAGCACGGGCCGATCGCGCTGATCGAGAAGGACCTGCCGGTGGTGGTCGTCGTGCCCTCGCCGCGCGGGCGCTCGGTGCTCCACGACAAGATCGTGTCGAACATCCAGGAGATCCGGGCGCGCGGGGCGCGGACCATCGTGATCGCGGAGGAGGGCGACCAGGCGGTGGTCCCGTACGCCGACCACCTGGTGCGGATCCCGGCGACGCCGACGCTGCTCCAGCCGCTGGTGGCGACGGTGCCGCTGCAGGTCTTCGCGTGCGAACTGGCCACGGCGCGTGGGAACGAGGTGGACCAGCCGCGTAATCTCGCGAAGTCCGTGACCGTCGAGTGAAGTGATGGATTGGGTTCTTCGTTGTGATTATCGGCGTGGGTATCGACGTTGCCGAGATCGACCGCTTCGGCGCCGCGCTGGAGCGCACGCCGAACATGGCCCAGCGGCTGTTCGTGGACGCCGAGTTGTCGCTGCCGAGCGGCGAGCGGCGCGGAATCGCCTCGCTCGCCGCCCGGTTCGCGGCCAAGGAGGCGCTCGCCAAGGCGCTCGGCGCGCCCGGCAACATGCTGTGGACCGACGCCGAGGTGTACGTGGAGCACACCGGGCAGCCGCGGGTGCGGGTGACCGGGACGGTGCGGGCGCGGGCCGACGAACTCGGCGTGAAGTCCTTCCACATCTCCCTCAGCCACGACGCGGGCGTCGCCTCCGCCGTGGTCATCGCGGAGGCGTAGCAGCCATGCGGACGGCATACGCGGTGCAGGACGTACGGGCCGCCGAGCGGGAGCTGATGGCGCGGCTGCCCGAGGGCGCCCTGATGCAGCGGGCGGCGGCCGGGCTGGCCGCCGCCTGCGCCGGGCTCCTGGGGAAGGTGTACGGGGCGCGGGTGCTGCTGCTGGTCGGGCCCGGCGACAACGGCGGCGACGCCCTGTACGCCGGCGCCCGGCTGGCCCGGCGCGGCGCCGGGGTGACGGCGGTGGCGATGGACCCCGAGCGGGTGCACCCGGGCGGGCTCGCCGCGCTGCGGGCCGCCGGCGGGCGGCTGGCCGAGGCGGTGCCCGCGCGGGCCGACCTGGTCCTGGACGGGCTGGTCGGCATCGGCGGGCGCGGCGCGCTGCGGCCGGCCGCGGCGGCGCTCGCCGAACGGATCCCGGCGGGCGCGACCGTGGTCGCCGTGGACCTGCCGAGCGGGGTCGACGCCGACACCGGGGAGGTCGCCGGCGCGGCGGTCCGGGCCGACGTGACGGTGACCTTCGGGGCGTACAAGCCGGGGCTCCTGATCGACCCGGGCGCGACGCTGGCGGGCGAGGTCCGGCTGGTGGACATCGGCCTCGACCCGGCCGCCTCGGCGCCGGCGGCGCAGGCCCTGGAGCACGGGGACGTCGCGGCGCTGCTCCCCCGGCCCACGGCGGTGAGCGACAAGTACCGCCGCGGCGTGGTCGGCGTCATCGCCGGGTCCCTGCAGTACCCCGGGGCGGCGGTGCTCGCCGTGGCCGGGGCCCTGCGGGGCGGCGCGGGCGCGGTGCGGTACGTGGGGCCGGCGGCCGAGGCCGTACTGGCCCGCTACCCCGAGACGCTGATCGGGCGCGGCCGGGTCCAGGCCTGGGTGGTCGGGCCGGGCCTCGGCGAGGGCCGCGCGGCGGAGGTCGCCCGAGCCCTGGCCGACCCGGTGCCGGTGCTCGTGGACGCCGACGGGCTGCGCGGCCTGGACCCGGCGGCCGTGCGCAGCCGTCCGGCCCCGACGCTGCTGACCCCGCACGCGGGGGAGGCGGCGGCGCTGCTGGGGGTGGCCCGGGAGGCGGTGGAATCGGGGCGGCTGGCGGCGGCCCGGGAACTGGCGGCCCGCTACGGCGCGACGACGCTCCTGAAGGGGGCCACCACGCTCGTCTGCGGCGAAGGCGGGCCCGTCCGGGTCAACCCCACCGGCAGCCACTGGCTCGCCACGGCCGGCAGCGGCGACGTCCTCTCGGGGCTGGCCGGCTCCCTGCTGGCCGCGGGTCTCGCGGTGCGCGACGCGGCCTCCGTCGCGGCCTACGTCCACGGCCTGGCCGGCCGCACCGCCGCCCGCGACGCCCCTCTCCTGGCCCAGGACCTGGCCGAAGCCCTTCCCGAGGCCTGGCGCCTCTGACCGCTGCGCGGAGCCGTCTCCCCACCCCGCCCCTTCCCGCAACCGGGTCCTGCGGCCCCGGCCCCCGCCGCGGGGCTGCGCCCCGCACCCCTTCGGGGGCACCGGGCACGGAGCGCACGGAACGGGGTCCGGGGCGTCAGCCCCGGTTCGGGAAGGGGCTGGAGGGGACCGGTTCCGCGCAGCGGCTGCCGCGGCGGCGCCCCGGCCCCCGCCCGTTGCGACGGCGGGGACGACGCGCCGCCAGGGGGGTTGCCCTGCGGGCGGCGGGGCCGGGCTCTGAGAGACTGTGGGCGATGAACGAGACAGCCACGCGCGTGTACGCCGAGATCGATCTTGACGCCGTACGGGCCAACGTCCGCGCCCTGCGCGAACGGGCCCCCCGGGCCGCCCTGATGGCCGTCGTCAAGGCGGACGCCTACGGCCACGGGGCCGCCCCGTGCGCCCGCGCGGCCCAGGAGGCCGGCGCCGCGTGGCTCGGCACCGCCACCCCCCAGGAGGCGCTCGCCCTGCGCGCGGCCGGGATCGGCGGCCCGATGATGTGCTGGCTGTGGACCCCGGGCGGCCCCTGGCAGGAGGCCGTGGAGGCCGACATCGACGTGTCCGTCAGCGGGATGTGGGCGCTGGAGGAGGTGCGGGCCGCCGCCCGCGCCGCCGGCCGGACCGCCCGGATCCAGCTCAAGGCCGACACCGGCCTCGGCCGCAACGGCTGCCAGCCCGCCGACTGGGCGGAGCTCGTCGGCGCGGCCGTCGCCGCCCAGGCGGAGGGCACCGTCCGGGTGACCGGCGTCTGGTCGCACTTCGCCTGCGCCGACGAGCCGGGCCACCCCTCGATCGCGCTGCAGCTCGCCGCGTTCCGCGACATGCTCGCGTACGCCGAGAAGGAGGGCGTGGAGCCCGAGGTCCGGCACATCGCCAACTCGCCCGCCACGCTGACGGTTCCGGAGAGCCACTTCGACCTCGTGCGCTGCGGCCTCGCCGTCTACGGCGTCTCGCCCGCGCCCGAGCTCGGCACCCCCGAGCAGCTCGGCCTGCGGCCCGCGATGGCCCTCAAGGCCTCGGTGGCCCTGGTCAAGACGGTGCCCCCGGGCCACGGCGTCAGCTACGGCCACCACTACACCACCGACAGCGAGACCGTCCTCGCGCTGATCCCCGCCGGGTACGCCGACGGGATCCCCCGGCACGCCTCCGGCCGCGGCCCCGTGTTCGTCGGCGGCGGCGTCCACCGCGTGGCCGGGCGCGTCGCCATGGACCAGTTCGTGGTCGACCTCGGCAGCGACGGCGGCCGGGTCCGCCCGGGCGACGAGGCGGTCCTCTTCGGCAGCGGCGCCCACGGCGAGCCCACCGCCGAGGACTGGGCTCAAGCGGCGCACACGATCGCGTATGAGATCGTCACCCGTATCGGCGCGCGGGTGCCGCGGGTGTACCGCAACGCTTGACGGCCGCCGAGGGCTGACTGCTGACTGCTGAGTGAGGACGGCGTGGGCGATAACTGGCGCAGGGCCGGCTGGGCCGGAGCCGCCATCGGCGTGATAGCCGCGGGCGCGGCGGCCGGTGTCGCCGTCGAACGGATCACGGTCGGCCGCGGCGTGCGCCGCAAGGCGCGCCTGGCCCTCGATGCCACCGGCGACTACGGCTCGCTGCGCGGGACCCCGGGCGCCGCCTATGCCGAGGACGGCACGGAGCTCCACTTCGAGGTCGACGAGCTGCCCGAGGAGCCGGCCAAGCGCCAGCGCTCCCGGCTGCGCCGCAAGCCCGCGCCCGCGCCGACGGTGGTGTTCTGCCACGGCTACTGCCTGGGCCAGGACTCCTGGCACTTCCAGCGCGCCGCCCTGCGCGGCATGGTCCGCGCCGTGTACTGGGACCAGCGCAGCCACGGCCGCAGCGCCCGCGGCTTCGCCCAGGCCGACGGCGAGCCGGCGACCATCGACCAGCTCGGCCGCGACCTGAAGGCCGTCATCGACGCGGCCGCCCCCGAGGGCCCGCTGATCCTCGTCGGCCACTCCATGGGCGGTATGACGATCATGGCGCTGGCCGAGCAGTTCCCGGAGCTGGTCCGCGACCGCGTCCTCGCCGTGGCCCTGGTCGGCACCTCCAGCGGCCGGCTCTCGGAGGTCACGTACGGGCTTCCCGCCGTGGGCATGGGGGCCGTGCGCCGGATCCTGCCGCCCGTCCTGAAGGCGCTCGGCTCGCAGGTGGAGCTGGTCGAGCGCGGGCGGCGGGCCACCGCCGACCTCTTCGCCGGCATGATCAAGATGTACTCGTTCGGCGCGCCCCGCGAGGTGGACCCGGGCGTCGCCCGCTTCGCCGAGCGGCTCATCGAGGCCACCCCGATCGACGTGGTCGCCGAGTTCTACCCGGCCTTCCAGACCCACGACAAGACCGAGGCCCTCCAGCGGTTCGCGGACATCCCCGTCACCGTCATCGCCGGGGACCACGACATGATCACCCCGGCCGCGCACAGCCAGGCCATCAAGGACGCGCTGCCGGCCGCCGAGCTCGTCGTCCTGGAGCGGGCCGGGCACCTGATGATGCTGGAGTACCCGGAGACGGTGACCGCGCTGCTGATCGAGCTGTTCGCGCGCACCGGTGCGGTGCCCGCAGCGGCTAACGTTGGCGGACATGGAAGAAGCACCGCTGGAACCGCCGGCAACCCCCCGCAGCCGGGAGCCGCAGCCGGGACCTGAGGCCCCGGCCGCCCAGGCCCGCATCACCGTCGACTCGCCCGGGGCCATGCAGGAGCTCGGCCGCAGCATCGCCGGCCTGCTGCGCCCCGGGGACCTCGTCCTGCTGACCGGCGAGCTCGGCGCGGGCAAGACCACGCTGACCCGCGGACTGGGCGAGGGGCTCGGCGTGCGCGGCGCCGTGACCTCGCCGACCTTCGTCATCGCCCGGGTGCACCCGTCGCTGCGCGGCGGGCCGGCGCTGGTGCACGTGGACGCGTACCGGCTCGGCGGCGGGCTGGAGGAGATGGAGGACCTGGACCTCGACGTCTCGCTGCCCGAGTCCGTGGTCGTCGTGGAGTGGGGCGACGGCAAGGTGGAGGAGCTCTCCGAGGACCGCCTGCACGTGGTGATCGCCCGGGCCGTCGGCCACGAGGAGGTCCTCGACGACGTACGCGAGGTCTCGGTGCGCGGGATCGGCGCCCGCTGGGCCGCGCCGGACGCGCTGGGCGCCCTGGCCCCCGCGGCGGCGGGCTGAGCCCGGGTACGGGCGGGCGCGGCGCGGGGTTCCGGAAAACGTACCGACAACCCGTCGGGAAAGATGTTGCGCCGACCGGGGCGCCCGTGGTGACATGGTACGGAGGGCTGGTTAGGACTACCTAAGTACGGGCCGGCCCGGGCCAGGAGGCAGCCATGTCGGCAGGAGCATCCGGAGCAACCGCACCGCGCGACCCCCGCCCGTCCGCCGTGCCCATGGGCGCGCTGCTCGCGGCCGGCGCGGCCGCGAACGCCGTGTCGACCCCGCCCGCCCGCGTCCGCCGGTCCCGGGCGGAGGAGGCCGAGGCGGAGGCCGGGTCCGGCGCCGGCGAGCAGGCCGCCCCGGAGGCCGAAGCGGCCTGAGCCGCACGCCTCGCGGCCCGTCGCCACGCCGATCCGGCGTGTCCTCCGTCCGGGTGAACGCTGCCCGCGGGTGCGGCCGCCGTGTCGGGCAGCGCGTCAGGCAGGACACGTCAGGGCAGGACGACGACCTTCGCGTTGATCGTCGCGAACGCCCACATCGCGTCTCCGTCGGCCCGCGTCATCCGGATGCCGCCGGTCTTCTTGGCCGGGTCGGGCTGCGGCATCTGTCCGTCCACCCGCGCGCTGAAGCCGATCACGATGCCGTCGGCGCTCGCGAAGCGCACCACGTGTTCGATCGGCACCCCGTCGGAGCCGGTGACCGCCCCCGAGCGCGAGCTCACCAGGTACGTGCCGGGCTTGGGGTGGGCCGTGCTCGGCATCACCGAGAACGACCTCTGCTCGCGCCCGTCCTCGCCCACCAGCCACACACGCCGCAGGTTCACCGAGTACACCACGCGCGCCCCGGTGCCGGAGTCGGGCGGCAGCGCCGCCGGCTTCGCCGCCTCGGGGCCGGGTGCGGCCGGCACGGCGGCGGGCGCCGCGGCCCGCGGGGTTTCCTTCGCCGGATGCGCGGGCGCGGTGGCGGAGGCCTGGTAGCCGAGGAAACCGACCGCGGCGAGCGCCGCGACGGTGAGCCCGGCCACGATTCCCGAGCTGCTGCGTGCCACCTTGCTCCACCTCTCCGCGCCCTCGCGCGCTGCCCCTGGACCGGGGCCGCCCGCCGGGCGTACGCGCCCGCGGCCGGACCCCCGGCCGATACCTGGGTCGAAGGTAGCAGCCGGGGTGCCCCGCGACCGGCCGCGAGGGCCCGGGGCCGGGGAGTCGTAGGCTGTTCGCGTGCTCTTGCTCGCCGTAGATACCGCCACGCCCGCCGTCACCGTCGCCCTGCACGACGGGGACTCCGTCCTCGCCGAGTCGAACCAGGTCGACGCGCGCCGCCACGGGGAGCTCCTGCTGCCCTCCGTCGACAAGGTCCTCGCCGAGGCCGGGCTCAAGCTCGACGCCCTCACCGGCATCGTCGTCGGCGTCGGGCCGGGCCCCTACACCGGGCTGCGCGTCGGCCTCGTCACCGCCTCGACCTTCGCCGCCGTCCTCGGCATCCCCGTGCACGGCCTGTGCACCCTCGACGGCCTGGCGTACGCCGCCGGCGCCGCCGGGATCGAGGGCCCCTTCACCGTCGCCACCGACGCGCGGCGCAAGGAGGTCTACTGGGCCCGCTACGAGGACCCGCTGACCCGGGTCGGCGAGCCCGCCGTGGACCGCCCGGCCGAGATCGCCGAGCAGGTCGCCGGGCTGCCGGCGGTGGGCCAGGGCGCGCTGCTCTACCCGGAGGTCTTCACCGACGCCCGCGGCCCCGAGCACCAGAGCGCTGCCGCCCTCGCGGGCCTGGCGGCGCGCCGGATCGCGGCCGGGCAGGAGTTCCTGCCCCCGACGCCGCTGTACCTGCGCCGGCCCGACGCGCAGGTGCCGAAGAACTACAAGGTGGTCACACCGAAGTGACCGCAGTGACCGCAGTGACCCCCGTGCTGCGCGAGATGCGCTGGTGGGACATCGAGCCCGTGCTGGAACTGGAGCAGGAGCTCTTCCCCGAGGACGCCTGGTCCGCCGGGATGTTCTGGTCCGAGCTCGCCCACGCGCGCGGTCCGCACGCCACCCGCCACTACGTGGTCGCCGAGGACGAGGGAACGGGCCGCCTCGTCGGGTACGCCGGGCTGGCCGCCGCCGGCGACCTGGGCGACGTACAGACCATCGCGGCCGCCCGCGACCAGTGGGGGACCGGGCTCGGCGCCCGGCTCCTCACCGACCTGCTGCGCGCCGCCACCGCGTTCGAGTGCGCCGAGGTGCTGCTGGAGGTGCGGGTGGACAACACCCGCGCCCAGAAGCTCTACGAGCGCTTCGGCTTCGAACCGCTCGGCTTCCGCAGGGGCTACTACCAGCCCGGCAACGTCGACGCGCTCGTGATGCGCCTTTCCGATCCCGCACACTCCGTCCCCGCGGACGGACCCGTACAAGGTGAGACCCATGGCTGACGAACCCCTCGTCCTCGGCATCGAGACCTCCTGCGACGAGACCGGCGTCGGCATCGTCCGGGGCACCACCCTGCTGGCGGACGCGGTCGCCTCCAGCGTCGACGAGCACGCCCGCTTCGGCGGCGTCGTGCCCGAGGTCGCCTCCCGCGCGCACCTGGAGGCGATGGTCCCGACCATCGAGCGCGCCCTGAAGGAGGCGGGCGTCAGCGCCCGCGACCTCGACGGCATCGCGGTCACCGCGGGCCCCGGCCTCGCGGGGGCGCTGCTGGTCGGCGTGTCCGCGGCCAAGGCGTACGCGTATGCGCTCGGCAAGCCGCTGTACGGGGTGAACCACCTGGCCTCGCACATCTGCGTGGACCAGCTGGAGCACGGGCCGCTGCCCGAGCCGACCATGGCGCTGCTGGTCTCCGGCGGGCACTCCTCGCTGCTGCTCGCCCCGGACATCACCTCCGACGTGCGGCCGCTGGGCGCGACCATCGACGACGCGGCGGGCGAGGCCTTCGACAAGATCGCGCGCGTGCTGCAGCTGGGCTTCCCCGGCGGCCCGGTCATCGACCGGCTGGCCAAGGAGGGCGATCCGATGGCGATCAACTTCCCGCGCGGGCTGACCGGTTCGCGCGACCCCGCGTACGACTTCTCCTTCTCGGGGCTGAAGACGGCGGTCGCCCGCTGGATCGAGGCCAAGCGGAACGCGGGCGAGGAGGTGCCGGTGCGGGACGTGGCGGCGTCGTTCCAGGAGGCCGTGGTGGACGTGCTGACCCGCAAGGCGATCCGCGCCTGCAAGGACGAGGGCGTCGACCACCTGATGATCGGCGGCGGTGTCGCGGCCAACTCCCGGCTGCGGGCGCTGGCGCAGGAGCGCTGCGACGACGCGGGCATCGTCCTGCGCGTGCCGCGCCCGAAGCTGTGCACGGACAACGGCGCGATGGTGGCGGCGCTGGGCGCGGAGATGGTCCGGCGGAACCGGCCGGCCTCGGACTGGGACCTGTCCGCGGACTCCTCGCTGCCGGTGACGGACCCGCACGTGCCGGGGGCCTCCGGCGGCGGCGATGACGAGCACGGGCGCGAGCACGCCCACGGGGGAGCTTCCGCCCACGGGCACGGCCACGACCACGACCACGTGCACGAGCTCAGCAAGGACAACCTGTACTGATGGGCACCGTCGCGCTGATGTGGGAGGCCCGGGCCGCCGCCGGACGGGGCAACGAGCTGCTGGAGTGGGCCCGTTCGCAGGTGCTGGAGCGCGAGCCGGTGCGGCGCGAGCTGTTCCGGGCCGCGCAGGACCGGGTGCTGGTCATCACCTGGTGGGAGGCGGCCGAGGGGCCGGCCGGGGAGTTCCCCGAACTCCCCGAGCCCGCCGCCGACCTGATCACCCGTCCGGTGCACCGCTGGCGGTTCGAGTCGGTGGAGGCGGTCGGGCGGGCCTGACCGCCGGGGCGCGGCGGCCGGACCCGTCTCCCGTTCCCGACCGGGGCTCGTTGGCCGGATAGGGTCATGTGCATGCCTCGCCGTGACCTGCCGCCCCCGCCGCCGCCCGAGGACCTGCGCCCCTGGCTGGACGGGGCCGCCGTACGGGCCGACCGGGCTCGCATCCTCCGGCAGCTGGGCCGGCTCAACCTCGGCCTGGACCGGCTGCTGCTGCTCTGGGCCGTCGCCGCGGTCTTCGCGCTCGGCTGGTCCTTCGTCGGCATGGCGCTGATGTCCTTCGAGAGCCCCGAGGCCTTCTCCGCCGTCTTCGGGGTCGTCTTCGCGACGCTGGGGGTGGGCGTGCTCGTCCCGGCCGGGTTCTGGTTCGCCCGCGGGGCCCGCCGCGACCGGGAGGTGCGCCGGCTCCTGCACGCCTGGGCCGCCTGGGAGCGCGACCCCGCCGCCGACGCCGGGCTGCGGGCGCCGGGGCTGAGCCTGGCCTGGCTGCTGGCCTCCTTCGTCCCCGCCGCGCTCGGGCTCTGCGTGGCCTTCGCCTCGGCGGCCTCGGCCCGGCCGGGCGAGAGCACGTACGGCGAGGTGGCGTACTTCGTGGGCCTCGGCATGGTCCTGTGGATCACCGGCCTGCTGGGGCTGGCCAAGGCCGGCGCGCACTACCGCTGGGCGGTGCGCGCCTTCGGCGGGGCTACGGGGCGCTGACCGGAGAGCCGATCAGCATCGAGGGGGCGCCCGCGACGCGGGTCAGGAACACCGTCGCGGCGTTCGGGCCCTGCGGCTTGACCTTCTTGCGGAGCTCCTCGGGCTCGATGGCCGAGCCGCGCTTCTTCACGGTCAGGGTGCCGACCTCGCGCTCGCGCAGCAGGGCCTTGAGCTTCTTCAGGCCGAAGGGCAGCACGTCGGTGATCTCGTACGCGGTCGCGTACGGCGTCGCGCGCAGCTCGTCGGCGGTGACGTAGGCGATGGTCGGGTCGATGAGGCGGCCGCCCAGCCGGTCGGCGACCTCCGCGACGAGGTGGGCCCGGATGACCGCCCCGTCGGGCTCGTACAGGTACCGCCCGACGGGCCCGACCGGTGCGTCGACCAGTGGGCCGGTGCTCCGGAGCGTGCGCGGCCCGGGCAACAGGGTGGCCCGCACCCCGGCCACCCCGGCCCGGCCCCCGGCCGCGCCCGGAAGCCCGCCGCCGCGGGGGCTCCGCCCGGACCCGTCCCGCCCGGCTCCGCCGGTGGCGGCCTGGTCGTGCGGGCCCGCGGCCGGACCCGCTGCCGTGTCCTCGGCCCAGGCGCCGGCCGACCCGCCGGCCGGCTCGCCGGCCGTGGCCGTGAGCCCGCCGCCGCGGGGTGGGCTGCCCTGCGGGGCTGGTCCCCTCCCCGCCCTTCCCCCGTTCCCCGGGCTGCGCCCGGACCCGTCCCGCCCGGCTCCGCCGGTGGCGGCTTGGTCGGGCGAGCCCGCACCCGCACCCGCACCCGCGGCCGGGCCCGCAGCCGTCCCGGCGGCCGAGGCGTCGGCCGGGCCCGTGGCCGGGCCTTCGGTCGGTTCGGCGAGCGGCGTCGCGGGCCACGCCTCGGCCGGGGCAGCGGGGCGGGGGAGGCCGAACCACAGGACGGCTTCCTTGACGTCGCCGTGGTCGGAGATCCACTCGGCCTCGGCGCCGGCCGGGACCGCCTCGTGGGGGATGCCCGGGGCGATCTTGATGGCGGCGGTCCTCGCCGCGCGGGCCGTCTCCACCGCCCAGGACAGCGGCGGCGAGTAGGACTCCGGGTCGAAGATGCGGCCGCGTCCGCCGCGCCGCGCCGGGTCGATGAAGACGGCGTCGTAGCCGGTGGTGTCGACGGCCGTCACGTCGGCCTCCCGGACCTCGATCAGCTCCGCCAGCCCCAGCGCCCCCGCGTTGGCCCGGGCGACCGCGGCGGTCAGCGGGTCGCGGTCCACCGCCAGGACCCGGATCCCGAGCCGGGCCAGGGCCAGCGCGTCCCCGCCGATGCCGCAGCACAGGTCGGCGACGCTGCGCACGCCGAGATCCGCGAGCCGCCCGGCGCGGTACGCGGCCACCGAGGCCCGGGTGGCCATCTCCGCACCGCCGGGGGTGAAGTACATCCGGAACGCGTCCTCGGCGCCGAACTTCGCCACCGCCCGCTGCCGCAGCCGGGCCTGCCCGAGGGCGGCGGAGACCAGGTGCGCGGGGTGGTCGCGGCGCAGCCGGGTGGCGACGGCGAGCTCCTGGCCCGGGTCGTAGTCGCGCAGCGAGTCCAGGAGGGCGCGGCCCTCGGGGGTGAGGAGGTCGGCGAAGTCTTCGGGTGTCACCCGTTCATTGTCGGCCAGTGTGCGCCACCCGGTGGAAGGTCGCGGTCCGCCCGCGGTGTCGGACGCGCGGCGCGCGCGGGCGGTGCCAGGATGCGCAGCTATGCAGCTTGTACGACAAAAGGGACATAGGACGCTTCATGGTCGCCGGCGCGGAGCCGGCCCGCGCGCCCGGACCGGGGTGGCGCTGGCCGCCCTGCTGGTCGCGGCCCTCGGAACCGCCTGCGGCTCCTCCGCGGAGTCACCCGACCGGACCAGGCCCGGCAAGCCGGGCCAGGGCACCGAGGCGACGGGCGCGCCCGGCGCCCCCCTCACCCCCGAGCAGCGCAAGGCGGCCCGCCGGGCCGTGGTCGCCGCGGCCAAGAAGTGGAAGCTGGACAAGGCGCCGCTCGCCGCGCCGCCGGCGCCCAAGGCGAAGCCGGAGATCACCACCCGCGAGGGCTTCGAGGTCGACGGCCAGGAAGACCTCCCCCCGGTCTTCACGACCGTCCCCACGCAGGACAAGGTCGTCTTCCTGACCGTCGACGACGGCGCCGAGAAGGACCCCGAGTTCCTGAGGATGATGCAGGAGCTGAAGATCCCGTACACGGCGTTCCTCAGCGACTACCTCATCCGCGACGACTACTCCTACTTCAGGAAGATGCAGGACGCCGGCGTCACCCTGGACAACCACACCCTCAACCACCGCTACCTGCCCGCGCTGACGTACGAGCAGCAGCGCGAGGAGATCTGCGGCCAGCAGGACATCATCCAGAAGCAGTTCGGCAAGCGCCCGGCCCTGCTCAGGCCGCCGTACGGGAACTACAACGAGGACACGCTCAAAGCGGCCAAGTCCTGTGGCATCAAAGCGGTTCCGCTCTGGAACGCCGAGGCCTTCCCGGACCGGATGGACTACCGTGAATGGGACCGCGACCTCCATCCCGGAGATATCATCCTCACGCATTTCCGGGGGCGGGACGACTGGAAGGGCTCCATGCCTGACATGATCCGTCACGTCATGAAGACCGTCACGGACAAGGGGTATGCCGTGGCCCGCTTGGAGGACTACCTGTGAAGTACGCGCGCCGGTTGACGGCCGGAACGCTGGCGGCCGGCGCGCTCGCCCTGTCCCTGACGGGGTGCGGGAACAGCGTGGACCCGATCGAACGACTGGGGCGCAAGACCGCCGACGGGCACGCCGGCGCATCGGCCTCCGCCTCGGCGTCGCCGTCCCCGAGCGGGTCCCCCTCGGCGGCGAGCCCCGGCGACGAGGCGTACCGGAAGTGGGGCCTGAACGCCCCCGTGCAGTTCGCGCCCAAGCCCCCGCAGAAGCCGGCCCTGCCGCCGGCGGCCCCGGGCAAGCCCCTGGTGGTGGACCGAATACCCGTCCCCGCAGGCGAGAAGGTCGTCTTCCTGACCTTCGACGACGGCGCCGAAAAGGACCCCGAGTTCCTGAAGATGGCGGCCGACCTCAAGCTGCCGATCAGCATGTTCCTGACGGACAACATCGCCTCGTCGGACTACGGCCACTTCGAGAAGATCCGCGACAACGGCTCCGGCAGCACCATAAACAACCACACGCTGACCCACCCGAACATGCGCACGCTCCCCTTCGCGGCACAGAAGAAGGAGATATGCGGTCAGCAGGAGCGCCTGGAGAAGCGCTTCGGCGCCAAGCCGACCCGCTTCCGCCCGCCGTACGGCAACTACAACGACGACACCCTCAAGGCGGCCGCCGAGTGCGGCATCACGCAGGTCGTGCTGTGGAAGGCGTCGATGCAGATCAACGACTTCCAGTACGCCGAGGGCTCCGGCCTCAAGCCCGGTGACATCGTCCTGGCCCACTTCCGCGGCCCGTCCGAGCTCAAGGGCGAGAACGAGGTCCAGATGACCAAGCACATGCTGGAGAGCATCCAGCGCCAGGGCTACCGCATAGGCCGCCTGGAGGACTGGCTCTGACGGGTCGGCGGGTCGCCCCTTCGGCCGTCATCCGGCCGGGCGCGCAGCGGATGCCCTCCGCCGCCGGGCTCGCCAAGCTGCGAGTAACGGCTGCCCGCACCCGCACAGACGAGGAACGAGCCATGCACCGCTCCCGGCGTCTCACCGTCATCGCAGGGGCCTCGCTCCTGCTCCTCACCGCCACGGCCTGCTCGGCCGGCAAGACCACCGTGGGCGAGCTCAGGTTTCGCGCCGAGGACTCGCCGATCGAGGTCACCCACTCGAACACCTCCGTCGAGGGCTGCCACCGGATCCTCCTGCCGCGCGGCGCGGCCCACGTGCACAACAGCACGCTGGTGGACGTCGTGCTGTACCGGACGCCGGACTGCAAGAAGTCCGACAAGGCGGACGGCACCTACGTCGCCACCACCCTGTCGAACGACACGGCCCCCGGCAGCCCGCCCTGGCGCAGCTTCAGCGTGATCCACTGAGCGCGATCACCGGGGTGATCGTCGTCTCCACCGGGCCGCGGCTGTCCGCCTCGCGCTGCCGTTCCGCGCTGTCGCTGATCCGCAGCAGCAGGGCGATCATGATCCAGTTGGCCAGCAGGGACGAGCCGCCCTTCGCCAGGAACGGCAGCGCCTTGCCGGTCAGCGGGATCAGCCCGGTCACCCCGCCCGCCACCACGAAGACCTGCAGGGCCAGGGCCGCCGACAGGCCCACCGCCAGCAGCTTGCCGAAGGGGTCGCGGGCGCCCAGCGCCATCCGCAGCCCCCGCTGCACGAGCAGGGCGTACAGCAGCAGTACGGCCATGACCCCGGCCAGGCCGAGCTCCTCGCCGACCGTGGTCAGGATGAAGTCGCTGCGGCCCGCGAACTGGATCAGCTCCGGGTGGCCCATGCCGAGCCCCGTCCCCGACATGCCGCCGGTGCCGAAGCTGAACAGGGCCTGCGCCGACTGGTCGGAGGTGACGCCCGGCGGCCGGTCCTTCCAGTAGTACGAGAGTGGGTTGAGCCAGGCCGCCACGCGCCCCTTGACGTGCGGCTCGGTGGAGCCGACCACGAAGGCGCCCACCGCGGCCATGAGCAGGCCGCACACGATCCAGCTCGTGCGCTCGGTGGCGACGTACAGCATCACCACGAAGACGCCGAAGAAGATCAGCGAGGTGCCCAGGTCGCGTTCGAAGACCAGCACCAGCAGCGAGACGATCCACACCGTGATCAGCGGCCCGAGCTGGCGCATCGGGGGCAGCCGCAGGCCGAGGAACTTCCGGCCGGACAGGGCCAGGGCGTCGCGGTGGATCACCAGGTAGCCCGCGAAGAAGACCGAGATCATGATCTTCACGAACTCGCCGGGCTGCGCGGAGAAGCCGCCGACGACGATCCAGCGCTTGGCGCCGTAGGTGTCCGCGGGGGAGAAGGCCGGCGCGGTCAGCAGCACCAGCGCGACGGCCATGGTGAGGAAGATGAACCGCTGGAGCAGCCGGTGGTCGCGCAGCAGCGCCACGACCAGCAGGCAGGCGGCGACGCCGATCACCGTCCAGACCAGCTGGCCGGGCGCGTTGGCCTCGGCCCCGTACCGCTCGATGTAGGACTGGTCGAGCCGGTGCAGCAGGACGAGCCCGAGCGCGGTCAGCAGCATGGCCAGCGGGAGGACCAGCGGATCGGCGTACGCGGCGAACCGGCGCACGCCCAGATGGGCGACCAGCGCCAGCAGGGTCAGGCTGATGGTGAAGCCGCTGAGGTTCGCCGGGAGCTCGCCGTTCAGCGCGAGGCCCGCGCTCGCGTGCCCGAGGACGGCGATGCCGATGACGAAGACGAGGAGCAGCGCCTCGGTCCGGCGGCGTGCGCCGGCCGTCGTCAGCGGTCTCAGCCTCCGCACGGCTGTCCGATCCGGTCCCCCTTGAGGCGCTTTATCTTCATATCGTGCAAGACGTAAAAGACGGCGGCGAGGTTGCTCGGGGCCGTTCGGGGGACGTCGCGACCGCAGGGTTTCGGCCGGATGTGGCCGGGGAGTGCTGTGGGCACGCTCCGAATCCGGGACCCGGACGGAGCGTGTTGGCACTCCGCTTGACCGAGTGCTAATCGCCGGAATAGTCTCGCACCTGGCACTCGCCCCCGGTGAGTGCCAACACAGCGACGGGCAGGTCCGGCACCCGCGACGACGGATCCACCTGGTCGCCACCTCAGACAGTTAACCCCGTGAGATCTCCGAAGGGGGAGGTCGGATCGTGACGACCGCCAGCTCCAAGGTTGCCATCAAGCCGCTTGAGGACCGCATCGTGGTCCAGCCGCTCGACGCCGAGCAGACCACGGCCTCCGGCCTGGTCATCCCGGACACCGCGAAGGAGAAGCCCCAGGAGGGCGTCGTCCTCGCCGTGGGCCCGGGCCGCTTCGAGGACGGCCAGCGTCTCCCGCTGGACGTCAGCGTCGGCGACGTCGTGCTGTACAGCAAGTACGGCGGCACCGAAGTGAAGTACAGCGGCGAGGAGTACCTCGTCCTCTCGGCTCGCGACGTGCTCGCGATCATCGAGAAGTAATTCGCTTCACCCAGCACTGCATTGAGCTGCGCCCCTGGTCACCCCGCTGATTGCCGGGCGGCGAGGGGCGCGGTTCGTTGAACCCCGAGTTTTCCGAGAGGGCTGAACCGCTCCCATGGCGAAGATCCTGAAGTTCGACGAGGACGCCCGTCGCGCCCTCGAGCGCGGCGTCAACAAGCTTGCCGACACGGTCAAGGTGACGATCGGCCCCAAGGGCCGCAACGTCGTCATCGACAAGAAGTTCGGCGCCCCCACCATCACCAACGACGGTGTCACCATCGCCCGCGAGGTCGAGCTGGACGACCCGTACGAGAACCTGGGCGCGCAGCTGGTGAAGGAGGTGGCGACCAAGACCAACGACATCGCGGGCGACGGCACCACCACCGCCACCGTCCTGGCCCAGGCGCTGGTCCGCGAGGGCCTGCGCAACGTCGCCGCCGGCGCCTCCCCGGCCGCCCTGAAGAAGGGCATCGACGCGGCGGTCAAGGCCGTCTCCGAGGAGCTCCTCGCCACGGCCCGCCCGATCGACGACAAGTCCGACATCGCCGCCGTGGCCGCGCTGTCCGCCCAGGACCAGCAGGTCGGCGAGCTCATCGCCGAGGCGATGGACAAGGTCGGCAAGGACGGCGTCATCACCGTCGAGGAGTCCAACGCCTTCGGCCTGGAGCTCGAGTTCACCGAGGGCATGGCCTTCGACAAGGGCTACCTGTCGCCGTACTTCGTCACGGACCAGGAGCGCATGGAGGCGGTCCTCGAGGACCCCTACATCCTGATCCACCAGGGCAAGATCTCCTCGATCCAGGACCTGCTGCCGCTGCTGGAGAAGGTCATCCAGGCGGGTGGCTCCAAGCCGCTGCTGATCATCGCCGAGGACGTCGAGGGCGAGGCCCTGTCGACCCTGGTCGTCAACAAGATCCGCGGCACCTTCAACGCGGTCGCGGTCAAGGCCCCGGGCTTCGGCGACCGCCGCAAGGCGATGCTGCAGGACATGGCCACCCTCACCGGTGCCACCGTCATCGCCGAGGAGGTCGGCCTCAAGCTCGACCAGGCCGGCCTGGACATCCTGGGCACCGCGCGCCGCGTGACCATCAGCAAGGACGACACCACCATCGTCGACGGCGCCGGCTCCGCCGACGACGTGCTGGGCCGCGTCAACCAGATCAAGGCCGAGATCGAGGCGACCGACTCGGACTGGGACCGCGAGAAGCTGCAGGAGCGCCTGGCGAAGCTCGCCGGCGGCGTCTGCGTCATCAAGGTCGGCGCCGCCACCGAGGTGGAGCTCAAGGAGAAGAAGCACCGTCTGGAGGACGCCATCTCCGCGACCCGCGCCGCGGTCGAGGAGGGCATCGTCTCCGGTGGTGGCTCCGCGCTGGTCCACGCCGTGAAGGTGCTCGGCGACAACCTGGGCCTGACCGGCGACGAGGGCACGGGTGTCGCGGTCGTCCGCCGCGCCGCCGTCGAGCCGCTGCGCTGGATCGCCGAGAACGCCGGCCTCGAGGGCTACGTCATCACCTCGAAGGTCGCCGAGCTCGACAAGGGCCAGGGCTTCAACGCCGCCACCGGTGAGTACGGCGACCTGGTCAAGGCCGGCGTCATCGACCCGGTCAAGGTCACCCGCTCCGCCCTGGAGAACGCCGCCTCCATCGCCTCCCTGCTGCTCACGACCGAGACCCTGGTCGTCGAGAAGCCGGCCGAGGAGGAGGCCGACGCCCACGGCCACGGCCACGGTCACGGCCACAGCCACTGACCCGGTCGCTCCCTGAGCGCGTGAAGGCCCCGGTCCCCACCGCCGCCCGGCGGTGGGGACCGGGGCCTTCGCCGTGTGGGGACCGGTGCTCCCGCGGGGCTGCTACATCGCGCCGAGCTCCCGCATCACGCGCATGGCGTCGTAGTGCCACCAGCCTTCCTTGATCATTCCGTCCTCGCAGCGGAAGACCGTGGTGCCGGTCATCGTGCAGGTCTTGCCGGTCGGGGCGATGCCCATGAACTCGCCCTTGTGCTTGCCCGTCCAGGTCCACAGCGTGGTGACGTAGTCGTCCTGGGCCATCTGCGCGTCACGGGTGAAGGAGAAGTCGAAGGCGGTGCGCCACATCTGCACATCCTCGCGGATGCCCTCGGGACCGATCTTGTCGACGGGGTTGCTGATGTCGTGGTCGCGGTAGTCGGCGGCGAAGATCTCCTCGACCGCATCCATGTCGCCCTTCATCGCGATGTCGTCGAACATCCGGTTCGCCATGAGGGTGTTGAGGTGCTCGTCGCGCACGACGTCGAGGTTGGTGAACCGCGGCATCCCGTCGCAGAGGGCCACCATCTCCTGGAACATCTTGTCCGTCTCCGGAAGATGAGAGTTCTTCATGGCGTCTTCGTACGACGGGAATTCGACCACGTCGACATAGTGCGTGTCGGACTCGCGGTCCTTGCCGATGACGCTGTGCGTCACGGTGCGCTTGCCGTTGGTCTGCTCCAGGTAGCGGTCGAGCAGCTCGTTGACGGCCTCGGGCCTGCTGGTCTCGTAATCGACAATTTGTACGAATGTCATGACGTCTCCCGGACTGGAAGGAATATGTCCATTTTAGGGAGATTTCATCCGTCCAGCCGGTTTCGAGGCACTGCCTCCGCCGCCGCCCGGTCCCGTTACCGCGGCCCGTACTTGCGGCCCGTGCGCGAGGACAGTCCGCCCAGCAGCCCGCGCGGCGCCAGCTTCACCACACCCATCAGCGCCTTGTACCGCGGATCCGGGATCGACACCGTCCTGCCGCGGGCCAGGTCGTCCAGGGCCGTGGCCACCAACTTGTCGGCGTCCAGCCACATCCAGCCGGGGATGTTGTCCGTGCCCATGCCGGCCCGCTGGTGGAACTCCGTGCGCACGAAGCCCGGGCACAGCGCCATCAGCCGTACGCCCGACCCCGCCAGGTCCCGCGCCGCACCCTGGGTGAACTGCACCACCCAGGCCTTGCTGGCCCCGTACGTCCCGCGCGGCACGAACGCCGCAACCGACGCCACGTTGACCACGCCGCCCCGGCCGCGCGAGCGCATCGACTCCGTGGCCGCCGAGGTCAGCCGCAGCACCGCCTCGACGTGCACCTTCAGCATGGCCAGCTCGTCGGCCATCGCCACCTCGAGGTAGCGGCCCTTGTTGCCGAAGCCGGCGTTGTTGACCAGCAGGTCGACCGGGTGCGTGCGGTCGCCGAGGCGCTGTTCGACCGCGGCGATGCCCTCGTCGGTGGACAGGTCCGCGGCCAGCACCTCGGCCTCGATGCCGTGCCGGTCGTGCAGCTCCGTCGCCTGTTCGGCGAGCCGCTTCGTGTCCCGGGCCACCAGGACCAGGTTGTGGCCGCCGGCGGCGAGCCGGCGGGCGAAGGCGGCGCCGATGCCCGCCGTGGATCCAGTGATCAACGCAGTCGTCATAGCCGCAACCTAGCCGCACCGGACGGCGGGCCGGTGCGGGCCCGCCCTGGCGGTACCACTTCGTCCGCTTTCCCGCCGCGCGGCGGGCGCCCGCGGTCGCGCACCCGTTGCCGGCCGGCTACTTCCCGTACTTCTCCATGTACGCGTGCACCTTCGCGTGCGCCTGCGGCTCCATCGCCGCGCCGGCCGCCAGGGTGCGCGCCAGCAGCTCCCGCTCGGTGGTGAACGCGCGGAACCACAGCCCGACCGTCACGTCGTGGTCCGGACGGCTCAGCACCTCCACGCGGTCGCCCGGCGAGACGGCGCCCTCCTGCACCACGCGCAGGTACGCCCCCGGCCGCACGGCCTCGGTGTACCGCTTGACCCAGGCCCGCTCGTCCAGCGCGCCCTGGAAGGTGCGGCACGGGATGCGGGCCGAGGCCACCTCCAGCACCACCTCGGAGCCGATCCGCCAGCGCTCGCCGAGCAGGGCGCCGTTCACGTCGATGCCGGAGGTGGTGAGGTTCTCGCCGAAGACCCCGCCGGGCAGTTCGCGCCCCAGCTGCCCCTCCCACCAGTCCAGGTCCTCGCGGGCGTACGCGTACACCGCCTGGTGGTCGCCGCCGTGGTGGCGCAGGTCGCACACGGCGTCCCCCTCCACGCCGGAGGCCCCGACGCCCCTGGGCCCCGGGGCGAAGACGCGGACCGGGCCGGGGACCGGCCGCTTGCCTATGCCCGTCACCCCGCCCTCGGCGTCGGTGTGCGGGGAGGCCGTCGCGCGGCCGGTGTTCACGGAGATCACATGCATGGGCGCCATGGGAGCACACGCTAACCGAGCCCCCTCAAAGGGGCACCGGAATATGGGTGGGGGCTTCAAAGCGGGGCTTATGCTCGAAGGGTGATCGAGGCACGTCATCTCCGCGTCCTGCGCGCCGTGGCCGGCACCGGCTCCTTCTCCGCCGCCGCCCGCGAACTCGGCTGCACCCAGCCGGCCGTCTCCCAGCAGATGAAGGCGCTGGAGCAGTCGGCCGGCACCCCGCTGATCGTCCGCGCCGGCCGCGAGATGCGCCTGACGCAGGCCGGCGCCGCGCTCGTCCGGCACGCCGCCGGGATCCTCGCCGGCCTGACCGCCGCCGAGGAGGAGGTCGCGGCCATCGCCGGACTGCGCGCCGGGCGGGTCCGGCTCGTGTCGTTCCCCAGCGGCAGCTCCACCCTGGTGCCGACGGCGCTCGCCGCGATGCGCGCCGAGCACCCGGGGACCCGGATCTCGCTGGTCGAGGCGGAGCCGCCGCGCTCGGTGGAGATGCTGCGCGACGGCGACTGCGACGTGGCGCTGGCCTTCCGGTACGGCTCGGCCCCGCGGGCCGGGGCCGGGGGCGACGCGGGGTCCGGGGCGGGTGCGGCGCCGGGTGCCGGAGCGGGCGCCGGGGCGGGTGCCGCTGCGGACGCGCCCGCCGAGTGGGACGACCTGGTCGTACGGCCGCTGCTGACGGACCGGCTCGTCGGGCTGGTCCCCGAGGGGCACCGGCTGGCCGGGGCCGAGCGGGTGGGCATGGCGGACCTCGCGGACGAGCCGTGGATCGCGGGCTGCCCGCGCTGCCGCCGCCACCTCGTCGAGGTGTGCGAGGGCGCGGGCTTCACCCCGCGCATCGACTTCGCCACCGACGACTACCCGGCCGTGGCCGGCCTCGTCGGAGCCGGGCTGGGCGTCGCGGTGCTGCCGGAGCTCGCGGTGGAGTCCGTACGGGCCAAGGGCGTGAGCATGCTGGCCGTCGAGCCGGCCGTCGAGCGCGAGATCGTGGCGCTGACCCTGCCGGACCTCGCCCGGGTGCCGGCCGTGGCCGCGACCCTCGCCCAGCTGGAGCGGGCCGCCGTCCGCTGACGCGCGACGCGCGCCCGCGGGCGCGCCGGCGGCTGCCGGTGCGCCCGCGCCGCCACGGTCGTACGGAAGGCCCGCCCCCCGTAAGAGGAAACGTTTCTTCTCTCGCCCCGTCAGTCCGGGGCGATCCGTCCGATCGTGCTCGACGCGGGGATCAGGCGATGGCGGGCGCGGCCCATCAGCTCCTCGCGCTCGTCCTCGGTGAGGCCGCCCCACACCCCGTAGGGCTCGCGGACGGCCAGGGCGTGCGCGGCGCACTCCGAACGCACCGGGCAGCGCATGCAGACCTCTTTAGCCGAGGCCTCACGCGCACTCCGGGCCGCACCGCGCTCGCCCTCGGGGTGGAAGAAGAGGGAGCTGTCGACTCCCCGGCAGGCGGCCAGCAGCTGCCAGTCCCAGAGGTCGGCGTTCGGTCCGGGGAGGCGGGAGAAATCTGCCATGGGTAGTCCTCTTGGTGCCGGTACTGAGACGGATACGGTCCAAGTCTCCACACCTACTGTCGTAGTAGATGTAAATATGACTCATTGGGAATCTAGCCTCAGACACATGGCAAACGGAAGGAAAGCCGCCAAATAGGGCATACCTCCAGATGGAGGACGATTGGCGAGTTGCGCCAGTCGCGTGATCGCGTCCTCACGTAGAGTGCCGAAGGTGTCCGTCCGACCCGTAACTCTTTCGAGTGACCATCGTTGAGAGAGCGAAGGCGGTTGAACCAAGAAGTTCCCGGACAGGTGTCCGAGGGCATCGACCGCACAGGTGACGATACGTACCAGCCTGGAGGCTCAAGGTGACGCGCATCAGCAGCTGCGGAGGGCGGTCATGACTTCCGTCCTCGTCTGCGACGACTCCCCGCTTGCCCGAGAGGCGCTCCGTCGCGCGGTTGCCACCGTGCCCGGCGTCGAGCGTGTGACGACGGCCGCCAACGGCGAGGAAGTCCTCCGCCGCTGGGGCGCCGACCGCTCCGACCTGATTCTCATGGACGTACGGATGCCCGGGCTCGGCGGTGTCGAGACGGTGCGCCGACTGCTCTCGGCCGACCCGGGCGCCCGCATCATCATGCTGACCGTGGCCGAGGACCTCGACGGGGTGGCCCTGGCCGTCGCCGCCGGCGCCCGCGGCTACCTGCACAAGGACGCCTCGCGCGCCGAACTGCGGGCCACGGTGACGCAGGCGCTCGCCGACCCGACCTGGCGCCTCGCGCCGCGCCGGCTCCGCTCGGCCGAGATGGGCGCCGCGCCCACGCTCACCGCGCGCGAGATCCAGGTGCTGGAGGGCATGAGCCACGGCCGGTCCAACGCGGAGATCGGGCGCGAGCTCTTCCTCTCGGAGGACACGGTCAAGACGCACGCCCGCCGGCTCTTCAAGAAGCTGGGCGCCTCCGACCGGGCGCACGCCGTGGCGCTCGGGTTCCGCTGGGGCCTGGTCCGCTGACCGCGCTCCCGCGGGCCGGACGCTGAGGGTGGTCCCGTCCGCCGCCGGCGGGCGGGGCGGCGCGCACCACGCGCGCCGCGCCCCTGGACGCGAAGCCCCCGAACCGCCGCTCCGGTATCCGCCGGTCCGCGATCGGCCGGTCCGCGGATCCGTCCGTATCCGTCCCGTCGCACCCCGTGCGCAGCGGGGGGTTGGCGGGGCACAATCCGGGGGACGTGTCGCTTCGTGCGCGATGCCGCATGCTTGAGGGTGTGGCGCATTTTCTGGGATGGGGCCTCGGGGACTGTTCGGGCGAGCGGGAGGGGAGTGTGCAGTGACGAGTTCAGGCGCACCCGCTCATAACGCTTCGATGCACAACACGGGCCGAGGTGCCGCGAACGCTCCGGCGCCAAGGCACCATGGATTGATGCGCGACGACGAGGCCCTGGGCTCCTCCGCGGCCACAGGGCCCACCGGAGCCGCCAAAGGCGGCAGCGCCGGGGCCGTCAGCGCGCTGGTGCGCCGCGCCGTGGAAGGCGACGAGCAGGCCACTCACGACCTGCTCGCCTTCGTGCACCCCCTGGCCATCCGCTACTGCCGCACCCGGCTGTCGCGGCTGCCCGGGGACGCCCGCCACTTCGTCGAGGACCTGGCGCAGGAGGTCTGCGTCGCCGTCCTGATGGCGCTGCCGCGCTACCGGGACACCGGCCGCCCCTTCGAGGCCTTCGTCTTCGCCATCGCCGCGCACAAGGTCGCCGACCTCCAGAGGGCCGCCATGCGCCACCCCGGCAGCACGGCCGTGCCCTCCGACGAGATGCCCGAGCGGCCCGACGACTCCCTGGGCCCCGAGGAGCGCGCCCTGCTCAGCAGCGACGCCGCCTGGGCCCGCAAGCTCCTGGCCAACCTGCCCGAGACGCAGCGCGAGCTCCTCGTGCTGCGCGTCGCCGTCGGGCTGACCGCCGAGGAGACCGGCCAGATGCTCGGGATGTCCCCGGGCGCGGTGCGGGTCGCCCAGCACCGGGCGCTCAGCCGGCTGCGGGCGCTCGCCGAGCAGTAGCGGCGGCCGGTCCGCAGCGCGCGGCCGGACCCCTCCGGAGATCCCCGATCAATAGGAGGAACCCACGAAAATTGGGAGTGATCTCGCTCGTGGAATGAGACGCGTCCCGATCCCGTTAGCATGGACATCCGCGCTGAGCAAGACCATTTGGGAAGGTGTCATGACTGTCAACTCCGACGGAGTGCCCGACAAATTCGCTGCGCTCGGGCTTACGTACGACGACGTCCTGCTGCTGCCGGGCGCGTCGGACATGGCACCGGACGAGATCGACACTTCCTCCCTCATCTCGCGCAACGTCCGCGTCAACGTCCCGCTGCTCTCCGCGGCGATGGACAAGGTGACCGAGTCCCGGATGGCCATCGCGATGGCCCGCCAGGGCGGTGTCGGCGTGCTGCACCGCAACCTCTCCATCGCCGACCAGGCCAACCAGGTCGACCTGGTCAAGCGCTCCGAGTCCGGCATGGTCACCGACCCGATCACGGTGCACCCGGACGCGACGCTGCGCGAGGCCGACGAGCTGTGCGCCAAGTTCCGCATCTCCGGCGTCCCGGTCACCGACCCCGCCGGCAAGCTGCTCGGCATCGTCACCAACCGCGACATGGCCTTCGAGTCGGACCGCAGCCGCCAGGTGCGCGAGGTCATGACCCCGATGCCGCTGGTCACCGGCAAGGTCGGCATCTCCGGCGTGGACGCCATGGAGCTGCTGCGCCGCCACAAGATCGAGAAGCTGCCGCTGGTCGACGACGCGGGCGTCCTCAAGGGCCTCATCACCGTCAAGGACTTCGTCAAGGCGGAGAAGTACCCGAACGCCGCCAAGGACAAGGACGGCCGCCTCCTGGTCGGCGCCGCGGTCGGCGTCGCGGGCGACGCGTACGAGCGCGCCCAGGCCCTGATCGAGGCCGGTGCCGACTTCATCGTCGTCGACACCGCGCACGGCCACTCCCGCCTGGTCGGCGACATGGTCGCCAAGATCAAGTCGAACTCGTCGGTCGACGTCATCGGCGGCAACGTCGCCACCCGCGACGGCGCCCAGGCGCTCGTCGACGCCGGCTGCGACGGCATCAAGGTCGGCGTCGGCCCCGGCTCCATCTGCACCACCCGCGTCGTGGCCGGCATCGGCGTCCCGCAGGTCACCGCCATCTACGAGGCCTCGCTGGCCGCCAAGGCCGCGGGCGTCCCGGTCATCGGCGACGGCGGCCTGCAGTACTCCGGCGACATCGCCAAGGCCCTCGTCGCGGGCGCCGACACGGTGATGCTCGGCTCGCTGCTCGCGGGCTGCGAGGAGTCCCCGGGCGAGCTGCTCTTCATCAACGGCAAGCAGTTCAAGTCGTACCGCGGCATGGGCTCGCTCGGCGCGATGCAGTCCCGCGGCGACCGCAAGTCCTTCTCCAAGGACCGCTACTTCCAGGAGGGCGTGGGCGGCGACGACAAGCTCATCCCCGAGGGCATCGAGGGCCAGGTCCCGTACCGCGGTCCGCTCTCGGCGGTCGTCCACCAGCTGGTCGGCGGCCTGCGGCAGTCGATGTTCTACGTCGGTGGCCGCACGGTCCCGGAGCTGCAGGAGCGCGGCCGCTTCGTCCGCATCACCTCGGCGGGCCTCAAGGAGAGCCACCCGCACGACATCCAGATGACGGTCGAGGCCCCGAACTACAGCCGCAAGGGCTGACGCCCTCCCGACCCTGCCCGAGGGGCGGTCCCGGAGACTACCGGGCCCGCCCCTCGGCCGTTGCCGCCGCCCGCCGCTGCCGCTGCGGCTGCCGCTGCCGCTGCCGCTGCCGCTGCGGCTGCCGCTGCGCGGAGCAGTCCCCTCCCCGCCCCTTCCCGAAACCGTGGGGCTCCGCCCCCGGACCCCCGGCCGTGCGCTCCGCGCCCGGTGCGCTCACACACCGCGCGGGCTGGAATTGCCGCGCAGCGGCACCATCAGCCTCGCCGGCGTTTGAGGCGCTGGGGGTACCCCCAGCGGTAGCTGGGGGAGGGTCCGGGGGCGGAGCCCCCGGTTTCGGGAAGGGGCGGGGAGGGGACAGGCTCCGCGGCGGAAGCCGCACCGCGGCGGCGGCCCTGTCCGGACGGCGGGCACGGAAACGCGCGGGCCCGCCCTTCGGGGATACTGGACGGGCAGACCCAGAGGAAAGGCCACCACACGTGACTGAGATCGAGATCGGGCGCGGCAAGCGCGGCCGCAGGGCGTACGCGTTCGACGACATCGCCATCGTCCCGAGCCGGCGCACCCGGGACCCGAAGGAGGTCTCCATCGCCTGGCAGATCGACGCGTACCGCTTCGAGCTCCCGTTCCTGGCCGCCCCGATGGACTCCGTCGTCTCCCCGCAGACCGCCATCCGCATCGGCGAGCTCGGCGGCCTCGGCGTCCTGAACCTCGAGGGCCTGTGGACCCGCTACGAGGACCCGCAGCCGCTGCTCGACGAGATCGCCGAGCTGTCGGAGGAGGCCGCCACCCGCCGCCTGCAGGAGATCTACTCCGCCCCGATCCAGGCCGACCTGATCGGCCAGCGCATCAAGGAGGTGCGCGACTCCGGCGTCGTCACGGCCGCCGCGCTCTCCCCGCAGCGCACGGCCCAGTTCTCCAAGGCCGTCGTGGACGCCGGGGTCGACATCTTCGTCATCCGCGGAACCACCGTCTCCGCCGAGCACGTCTCCGGCGCCGCCGAGCCGCTGAACCTCAAGCAGTTCATCTACGAGCTCGACGTCCCGGTCATCGTCGGCGGCTGCGCCACGTACACCGCGGCCCTGCACCTGATGCGCACCGGCGCCGCGGGCGTCCTGGTCGGCTTCGGCGGCGGCGCCGCCCACACCACGCGCAACGTGCTCGGCATCCAGGTCCCGATGGCCACCGCCGTCGCCGACGTGGCCGCGGCCCGCCGCGACTACATGGACGAGTCCGGCGGCCGGTACGTGCACGTCATCGCCGACGGCGGCGTGGGCTGGTCCGGCGACCTGCCGAAGGCCATCGCCTGCGGCGCCGACGCCGTGATGATGGGCTCCCCGCTGGCCCGTGCCACCGACGCGCCCGGCAAGGGCCACCACTGGGGCATGGAGGCCGTCCACGAGGACGTGCCGCGCGGCAAGAAGGTCGACCTCGGCACCGTCGGCACCACCGAGGAGATCCTCACCGGCCCGTCGCACACCCCGGACGGCTCGATGAACCTGTTCGGCGCCCTGCGCCGCTCGATGGCCACCACCGGCTACAGCGAGCTCAAGGAGTTCCAGCGGGTTGAGGTCACCGTCGCGGACTCCCAGCACAGCCGCTGACCGCACGGCACGACACCCTACGTACGCCGAAGGGCCGGCCCCCACCCGGGAAGCCGGCCCTTCGGCGCGTCCGGAGCCGTCGTGGCCGACGTGGCCGTCGTCAGTCGGCGGTCTTCTTGGCGGCGCTGAAGGCGACCGCGCCGCCGATGGCGAGGAAGACGTAGTCCATGGCCTCGGCGCCTTCCTTCCAGATGTCGGCGATCCCGCTGATGCCGGGCTTGTCGAAGACGACGTCCGCGACGCCCGTGCCGGCGTAGTCGGCGAGCTCCAGCGCGACGTAGACCAGCTGGCCCAGGTAGACGGCGCCGAGGGCGAGGACGGCGCTGACCGCGGGCAGGGCGATGTTCCGGCCGCCGACACGGCCCGCGGCGAGGCCGATCACGAGGCCGACGCCGACCGCGGCGTAGCCGATCTGGCGATCGATGGCGCTCATGATCGCGCCGTACACGCCGGCCGCGACGAGGGCGGCGACCACGGCCGCGGCTATGCCCAGGCCGATGGTGCCGCTCCGGGCGGGCGCGGCGGCGTACGGGGCGGCCGGGGCCGCCGTGGTCAGGGAGTCGGGCGCGGGCGGCTGGAACTGCTGGCTCATGGGAAATCCCCCCCGGGATTCGGGCGCACGTGTGCCTGGTCGGGGCCCACGGGATGTATGCGCGAGATAAGTCGCCGCAGGCTAGCAGTCCGGTCCGACATCCGCAGCGGGGATTTCCACGGCTCAGAGCCGGTGGGCCGCCCCCGCCGGGCTCGCCCCGCGCGTGTCCAGGAGCAGCTGGGCCTTCACCGCCAGGCCCTGGAGGTCGTACGTGCGGTGGTGCTGGAGCAGGATCGTCAGGTCGGCGGTGGCGGCCGCCTCGTAGAGGGACTCGGCGCGGGGGACCGGCTGGTCGCGGACCCGCCAGCCGGCGACGTACGGGTCGTGGTAGCTGATCAGCGCCCCGAGGTCGAGGAGGCGGCTGGCGATCTCGGGGGCGGGGGAGCCCTCCTGGTCGGCGAGGTCGGACTTGTAGGTGACCCCGAGGAGCAGGACGCGGGCGCCGCGGGCGGACTTGCCGTGCTCGTTCAGCAGGGTGGCGCAGCGCTGGATGACGTACTGGGGCATCCGGCCGTTGATCTCCTGGGCGAGGCCCACCATGCGCAGGGGGTGGCCCGGCGTACGCGTGGTGTGGGGGAGGTAGTTGGGGTCCAGGGCGACGCTGTGGCCGCCGACGCCGGGGCCGGGGCGGAAGGCCTGGAAGCCGTACGGCTTGGTCTCGGCGCAGCGGATGACGTCCCACAGGTCGACGCCGAGGTCGTGGCAGAGCACCGCCATCTCGTTCATCAGGGCGATGTTGACGTGCCGGTAGTTGGTCTCCAGGAGCTGGACGGTCTCGGCCTCGCGCAGACCGCGGGCGCGGACCACCTTCTCGGCGATGCGGGCGTAGAAGGCGTGTGCGGACTCGGTGCAGGCGGGGGTGAGGCCGCCGATGACCTTGGGGGTGTTGGCGATGGTGTGGGTGCGGTTGCCGGGGTCGTGGCGGCTGGGGGAGTAGGCCAGGTGGAAGTCGCGGCCGGCGCGCAGCCCCGAGCCGGCCTCCAGGATCGGGCGCAGGTAGTCCTCGGTGACGCCCGGGTGGGCGGCGGACTCCAGGATGACGGTGGTGTGCGGGCGCAGCCGGGCGGCGAGGGTGCGGCCGGCGGCGCCGACGGCCGAGAGGTCCAGGGCGCGGTCGGCGCCGAGCTGGGTGGGGGCGCAGATCACGGCGGTGCGGACGCGGCCGAGCTCGGCGGGGTTGGTGGTGATCCGGAAGCCGGCGGCCGACATGCGGCGGACCTCGGCGGCGGTGAGGGTGGAGTCGGTGGCCGGGCCGCTGTCGTAGCCGACCGTCTCGATCCCGGCGGCGACGGCGGCCTGGGCCAGCGGCAGGCCGAGGTGGCCGAGGCCGATGACGGCGAGGTCTGCGGGCATGGTGGCCGTCCCTTCCCTGGCATGCATGAGGGTGCTGCGTGCGCAAGTCCTGTGGACCGCGAGGGTCGAATCGGCTGGCACGATGTCAGACTAGGCGTATATATGACCGATCTGTCGTATTACGGGGTGATGGTCGCGTTGTGTTGTCCACAGGCGGTGGCTGATGCGGGTGCGCCGGGTCAGAATCGAGGACGGGGGATGTGAGCGGGATCACCTGCGCCGCGCAGGTGCGGCCCGCACACCGAGCGGGGACGGCCCGCACACGAGCAGGACCGGGCCCGCACCGAGCGGGGACGGCCCGCACCGACGGGAGGCAGCCGTGAGGACAGCGACACTGGGGCCGGCGCAGCGCGCGGAGGCGCTCACCCGGATGGCCGAGCGGGAACTGGACGTACTGGTGGTCGGCGCGGGCGTCGTCGGCGCGGGCACCGCGCTCGACGCCGTGACCAGGGGCCTGGCCACCGGGCTCGTCGAGGCGCGGGACTGGGCCTCCGGCACCTCCAGCCGGTCCAGCAAACTGATCCACGGCGGCCTGCGGTACCTGGAGATGCTGGACTTCGCCCTCGTCCGCGAGGCGCTGAAGGAGCGCGGCCTGCTGCTGGAGCGGCTCGCCCCGCACCTGGTCAAGCCCGTGCCCTTCCTCTACCCGCTCCAGCACAAGGGCTGGGAGCGGCTCTACGCCGGATCGGGCGTCGCCCTGTACGACGCCATGTCCGTCTCCAGCGGCCACGGGCGCGGCCTGCCGCTCCACCGGCACCTGTCGCGGCGGCGCGCCCTGCGGGTGGCTCCCGCCCTGCGCAAGGACGCCCTCGTCGGCGCCCTGCAGTACTACGACGCCCAGATGGACGACGCGCGGTACGTCACCACGCTCGTGCGCACCGCCGCCGCGTACGGGGCGCACTGCGCCAACCGGGCGAGGGTCGTCGGCTTCCTGCGCGAGGGCGAACGGGTCGTCGGCGCGCGCGTGCAGGACGTGGAGGGCGGCACGGAGTACGAGATCCGCGCCCGGCAGGTGGTCAACGCGACCGGGGTGTGGACGGACGACACACAGGCCCTGATCGGGGAGCGCGGGCAGTTCCACGTCCGGGCGTCCAAGGGCATCCACCTGGTCGTGCCGAAGGACCGCATCCATTCGAGCACCGGGCTGATCCTGCGCACCGAGAAGTCCGTGCTGTTCGTCATCCCGTGGGGCCGGCACTGGATCGTGGGCACCACGGACACCGACTGGGACCTCGACAAGGCCCACCCGGCGGCCTCCAGCGCCGACATCGACTACCTGCTGGAGCACGTCAACTCGGTGCTGGCGGTGCCGCTGACCCGGGACGACGTGCAGGGGGTGTACGCGGGCCTGCGGCCGCTGCTGGCCGGCGAGTCGGATGCCACGAGCAAGCTCTCGCGCGAGCACACCGTGGCCCATCCGGTGCCGGGGCTGGTGGTCGTGGCCGGCGGCAAGTACACCACGTACCGGGTCATGGCGAAGGACGCCGTCGACAAGGCGGTGCACGGGCTGGACATGCGGGTCGCGGACTGCGTGACGGAAGAGGTGCCGCTGGTGGGGGCCGAGGGGTACAGGGCGCTGTGGAACGGGCGGGCCCGGATCGCCTCCCGGACGGGCCTTCACGTGGCGCGCGTGGAGCACCTGTTGAACCGGTACGGGTCGCTGACCGACGAACTCCTCGACCTCGTCGCGGCCGACCGCTCGCTGGGCGCACCGCTGGGCGGGGCGGACGACTACCTGCGGGCGGAGGTGGTGTACGCGGCCTCGCACGAGGGGGCGCGGCACCTGGACGACGTGCTGACGCGGCGGACCCGCATCTCCATCGAGACCTTCGACCGCGGGACGCGGTCGGCGCGGGAGTGCGCGGAACTGATGGCTCCGGTGCTGGGGTGGGACGAGCAGCAGATCGAGAAGGAAGTCGAGCACTACGAGAAGAGGGTGCAGGCGGAGCGGGAATCGCAGCGGCAGCCCGACGACCAGACGGCCGATGCGGCCCGGCTGGGGGCGCCCGACATCGTTCCGTTGTAACTCCGGGATACGGCCGGGGGAACCGCGGACCCGGGGCTCCCGTCCGTTGCGGAGTGAGGAACAATAAGGGTTCTGCCGGGGCGGGTTATCGCGCGGGTTCTCCCGGGGCGGGCCACCGGGCATCCCGGCGGATGCCGGGGCAGCCGGAGCAGGCGGCACGATCGCAGAGGGGACGCATGTCGAAGCCGGAGCACACCGATTCGCCTGCGGCGAAGCAGGACCGGGCGAAGCCGGGATCGGCCGGGGCGAAGCCGCCCGCCGCGCCCACCTCCGGCGCGCCCGTCCCGAACCCGCGCCCCGCGCCGGCGAAGCCGACGGCCGCGCCGGCCGCTGCCGCCGCCGAACCGGACACCGCGGACCCCGCCTCCGCCGAGACGCCGTCCGAAGCGCCGGCTGCGCCCGCGAAGCCGGCCGCGGCGGCCCGGCCCGAACCGAAGCCCGCCAAGCCCACGGCCGCACCGGCGAAGCCGACCTCTGCCGACGCCGACCGGGCCGCGCCCGAGGACGCCGTGGCCGCGCAGTCGAAGCCCGCGTCCGCCGGGACGTCGGGCAAGCTCGACCTGTCCAAGGGCGCCGCCGCCGCGGCGGGCAGAGCGGGCGGGGCGAAGGGCGACGGGGCCGAGGCGGTGCGGACCACCTCGGGGAATCCCGTGATCGACAAGGCCGATGCCGTGGCGGCGGCCGTCAAGGCCGCGGCCGCCAAGGCCGCCGCGGACGCCGGGACCGAGGGCCGGCTGCTCGCCGGCCGCTACCGCCTCGGCGAAGTCCTCGGCAAGGGCGGCATGGGCACCGTCTGGCGCGCCGAGGACGAAACCCTGGGCCGCACCGTCGCCGTCAAGGAACTCCGCTTCGGCAACGGCGTCGACGAGGACGAGAAGCGCCGCCTCATCACCCGCACCCTGCGTGAGGCCAAGGCCATCGCCCGGATCCGCAGCGGCGGCGCCGTCACCGTGTTCGACGTGGTCGACGAGGACGGCCGCCCCTGGATCGTCATGGAGCTCATCGAGGGCCCCTCCCTGGCCGAGTTCATCCGCGAGCAGGGCCCCCTGACGCCCCATCGCGCCGCGGAGGTCGGCCTCGCCGTCCTCGACGTGCTGCGCGCCGCCCACAACCAGGGCATCCTGCACCGCGACGTGAAGCCGTCCAACGTGCTCATCGCCGCCAACGGCCGTGTCGTCCTCACCGACTTCGGCATCGCGCAGGTCGAGGGCGACCCCTCCATCACCTCCACCGGCATGCTCGTCGGCGCCCCCTCGTACATCTCGCCCGAGCGCGCCCGCGGCCAGAAGCCCGGCCCGCCGGCCGACATGTGGTCCCTCGGCGGCCTGCTGTACGCGGCCGTGGAGGGCGTGCCCCCTTACGACAAGGGCTCCGCCCTCGCCACCCTCACCGCGGTGATGACCGAGCAGGTGGACCCGCCGAAGAACGCCGGCCCGCTCACCGACGTCATCTACGGCCTGCTCGCCAAGGACCCGGCCCGCCGCCTCGACGAGCCGCGCGCGCGGGCGATGCTGACGGCCGTCGTCAACGCGCCCGAGCCGGTGGCCGGCGCGGGCCTGACCACCGCGGTCGAGGAGACCCGGCAGATATCGCTGGCGGACGCCAAGGAGGCCGCGGCCAAGGCCGCCGCCGAGAAGGCGGCCGAGAAGGCGGAGAAGAAGGAGCGCGAACGCCGCGAGCGCGAGCAGCGCGAGCGGGCCCGCGCCGCGCTGAAGGCGGCCCGCAAGGCCGCCGTGACGGCGACCGCCGCGGCGGCCGAGCCCGCGGTCCCGCCCTCGGGCGCCCGCCGGACCCCGGGGGGCCCGGTCGCGCCGGCCCCGCTCACCGACGTCATGTCCCGCCGCACCATCGGCCTCGCCATCGCCGGCGTGGTCGTCGCGCTCGCCGCCATCGGCTCGCTGCTGGTGTACGTGTTCAGCGGCGGGGACGCGGCGGACAAGAAGGACCAGGGCAAGGGCGGCACCACGGTCTCCGGCGCCCCCTCCCCGGCCGGCTCCGGCAAGGCCGGCGAGACCGCCGCCACCGCCGGCAAGGCGGGCGGCGGCACCGGCGAGCCCGGCCAGGCCCAGAGCCCCGGCGGCGGGCAGAGCCAGGGCCAGACGGCCTCGCAGGGCCAGAGCCAGGGGCAGGGCCAGGGCCAGGGCGCCGTGCCCGGCGGCCCCGCGGCCGGTGGGATCCCGGCGGGCTTCGCCCTGGTGACGGATCCCGGCTACCACTTCTCGATGGCGATGCCGCAGGGCTTCCGGCAGACGGACACCGCCGGCGACAACTCCGGCGCCATATACAGCCGCGACGGCGGCTTCCCGCGCATCCAGGTCGACTACACCGACCACCCCGGCAACGACGCCCGCGCGGCGTGGGTCGCGCTGGCCCCGGCGGTGGGGGCGAGCAGCCAGAACTACCACCAGCTCCGGCTGGACCTGATCTCGTACCGGAACTATCCGACCGTCGCGGACTGGGAGTTCGAGCGCGACCAGAAGGGCGTCCGGGTCCGGGTGCTCGACCGCGGCTTCAAGATCGACTCCACCCACGGCTACGCCATCATGATCAGCTGCGCCGCCGACCAGTGGGACGCCGCGGAGTGCAAGCAGATGCGCGACGTGGCGTTCCAGACCTTCCAGCCGCTGGGCTGACCCCGACGCACCCGCTCGGCTGACGAGCCTCCCAAGGCCCGGGACGCGGGCGCCCCGGGCGACGTATCGTGTCAGCGGGGGCCGTGGGGAACCGGCTGCCCGGTACGTACTCGGGGGAGGCGGAGTGGAGGACTACGCGGGTCGGATCCTGGCCGGCCGCTACCGCCTGCCGCTGCCGCCGTCGGACGAGTACGAACTGGTCGAGACGCGCGCGTTCGACACGCGGAGCGGGCAGGAAGTCCTGGTACGGCAGGTGCCGTTGCCGGAGGTCGTGGACGCCGAGCTGCTGGACGGCGAGGCCGAGGGCTTAACCGGGCCCGGTCCCGGGCGCGTCCACGCGTCCCGGGGCGCCCCGTCCGCCGGGGAGCTGCCCGCCGTGCGCAGGGCCATCGCCGCGGCGCAGGCGGCCGCCTCCGTCCCCGACCACCCCCGGCTGGACCAGGTCTTCGACGTGTTCGCCGAGGGCGGCTCGCTGTGGATAGTGAGCGAGCTGGTGCCGGCCCGGCCGCTGGCCGCGCTGCTCGCCGACGAGCCGCTGACCCCGTACCGGGCGGCGGAGGTCGCCGCGGACCTGCTGACCGCCCTGCGGGCGCTGCACGCCCACGGGTGGACGCACCGGAACATCACGGTCCGGACCGTGTTGATATGCGATGACGGGCGCGTCGTGCTGACCGGCCTGGCGGCCGGCGCCGCGGAGGACGCCCTCTGCGGCTACGACCCGGTCCCGGCCGACCCCGCCGCCCGGGCGTGGGACACGGCGCCGCCGCCCCCCGGCCCCGGCGCGGCCCCGAATCCGCCGGCCGGCAACACCCCGCCGCTGCCCGGCGGCCCGCTCGCGCCCGCCGCGCCCGGCCACGACGTGGTGCCGACCCGGCCCGGGCCCGGCGGCCCGGGGCCGTACGCCGCCTCCGGTTCCGAGGGGCGCGGTGTGACGGGGGCCGGGGGCGCCGACCGGAGCGAGGGGACGCCGTCAGCGCCGGACTTCCGGGCGGGCGAGGGCGGTTACGCGCCACTGGTGGCGCCGGGCTACGACACCGGGCCCCGCTCCACGGACCGCATCACACCCGGAGCCCGGGACGCGGACCGGCCCGAGCTGAAGGCCGCCGCCCGGGCCGGGGCCATCGCCGCGTACCGGGCGGGCGCGCAGGCCGCGACGGCCCGCGTCACCGAGCAGCGCAAGGGCGTCCCCGTGCCGCCCGCGGGCCCGCGCCCGCAGGGCTCGAACCTCCCGCAGGGCTACGAGTACCCCTACGGCGGTCCCGTCCCGGCCCCGGCCACCCCGACCGGCCCCGGAACCGGCCAGGGCGCCGTCCCCGGCGCACCCGCCGGTACGGGTGCCTCCCCGGAGCCGGGTCGAGGCGCCGACACCGCGGTCGGCCCGGCCGGCGGCGCTGCCGCGTCGGCCGCCCGACCGGGTGCCGGCCCGCACGGCGGCTCCGGCGCGGGCACCGCCCCCGGCCTGGGCGCCGCCGCCGGCCCGGGGACGGGCGCGGGAACGGCCGGCAGCGGCTCCGGCAGCGGAACTGCCCCGGGTCCAAGGGCCGGTACGGAGGCGGCCGACGGTGCGGAGGCCCACACGGGCATCGGCGCCGGCACCGGAACGGCCACCGGTACGGACGCCACCGTGGGCCGGGCCGCCGCCGACGGCGTCGAAGGTGCTGCGGTGCCCTGGCACGGGGCGGCGCCCCGTCGGCAGGGCGCGCCTCCGACGGCCGGAGCGGCAGGCGGGACCGGTCCGCAGGAGCGGCCGGAGTCCGGCCCGGCCGACCCCGTCCGGCCCGCCCTCCCGGCCCAACTGGCGCTGCCCCAGGGCTACCACCAGGCCGAGGCCCCGACGGCCTACCTGCCCCCCGGCCAGTCCGGCCAGTCCGGCCAGCCCGGCCGGCCCGGCCGGCCCCGGCCGATCCTGCCGGTCCCGGCCCAGCCGGCCGGCGCCCGCCCCGCGCCCCCGCCCGTGCAGCAGTCCGCCGACCAGGCCAGGGCTCCGCACCCCGCCGGTGGGCCGGCGCGGGGCCCGGGCGCCGCACCCGGCCCGTACGCCACGGCTGAGGGCGCCGTGTCCCCGGGGGAGGCCTCCGCGCCCGCCGCCGGAGGCGCCCCGTACCCCGGGGCCCCGGCAGCCGCCGGGCAGGAGGGCGGCAGGGGCCTGCACGCCGCGCCCCCGGCCCCGGGCACGAGCGGAGGCCCCCAAGGCCCGCAAGACCGGCAGAGTCCCCAAGGCCGGCAGGGCACGCACACCGCCGCCGCGCCGCGCCCCGCGCCCGGGCCGGAGGCCGGCGGGTACGGCGCGGCCCCGGCGGCTCCGGCTCCGCGTCCCGGTGGCGCGGCCTGGGGCGGGGCCGGGGGCGGCCCCCGTACCGGTCTGGACGCGGAGCGGGCCCGGCAGACGCGGATGGCCGTCGTCGGGGCCGTCACCGAGCGGTGGGCTCCCGAGCAGGCGGCCGGTGCCGTCAGCGGCCCCTGGCAGCTGGCGGCCCCCGTCGGCCCGGCCACCGACCTGTGGGCGCTCGGCGCGCTGCTCTACCGGGCCGTGCAGGGCCACGCCCCCTACCCCGAGGACAGCGTCACCGAGCTGGTGGAGATGGTCTGCGCCGAGTCCCCCGCCTTCGCGGAGGAGTGCGGTCCGCTGCGCCCCGTCGTGGAGTCGCTGCTGCGCCAGGACCCCACCGAGCGCCCGGACTTCGAGGAGCTCCGCGGCTGGCTGCGCTCGCTCGTGCGGTCGGCCCCCGAGCCGGACGCCGCCGGCCCCGGCGCGCTCCCGGCGCCGGAGCCGGATCCTGCGCGGCTGCCCGTCGTACGCCGCCGCGGCGACCTGCACGGCCGGCACCGCAACCCGGCCCCCTCCCGCAGGCCGCGCCACCTCGGCCGGACCCTGCTGCTGGGCGTGCTCGCCCTGATGGCCGGGGCCGTGGCGTACGCCGTGCTGTTCCTCCCGCGCGCGCAGGAGGCGGGCCGGGCCGGCAAGGCCGACGCACCCGCGCCCGTGGCCGACACGCGGACCTCCTCGCCCGCGGCCGCGCCCAAGACCGCCCCGGCCCCCCAATCCCCGGCCCCCCAATCCCCGGCGCCCCCGTCCCCCGCGCCCGCCCCGCCCGGCTACACCACCCAGCAGGACCCGGAGCACTTCGAGATCGCGGTGCCCGACGGCTGGGAGCGCCGCGGCATGAACGAGGCCGGCCAGGTCCGCTACACGGACGGGCAGTACGTCCTGACCGTCGTCCCGGGCCGGGACAAGGTCGAGGGCGGCAACCCGGATCCGGCGACGTACCAGAAGGACAAGGAGCCCGAACTGGCCCCGTACCGCTCCTCCACCTGGGCCAGCGGAGGCGACGTCAAGACCACCAAGGTGGGCCAGCAGTTGCGGGTCACCGGCCGCTACACCTGGATCGACGGCGCCGGCCGCAACGTCGTGGCGCGCAACTTCGTCGTCGCCCTCGGCGGCAGCTACCACGTCGTCATGGTGACGGGTCCGCAGGACGGCGAGGGCAAGGTCACCGAGGTCTTCGAGAAGGCCACGGGCAGTTACAAATCGGGCGGCTGATGGGGAATCAGTACGGCAATTGCGTCACAGTGGTGCCGGAACCATGCCCTCCGTGTATCGGCGGGGCCGCCGCCTTCGTAATCTGGCCCGGAGTGCACAGAGTGGCGGGGTTTCGTGGAACAGCAGACAGGTGTGGGCGCAGTGCTCGCCGGCCGGTACCGGCTCGTGGAGCCCATCGGCAGCGGGGGCATGGGCAAGGTCTGGCGCGCCCATGACGAGATCCTGCACAGGACCGTCGCTGTCAAGGAACTGACGGCGGGTCTGTACGTCGCCCAGGCCGACCGGGAGGTCCTGCACGCCCGCACGCAGAAGGAGGCCCGGGCCGCGGCCCGGATCCAGCACCCGGCGGTGGTGACCGTCCACGACGTGCTCGAACACGACGACCGGCCCTGGATCGTCATGGAGCACATCGACGGCCCCTCCCTCGCCGAGGCCGCCAAGGCGGCCGGCCGGATCGAGCCCCGCGAGGCGGCCCGCATCGGGCTGCACGTGCTGGGCGCCCTGCGCGCCGCGCACGCGGTCGGCGTCCTGCACCGCGACGTCAAGCCCGGCAACGTGCTGCTCGCCAAGGACGGGCGGGTCCTGCTCACCGACTTCGGGATCGCCGCCATCGAGGGCGACTCCTCCATCACCCGCACCGGCGAGATCGTCGGCTCCATCGACTACCTGGCCCCCGAGCGGGTCACCGGCGCCACCCCGGGAACCGCCTCCGACCTGTGGTCGCTGGGCGCCACCCTGTACACGGCGGTCGAGGCGCGCTCGCCGTTCCGCCGCACCTCGCCCATCTCCAGCCTCCAGGCCGTCGTCAACGACGAGCCGCCCGCGCCGCGCCAGGCCGGGGCGCTCGGCCCGGTCATCACCGCCCTGCTGCGCAAGGACCCCGACGAGCGGCCCTCCGCGCAGGAGACCGAGCGGATGCTGCTGGAGGCGATGGAGGGCCGGGAGCCGAAGGCGGCCCAGGCGTACGTGCCGACCCGCGCCGTGACCCCGGAGGAGCTCGCCACCGCACACGCCCCGGAGTCGACCGCCACCGCGGCCCCCGCGACCGCCACCGCCCCTGCCGCCACCCCCGCATCACCCGTCCCCGCCACCGCACGGGCCGCCGCCACCGCGACCGAGCCGGTCCGCACGGCGGCCCTGCCCGAACAGCCCGCCGCGCCCGCGCCCGCGGACCGCAGCGCCGGCCGGATCAAGCGCGCCGCGGCCGTCGCCCTGGTGGCGGCGCTGCTCGGCGGCGGCGCCGTGTTCGGGGTGTTGAAGCTCACCGGGGACTCCGACGAGGGCCGCGGCTCCGACAAGAACGCGAGCGCGCCCGACGCCCAGGACGGCGAGGAGGACGCCGGCCCGCCGTCGGGCTACACCGAGGTCACCGACCCGGTCGGCTTCACCCTGTACGTGCCGGACGGCTGGAAGCGCCAGATGGACGGCAACCAGATCGACTACACCGCCGACAACGGCAAGCACTTCATCCGGATCGCGACGGACCCGACGCCGGACTACGACACCCCCTACTCGCACCTGCTCGACCTGGAGAAGCAGGTGCGCCAGCGCACCGACTACAAGCGGCAGAAGCTGAACCAGAACACCTTCCAGGACAGCACCCGCTCGGCGATCTGGGAGTTCACCTGGACCGAGAAGGGCACGCAGGCGGGGCCGCGCCGGGCCATCGAGCAGATGTACATCGCGCCGGACGGCACCGAGTACGCGGTGTACATGTCGGGGCCGGCCGCCGACTGGGCCACCACCCGGGAGCAGTTCGACGTCGTGCTCAGCGGCTGGGCGCCTCCCGCCAAGAAGGGCTGACCCGCCGCGGGCGCCCCGGCGCCATCCTGCCAGCGGTTGCTGGCGGTTTTGGCAAAATCCGGTTACCGGCGGGTACCCAAAGCCCTCCGGGCGCAATACGCTCACCGCCATGACGGACTCGCAGGCCCCGGCGGCCCCCCTCCGCACCGCACCGCAGCCCACCAACCCGGTCGCCCCCGCGCCGGCCGGTGCCCGCACGGCGGCCGATGTCGTCACTCCCGGCCTGGTCGCCCGGCTGACCCGCGGAGTGCTCGGCTCGGGCCGGACCGCCAACCACACCCCGTTCACCGGGGACAAGCTCGCCGACCTCCCCGAGGCCACCCCCGAGGACGTCGCCGAGGCCTTCGACCGGGCCCGCGCCGCGCAGGGCGCCTGGGCCGCGGTGCCCGTCCGCCGCCGCGCCGCCGTCCTGCTCCGCTTCCACGACCTGGTCCTGGCCCGCCAGGCCGAGGTGCTCGACCTGATCCAGCTGGAAACCGGCAAGGCCCGCCTGCACGCCCACGAAGAGGTCCAGGCCGTCGCCGTCGCCGCCCGCCACTACGGGCGCAAGGCCCCCGCGTACCTGCGGCCCAAGAGCCACACCGGCGCCATGCCCACCCTGACCAAGGTGACCGAGCTGCGCCAGCCGCGCGGGGTCGTCGGCCAGATCGCGCCGTGGAACTACCCGCTCGAACTCTCCGTCGGCGACGCCCTGCCCGCCTTCGTCTCCGGCAACGCCGTCGTGATGAAGCCCGACACCGAGACCGCGCTCACCGCCCTGTGGGCCCGCGACCTGCTGATCGAGGCCGGACTGCCCGCCGAGGTCTTCCAGATCGTCCTGGGCGAGGGCCCCGTCGTCGGCCCCGAGGTGGTCCGGCACGCCGACTACGTCTCCTTCACCGGCTCCACCCGTACCGGCCGCGAGGTCGCCCAGGGGGCGGCCGCCCGCCTGGTCGGTGTCTCCCTCGAACTCGGCGGCAAGAACGCCATGCTCGTCCTGCACGACGCGGACGTCGAGAAGGCCGCCGCCGGAGCCGTCCGCGCCTGCTTCTCCTCCGCCGGCCAGCTGTGCATCTCCATCGAGCGGCTCTACGTCCACGCCTCGATCGCCGACGCGTTCCTCGACCGCTTCGCCGCCCGCACCCGGGCCATGCGGCTCGGCAGCTCCCTCGCGTACGGCGCGGACATGGGCTCGCTGGTCGGCGAGCGCCAGCTGGAGACCGTGCGCCGGCACGTGGACGAGGCCGTCGCCAAGGGCGCCACCCTGGTCGCCGGCGGCACCGCCCGCCCCGACATCGGCCCGCTGTTCTACGAGCCCACCATCCTCGACGGCGTCGAGGCGCCGATGGCGGTGTGCAGCGAGGAAACGTTCGGCCCGGTGGTCTCGGTCTACCGCTTCACCGACGAGGACGAGGTCATCGCCCAGGCCAACGCCACCCCGTACGGGCTCAACTCCAGCGTCTGGACCAAGGACGCCCGCCGCGGCCACGCCGTCGCCGCCCGCCTGCGCACCGGCACCGTCAACATCAACGAGGGCTACGCCCCCGCCTACGGCAGCGCCCAGGCGCCCATGGGCGGCATGAAGGACTCCGGCCTCGGCCGCCGGCACGGCTCCGAGGGCATCCTCAAGTACACCGAGGCCCAGACCGTCGCCCACCAGCGGGTCCTGCCGATGGCCCCCGCGCTGGGCATGGACGACGAGAAGTACGCGGCGTTCATGACCCGCAGCCTGAAGGTGATGAAGGCCCTCCGCCTGCGCTGAACCCCGGCCGCCGACCGCCGATCCCCGACCGCGATCCCCGACCGCCGAGGAGGCACAGCAGTGTCGTACGACTACGACTACGACTACGACGTCATCGTCATCGGATCGGGCTTCGGAGGATCGGTCTCGGCGCTGCGGCTGACCGAGAAGGGCTACCGGGTCGGCGTCCTGGAGGCCGGGCGCCGGTTCACCCGCGAGAGCCTGCCGAAGAACAGCTGGGACCTGCGCACCTACCTGTGGGCCCCGGCCTTCGGGCTGTACGGGATCCAGCGGATCCACCTGCTCGGCAAGGTGATGGTCCTCGCGGGCGCCGGCGTCGGCGGCGGCTCGCTCAACTACGCCAACACCCTGTACGTCCCGCCGACCGCGTTCTTCGAGGACCGGCAGTGGGCGTCGATCACCGACTGGCGCGAGGAGCTGGCCCCGTACTACGAGCAGGCCAAGCGGATGCTCGGGGTGCGCCTCAACCCGACGACGACCCCCTCCGACGTCCACCTCAAGGCGGTCGCCGAGAAGATGGGAGTCGGGCACACCTTCCACATGGCCCCGGTCGGCGTGTTCTTCGGCGACGGCGCGGACGCCGAGGGCGGGGCCGTGGCCGGACCCGGCGAGGAGGTGGCCGACCCGTACTTCGGGGGCGCCGGCCCCGCCCGCAGGGCCTGCACCGAGTGCGGCGAGTGCATGACCGGCTGCCGGCACGGCGCGAAGAACACCCTGAACGAGAACTACCTGCACCTCGCCGAGCGCGCCGGGGCCGTGATCCACCCGATGACCACGGTCACCGCCCTCGCCGAGCACCCGCAGGGCGGCTACCGCGTGCGGACCGTCCCGACCGACGCCCGCCGCCGCGGCATCGCCAAGGAGCTGCGCGCCCGGTACGTGGTGGTCGCGGCGGGCACCTACGGCACGCAGACGCTGCTGCACACCATGAAGGACGAGGGGCTGCTCCCGCGGATCTCCGACCGCCTCGGCGAGCTGACCCGCACCAATTCGGAGGGGCTGGTCGGCGCGCAGACCGACGACCGCCGCTACCGCAGGCGGCACGGCGCCGGCCGCCGGGCAGACTTCACCCGCGGCGTGGCGATCACCTCCTCCGTGCACCCCGACGCCGACACCCACATCGAGCCCGTCCGCTACGGCCGCGGCTCCAACGCCATGGGCTTCCTCACCGTCCTGCAGGTGCCGTACAGCAGGCACCGGGTGCGGGCCTGGTTCGCGCGGACCGCCAAGCACCCGGTGCAGCTGCTGCGCTCCCTGTCGAACCGGCGCTGGTCGGAGCGGACGATCATCGGCCTGGTGATGCAGTCCCTGGACAACTCGCTGACCACCTACCGCCGGCCCGGCGGCCTCGGCAAGGGCCTGCTGACCGCCCGCCAGGGCCACGGCGCCCCCAACCCGGTGCAGATCGAGGAGGCCACCCGGGCCGCGAGCCTGCTGGCCGAGGAGATCAACGGCTTCCCCGGCAGCAATGTCGGCGAGCTGATGGGCACCCCGCTGACCGCGCACTTCCTCGGCGGCTGCCCGATCGGCGCCTCGCCCGAGCAGGGCGTCGTGGACCCGTACCACCGGCTGTACGGGCACCCCGGCATCTCCGTGGTGGACGGCTCGGCGGTCTCCGCGAACCTCGGGGTCAACCCCTCGCTGACGATCACGGCGCAGGCCGAGCGGGCGATGTCGTACTGGCCGAACAACGGCGAGCAGGACCCCCGCCCCGAGCAGGGGGCCGCCTACGTGCGGGTCGCGGCGGTGGAGCCGGTGCGCCCGGCGGTCCCGAAGGAGGCCTTCGGCGCGCTGCGGCTTCCGCTGCTGCCGGTCCCGGAGGTCCCGCCGCGGCCGGCCGGCGCCTGACGCAGGGCCGGCGCGCGAGCGCCGCCCTGACACGTGACACGCGGCGGGTACCGCGCTCCCCCTCCGAGCGCGGTACCCGCCGCGGTACATAGATGACAGGTGTTCGCCTCTGAAGGTTGTACCCGGTCGGGGACCGTTTGCGTGTGGTCTCGGTCACAGCGGGTGGCGACGGGGGATCCCCGAAGCGGCGCGGGCGACGCGGGGCGGGCGCGCGGCCCCGCGGGGCGCGGGCGAGGCCCTGCGCGGGGCAGGCGAGGGGCGCGGCGGCCGTGCACGCAAGGACGGCCGGCCCGGGGCGTCCCCCGAGCCGGCCGTCCTTTCCGGGGTGACCGGGCTGCTGTCCCCTGCCGTCCGGTCACGCGAAGGAGCGAGGTCCCACGGCGCACGTCCCACGGGTCGTGCACCTCATCGCTCCGGCGGAGCCACGCGTGGTGCGGCGGTCGCGCCTGGCTGACGCGGCCACCCCCACCAACGAAGGCCCCCGAGGGCCGGTCACGGGCCGGACGAGTGACGAACAGGCGTCAGACGCGGCCGCGGCACAGCTCCAGCAGGGTCATGGCCAGGCCGGTGCCGGGCTTGCCGAGGGCGTCGCTCCAGTGCGCGAGCACCTCCATCTCGCGCGAGAGGTGCACCCGGCGGCCGCCGGAGGCGATCCGGGCGTCCTGGATGACCGCCGAGACGGCCATCCGCTCCTGGATCAGGCCGATGATCCGGTCGTCGATGGCGTCGATGCGCTCACGGGAGTCGGCGATCAGCTGCTCGGGGGCGGCGGTGGCGGTGCTGCTCATGGCGGGGGTCTCCTGTCGGTGTGGGGCGGGGAGTCCGCAGGACCGGTGGGAAACGAGAAGCGCCCCGGTCCTGATCGGACCGGGGCGCTTCGGGAAGTCAGTGGCTCAAGCGAGCATCACGAGGACCCATGGCGGCCGGACCGTCCGGTGCCATAGGTAAAGAAGAAGCCCGTGTGCTTGCGCATGAAACGGATTATGACCGGCCGCTCCGCGGCGGGCCAACCCGGCCCGGATGCTGAGACGCGGCCGCAGGGGCGGCGGGCCTCGGCGCTTCGTCCAGACCTGCGTGATCCCGGCCTCGGACGGTGAGACGAATCGGTCCGCGTGTCCCCCGTTAGAATTGACAAAACAGCCACCCTCTTCCGCCGGAAGGCCGCCCCGTGCCAGAAGCACCCTCCGCCGCCCACGACAGCGCCCCGGACACGGTTCTCGTCGTCGACTTCGGCGCCCAGTACGCCCAGCTCATCGCCCGTCGTGTCCGCGAAGCACGGGTCTACAGCGAGATCGTGCCCAGCACGATGCCCGTGGCCGAGATCCTGGCCAAGAACCCCAAGGCGATCATCCTCTCGGGCGGCCCGTCCTCGGTCTACGAGGAGGGTGCACCGCGCCTGGACGACGCCCGCGGCCTGTTCGAGTCCGGCGTCCCCGTCTTCGGCATGTGCTACGGCTTCCAGCTGATGGCGACCACCCTCGGCGGCACCGTCGACAACACCGGCGCCCGCGAGTACGGCCGCACCCCGCTGTCCGTCGCCAAGAGCGGTTCGACCCTCTTCGAGGGCACCCCCGAGCACCAGTCGGTGTGGATGTCCCACGGCGACGCCTGCTCCGCCGCCCCCGAGGGCTTCACCGTCACCGCCTCGACGAACGTCGTCCCGGTCGCGGCCTTCGAGAACGACGACAAGCGCCTGTACGGCGTGCAGTACCACCCCGAGGTGATGCACTCCACGCACGGCCAGCAGGTCCTGGAGCACTTCCTCTACCGCGGCGCGGGCCTGCAGCCCACCTGGACCACCGGCAACATCGTCGAGGAGCAGATCGAGGCGATCCGCCAGCAGGTCGGCGACAAGCGCGCCATCTGCGGCCTGTCGGGCGGCGTGGACTCCGCGGTCGCCGCGGCCCTCGTCCAGAAGGCCATCGGCTCGCAGCTGACCTGCGTCTACGTCGACCACGGCCTGATGCGCAAGGGCGAGACCGAGCAGGTCGAGAAGGACTTCGTCGCGGCCACCGGCGTGCAGCTGAAGGTCGTCGACGCCCAGGAGCGCTTCCTGAAGGCGCTGGCCGGCGTCTCCGACCCGGAGACCAAGCGGAAGATCATCGGCCGCGAGTTCATCCGCGTCTTCGAGCAGGCCCAGGCCGAGATCATCGCCGAGGCCGAGGGCGGCCCGGACGTGGCCTTCCTGGTCCAGGGCACCCTGTACCCGGACGTCGTCGAGTCCGGCGGCGGCACCGGCACCGCCAACATCAAGTCCCACCACAACGTGGGCGGCCTCCCCGAGGACATCGAGTTCGAGCTCGTCGAGCCGCTGCGCCAGCTGTTCAAGGACGAGGTCCGCATGGTCGGCCAGGAGCTCGGCCTGCCCGAGGAGATCGTCCAGCGCCAGCCGTTCCCCGGCCCGGGCCTCGGCATCCGCATCGTCGGCGAGGTCACCAAGGAGCGCCTGGACCTGCTGCGCGAGGCCGACGCCATCGCCCGCCACGAGCTGACCGCGGCCGGCCTGGACCGCGAGATCTGGCAGTGCCCGGTCGTCCTGCTCGCGGACGTCCGCAGCGTCGGCGTCCAGGGCGACGGCCGCACCTACGGCCACCCGATCGTGCTGCGCCCCGTCTCCTCCGAGGACGCCATGACCGCGGACTGGACGCGCATGCCGTACGAGGTCCTCGCCCGCATCTCGACCCGCATCACCAACGAGGTCAAGGACGTCAACCGCGTGGTCCTGGACTGCACCAGCAAGCCCCCGGGCACCATCGAGTGGGAGTAGTCCCCGCCCGTACGTGACGAAGCCGCCGCCCCGGCCCCTCCGGGCGGCGGCTTCGCCGTTCCCCTGGCCAGTTGCCGGCCCCGCGGGTACCTTGCGCCGCACCGACCGAGGAGGGGACCGCCATGCAGCCGGACCGGCCCGAAGCCGTGCGCCCCGAAGCCGGGGTCCCCGGAGCCGTGCGCCCCGGACCCGGGCGTCCCGGACCCGTGCCGCTGGAGCGGCTGCACTTCGAGCTGCCGCCCGTGCACGAGGACCCGGCGCTGGAGCGGGCGCACCGCAAGGAGCGGCTGGCCGGGGCGCTGCGGCTGTTCGCCCGGCTCGGGTACGAGGAGGGCGTCGCCGGGCACGTCACCGCCCGGGACCCGGAGTACGACGACTGCTACTGGGTGAACCCGTTCGGCCGCGCGTCGGCCGCGCTGGCCCCCGCCGACCTGCTGCTCGTCGACGGCGACGGGCGGGTCCTGCAGGGGGAGCGGCGGGTCAACGAGCTGGCCTTCGCGGTGCACGCGGCCGTGCACCGGGCCCGGCCCGAGGTGGTGGCCGTGGTCCGCGCCTACGCCCCGTACGGCAGGGCGCTCGCCGCGCTCGGCGAGCTCCTCGCCCCGATCAGCCAGGAGGCCTGCGCCTTCTACGAGGACCACGCCCTGCTCGACGCGTACACCCGAGGCGCCGGCGACCCCGCGGAGTGCCGCCTGATCGCCCGCGCGCTCGGCCCGTACAAGGCGCTGGTCCTGCGCAACCACGGGCTGCTCACGGTCGGGGGCTCCGTGGACGCGGCGGCCTGGTGGTTCATCGCGGCGGAGCGGGCGGCGCAGGTGCAGCTGATCGCCCGGGCCGCCGGCAAGCCGGTGCCCGTCGACCACCGCAGCGCGCTGGCCGCCCGGGAGCGGTTCGGCACCGACCTCGCCGCCTGGGTCAGCTACCAGCCCCTGCGGCAGTCCGCAGGGTAGGGCCACCAGGCAGGGCTGACGGGCAGTGCCGTGCGGCGTCCGTCGGGCAGGGCCGTGCGGGTGACGTCAACATCATGAACGGACAATCACCTGCTCTGACATCGTGCGCAATCCGGAGCACTGCCGCAGTGGTGCACAATTCGCTGGCATTGCACCGTAGTTCAGAGAGGCGGCAGGCACGTGGCTGTCCAACAGATCCCCCGAAGCACCCACGGCGGCGCCTGCACCTGCGACGACTGCCCGCACGGCGCGCAGGAGGGACACCGGCGCGCGGTCGCCGCGTTCCTGGAGAAGCGGGACGAGTTCGCCGCGGGGCAGGGGCTGCCGGCCGCGGTGGCCCGCTCCGCCGGCGCGTCCCGGCAGTGGGTCTCCGACGAGCTGACCCTCTCCGCCCGCACCGTCGCCGACCGCGGCCGCGAGGCCGGAAGCTCCTGGCTGTACGTGTTCTCCCGGCGGGCGGTGCTCGCCGTGTGGGTCGCGGCCGGGGTGCTGCTGCTGGCGCAGGTCGGCACCGCGCTCGGCACCGGCTGGTCCGCGGCCCGCACCGCAGGGCTGCTGGCGGCCGTGGTCCTGGCCGGGCTGCTCACCGTCGCCGCCCGCGCCCAGTCGGTGCGCGGCGGACTGCTGGCCCCGCTGGTCGGGGAGGACAACCGGCTGTCCACCTCGAAGACGGTGCCGAGCGCCTGGCTGCTGCTGACGGCGTTCGCCGCGCTGCTGCCCGCGCTGCGGCTGGCGGCCTCGCCGCCCGGCCCCCAGCGGCGCGCGCTGTCCGAGGGGCTCGCGCTGGACCGGGCCCTGCCGCTGCTGGCGGTGGTGGCCCTCACCTCCGCGGTCGCGGTGCTCGTGCGCCGGGTGGTGACCGTACGGATCCTGGGGCAGCGGCTGCAGAAGCTGCCGGCGGACCGGCCGCGCGGGGTGGACCTGCTCACCGACGACGCGGGCCGCGGCAGCTTCCCCGACGCCCAGTACGTGCTGGTCTCCACGGTGGTGCTGGCGTACGCGGCGGTGACGCTGGCCCGGTTCCCCGACCGGCTGCCGCGGCTGCCGTGGGCGCTGGCGGTGCTGGTGGCGCTGTCCGCGGCGGTGTACCTGGCGGCGAAGTACGCGGAGGTGACCCGGCCGCTGGTGCTGTCGGTGGTCCGCAGACGTGAGCCCGGCGACCTCGACGCGGCGATCCGGCCGGGCGACGACATCGAGATCCGGGGCGTCGGCTTCGTCCCGCCCGGGGCGCAGACCCCGGAGATGCTCGCGCGGCTGGTCGTGCGGATCGGGACGGTGCACGTGCACGTGCCGCTGGTCCCGGTGGCCGGCGGGTTCACCAATCCCTCGGACGCGGTGCTGACCGTACCGGTGCCGGCGGAAGTGGAACCGGGGCGCGTGGAGATCCAGGTGGTCACGGCAGCCGGAGTGGAATCGAACCGCTGTACCGTCGACGTGGCCGAATGAAGCGGGTAGACATGGGGGCGTGACCCGAACCGACGTTCCCGAAGCGCACCCGGCCGAGGCCCCCACCCTGCGGGAGAAGGCCGCCCGGCACGCGCTCCTGCCGCTGCGGATCTTCCTCGGCGTGACCTTCGTCTACGCGGGCCTGGACAAGCTGACCGACCCCGCGTTCCTGTCCGCCTCCGGCAGCGGCTCGATCGGCGAGCTGATGCACAACGTCCGCGACACCTCCGCCGTCCCCGCCCTGGTGGACCTGGCCCTGCTCTCGCCCGTCGGCTTCGCCGTCCTGCTGGCGATCGGGGAGATCGCGGTGGGCCTGGGCGTCCTCGCCGGGCTGCTGACCCGGCTCGCCGCCGCCGGCGGGGCGCTGATCTCGCTCAGCCTGTGGCTCACGGTGTCCTGGCAGGTGTCCCCGTACTACTACGGCAACGACCTGGCCTACCTGATGGCCTGGCTCCCGCTGGTCCTCGCCGGCGCCCCCGACTACTCGCTGGACTCCCTCGTCCGGGCCCGCCGCTCGGAGCGGTCCGGGCGGGCGGCGCCGTCGGCGGGATCCGACAGGCTGCGGCGGTCGCGCCGCACCGCGTAGGCCACCATCCCGACGAACGAGGCCAGGACCAGCCCGCCCGCGGCCATGGGGACGACGAGGAACCAGGGCAGGTCGGCCTCGCCGGTCGCGTCGAGCAGGTACAGCACGCCCGCGGCCGTCAGGACCAGGCCCGCGATCAGCCGCCCCGGCTGGAACTCATGACGCCGCACGGGCCACCTCCACCTGTCCCACACCCGCGTGCAGGTGCAGCTCGATCGTTCCGCCGGCCTCGGTGCCGGCGGGCGGCTTCAGCGTCTGCTGCTGGGTCTCGCCGCCGCTCTTGACGCGTACGTTCCGGCTGTCCTCCCCGGGCAGCTTGATGTCGCCGAGCCGGACGGAGACGTCCGCCTGCGCGGTGACCTCGCGGGGCACGACCACCTTCAGGCGGCCCGCCTCGATCTCGGCGCGCACCGTCAGGGTGGTGCCCTTGGGGACGTCCAGCCGGCTCAGGTCGAGGGTGGCGAGCCCGGTGCCGTTCTCGTAGCGCGGCTGGACGTCGGCCACCGCGGCCGGCCGCCACTCCACGCGGTGCCAGTCGGTCCCGACCTCGCGGGGCAGTGCGGAGGCACCCGCCAGCAGGCCGGCCGTGATCATCGCCAGCACCAGGGTCCCGAAGCCGGTACGGCCCTTGACCGAGCTGACCGCCAGGCCCAGCCCGAAGACCGCCAGGGCCGAGGCGAGCCCGATCTGCAGCGCGTGCGAGAGGGTGCTGCCCTGCCACACCGAGGCGGTCGCGGCGGCCCCGGCCAGCACGGCCAGCACGAACACCCGGCCGCCGATGCCCTGCCCGCCCGGCACCCGGGCCCCCGCACCCCGGGCGGGGAAGGAGGCCGCCGCCCCCCGGCCGGCCGCCGCGTCGGCCACGGCCGCGTCGGAGTCGTCCGGCCCCCACAGGTAGCCGCTCGCCCCGACCGGGCCCGTGGTGCCGTCCTTGACCAGCGGGTCCCGCCACCAGGACGGGCTGCCGGGCGCCGGCGGGGCCTGCGTCTCCGGGGGCGCAGGGCTGCCGCCGCCGCCCGCCTGGGGCTCCGCCTCGGGCGCCGGGGCGTGCCGGTGGCGCTGCGACCAGTACGAGGCCCCGCCCAGCGCGAGGACCACCAGGACGGAGAAGGCCGCGAGCCCGCCGTTGTCCAGCATCGACAGGAACAGCGCGCAGCCGACCAGCGCCGCGAAGACCGCGGCCAGCGTGGCCCCTTCGACCCGGCCGGTCAGCAGCCGCTTCGCCTCGCTGTCGTCCTCGCCGTCCACGGGCAGCAGCAGCCAGGCGAAGCCGTAGAAGATCAGGCCGACTCCGCCGGTGACGGCGAGGACGCCGAGCACGATCCGGAAGACCACCGGGTCCAGGTCGAAGTACCGGCCCAGGCCCCCGCACACGCCGGCGAGGACCTTGTCGCGCTTGCTGCGGCGCAGGGACGGCCGGTCGGCGGCCCGGTCGGCGCCGCGGTCTGCGGCATGCCCGTCCCGGGCGGCCTGCGGCGGTGGCGCCTCGGCACCGGCCGGCGGCGGCGGGGAGTCGTGCTTGGTCATGGGTCCATGGTGGCGGCCCGCCCGGCCGCCCGGCACCGGGCCCTACCCTGGGACAACCCTGATATCCCCCGCCCCGATCTGGGGGGATGCCCTGATGCCCGCCGGCTGCCGCGCGTGTGACCATCGGTGACATGCCCGTTTCCGCCGCCCCGCGCAGCCCGCACGCACAGGCCCCCGACGAAGCGCCGCCGCGCAAGCTCTACCGCAGCGCCGACGGCCGCATGCTCGGCGGTGTGGCGCGCGGCCTCGCCGGGCACCTCGGGCTCCCGGTCATCTGGGTCCGGCTCGCCTTCCTCGGCCTGTTCATGTGGGGCGACGGGCTCGGCGTCCTGCTCTACGCCGCGTTCTGGGTCTTCGTACCGCTCGGCGTCGGCGGCCGCACCGCCGACCGCTCCTTCTTCGAGACCCTGGCCGACGGCAGCCGCCGCCTGCGCAAACCCGCCAAGGGGCAGATCACCGCACTCGTCGCCCTGTGCGTCGGCGCCGGCATCTTCATCGCCAAGGTCCAGGCGGGCGGCGCCTCCGGCCGGTACGTGTGGCCCACCCTGCTCGTCGGCGCCGGCGTCGTCCTCGTGTGGCGGCAGGCCGACAACGCCCGCCGTGCCCACTGGGGCGCCGCCGCCGACGGCAACCGGCGCATGTTCCAACTGGCCCGCTCCCTGGCCGGCGTCGCGCTCGTCGGCGTCGGCCTGACCGTCTTCATGGTCGTGCGCGGATCCGCCGCCCAGCTCGGCAACGTCCTCACCGCCGCCCTCGCCGTCCTCGTCGGCATCGCCCTGCTCGCCGGGCCCTGGCTGATCCGGATGACCCAGGACCTCTCCGAGGAGCGGCTGATGCGCATCCGCGCCCAGGAGCGCGCCGAGGTCGCCGCCCACGTCCACGACTCCGTCCTGCACACCCTCACCCTGATCCAGCGCAACGCCGAGGACGTCGGCGAGGTCCGGCGCCTGGCCCGCGCCCAGGAGCGCGAGCTGCGCAACTGGCTCTACAAGCCCGAGGGCACGGGCAAGGAGGAGGCCGAGGAGCCCGCCACCCTCGCCGAGGCCGTCAAGAAGGCCGCCGCCGAGGTGGAGGACGACCACGGGGTCCCGATCGAGGTCGTCGTGGTCGGCGACTGCCCCCTCGACGAGAGGCTGGGCGCGCAGATGCAGGCCGCGCGCGAGGCGATGGTCAACGCCGCAAAGTACGGTGGCGACGGAGGCCCGGTGCAGGTGTACGCCGAGGTGGAGGGGGCCACCGTCTTCGTGTCCGTACGGGACCGGGGGCCGGGCTTCGACATCGACGCGGTACCGGACGACCGCATGGGCGTACGAGAATCGATCATCGGCCGGATGCAGCGCAACGGCGGGACCGCACGGCTGCGGTCCGCGCCCGACGGCGGCACGGAAGTCGAGCTGGAGATGGAGAGGGCGGCGAGGACGGCATGACGGAGCAGAACGCAGACGCGCAGGCTCGGGGGCTGGGACAGGGGCAGGAGCAGGCGGCGGAGCGGCGGGTCCGGGTGGTCCTCGTCGACGACCACCGGATGTTCCGCGCGGGCGTGCAGGCCGAGATCGGCGAGACCGCCCGGACCGGCGTCGAGGTCGTCGGCGAGGCGGCCGACGTCGACCAGGCCGTCACCGTCATCACCGCGACCCGCCCCGAGGTGGTCCTGCTCGACGTGCACCTGCCCGGCGGCGGCGGGGTCGAGGTGCTGCGGCGCTGCGCCCCGCTGATGGCGGCGGCCGAGCGGCCGGTGCGCTTCCTCGCCCTGTCGGTGTCGGACGCCGCCGAGGACGTCATCGGGGTCATCCGCGGCGGTGCCCGCGGGTACGTCACCAAGACCATCACCGGCGCCGACCTGGTGGACTCGGTCTTCCGGGTCCAGGACGGCGACGCGGTGTTCTCGCCGCGCCTGGCCGGCTTCGTCCTCGACGCGTTCGCCTCGACCGACGCGCCGCCGGTCGACGAGGACCTGGACCGGCTGACCCAGCGCGAGCGCGAGGTGCTGCGGCTGATCGCCCGCGGCTACGCGTACAAGGAGATCGCCAAGCAGCTGTTCATCTCCGTGAAGACGGTCGAGTCGCACGTCTCGGCGGTCCTGCGCAAGCTCCAGCTGTCCAACCGGCACGAGCTCACCCGCTGGGCGACGGCGCGCCGCCTGGTCTGATCGTCTTGCCGCCCGGCCGGTTGTGATCCACGCCGCAGGGCCGCGGGGGAACCCCGGCGGGCCGCGCCGCCCTCTAGGGGGGCGTGATGAGCTTGACCGGGACCCCCCTGTTCGTGACGGCGATCGCCCTCGCGGTGATCGCCGTGGTGCTGCCGCTGGCCGTGTGGACCAGGCTGCGCGGCCCCCGGGCCGTGCGCGTCCTGCTGCGCGGCCTGATGGTGGTCTTCGCCCAGGTCACCGCCGTCGCCCTGGTGTTCGTCGCGGTGAACCGGGACATGAACTTCTACGCCTCCTGGGGCGACCTGATGGGCACCGGGAAGTACGTCACGGCCGCCCCCGACCTCGGCCCCGACGGCAAGGGCGGCAAGAAGGTCGAGGCGGCGCCGAAGGTGCTCCAGGAGTTCCACCCCGTGGAGGGACTCGGCGGCCGGGTGAAGAAGACCGAGCTCGACGGCAAGATCTCCGGCGTCAAGGGCGACGTCATGGTCTGGCTGCCGCCGCAGTACGACGACCCGGCCTTCAAGGACAAGAAGTTCCCGGTCGTCGAGCTGATCCCCGGCATCCCCGGCACCGGCAAGTCCTGGTTCCAGGGCCTGCACGCCCACGAGGTGCTGGAGCCGCTGATGAAGAGCGGCAAGGTGGCGCCGTTCATCCTGGTCTCGCCGCGCGCCATGCTCCTGGGCAACGCCGACACCGGCTGCGCCAACATCCCCGGCAAGGTCAACGCGGACAGCTGGTTCAGCGTCGACGTCCGCAAGATGGTCACCGACAACTTCCGCGTCTCCGACGAGGCCCGCACCTGGGGCGTCGCCGGGTACTCGGCGGGCGCGTACTGCGCCGCCAAGCTGGCGATCGCCCACCCCGACCGCTACAGCGCGGCCGTCTCCCTGTCGGGCTACAACGACCCGGGGCAGGAGCCCTCCTCGCTGGTCGCCCAGGACCCCGAGCTGCGCCGCACCCACAACCTCAAGAACGTGCTGCAGGCCCAGCCCGCCCCGCCCGCGGTCGCGCTGTGGATGTCGGGCGCGGAGCAGGACGGCTACCTGTCCGGGACGGACCTCAAGGCCCTCGCCAAGAGCCCGACCACGGTCCACGCGGAGAAGGTCGTCGGCGGGCACAACCTGGAGTCCTGGTCGAAGCAGCTGCCGCAGACCTTCGGCTGGCTGACCTCGGTGGTGAAGCTGCCCTAGCCGGGGGAGCCGGCGAGCGTGCCGCGCCGCGCGCGCAGGCCTACGCCGGCCGGGCGGCGCCCGCCCACGGCATGGAGTCGATCGGCGCCACGCGGACCGTCGACCCCGGGTGCGGGGCGTGGATCATCTGGCCGTTGCCGATGTACAGCCCGACGTGCGTCACCCCGGAGTAGAAGAACACCAGGTCGCCCGGGGCGAGCCGGTCGCGCGGGACGCGCTGCCCGGCGTTGATCTGGGTGTAGGTGGTGCGCGGGAGCGAGACCCCGGCCGAGCGCCAGGCCGCCTGGGTCAGGCCGGAGCAGTCGAAGGCGTTCGGGCCTGTCGCGCCCCAGACGTACGGCTTGCCGATGGCCCCGTACGCGAAGGCGACGGCGCGGGAGGCGCGCGAGCCGTCCGGGGCCGGCACGGCGGGGGCCGCGCCCTGCGCGCCTCCGGCGGCCGACGGGGCGGCGCCGCCCGACCGCGCCTCGTACGCGGCGCGGTCCTCGGCGGTGAGCTTCGCCAGCAGCTGCTTGGCGGTCGCGAGCTTGCCCTCGACGGCGGACTTGTACGCGGCCAGCTCGCCCTCCCGCTCGCGCAGGTCGGCCAGGCGCCCGGCCGCCGCGTTGCGGAGCCTGCCGACCTCCTCCAGCTGGCGGCGTACGGAGGCGATCTCGGCGGCGTTGCGGTCGCCGGTCCGGGTCAGGAACGAGGCCCGGTCCAGGTAGTCCTGCGGGTCGTCGGCGAGCGCGAGGGCGGTGGCGGGTCCCAGGCCGCCGCTGCGGTACTGGCCGGCCGCGAGGGAGCCGAGCATCCGGCGGGCGGTGTTGAGGCGGTCGGTCCTGCGGGCGCTCTCGTCGCGCAGGCGGTTCAGCGCCCGCTGGGCCTCCTCGGCCTTCTCCTTCGCCCCGTTGTACCGCTCGGCCGCGGCCTCGGCCTCCTCGTAGAGCCGGTCGACCTCCGCCTTGACCTGCGCGGGCGTCTGCTGCGGCTCGGCCTGGGAGGTGCCTTCGAACGCGGTGGCGGTGGCAGCGCCCGCAAGGGCGAGGGTGGTGGCGGCGGTCCGTACGGTGCCGCCGCGGAGCGGGCGCTGCCGGGGCTTTCGATGACTGGCCACGAGGGCCTCACGTCCTTCCTCCGTCGGGGCGGGCCTGGAGGAGGACGCTAGACCGCGGGGTAACGGCCGGATGACGAAATGATCGTAAGTGCCCCGACGTGACCGGATGTGTTGGTTCCGGATCAGTGCCAGAGGGTGGCGATGAAGATATTGACCGCGGTCAGGCCGCCGACCGCGCCGAACACCGCCTTCTCCACCCGCACCTCGTCGCGCTTGACGTAGACGAGGGCGAGGACCACGAAGAGGACGGCGAGCTTCACGCCGATCTTGATGTGGTTCAGGCTGCCGCCGTCCATCTCGCGCAGGCCGACCAGCAGGACGCCGGTGACGAGCATCGTCAGCGCACCGTGCAGCATCGCCGGCACGAAGCGGGCGGTGCCGGCGCTCATCGCCTTCATCTGGGTCAGGAAGCCGCCGAGGAGCGAGGCGATCCCGATGATGTGCAGGGCGACGAAGGCGTTGATGAGTACGTCCATGCGGTCGAGCGTACGGGTGCCGCCGCTCAGCCCAGGAAGCGGGTCAGCTCCTCCACGATGACGTCGGGCCGCTCCTCGGGCAGGTAGTGGCCGGCGCCGTCGACGCGCACGACCCGGGTGTCCGTGCCGAGCTCCGGCACGGCGGTCACGAGGCGCTCGTAGTTGCTGCGCTCGCCGCCGAGGGCCAGGATCGGCGCGGTCACCGGGGCGTAGGCCGCCAGGTCCGCGATGTCCTGGGCGAAGGCCCGGTACCAGGCGTTGCCGGCCCGGATCGCGTCCGGCTCGTCGTAGGCGCGGGCGTACACCCGGCGGGCGTGGTCGTCGATGTCGTCCGGGTCGGGGGTCATGGCGTCGAAGAGCCAGTCCAGCAGGGCCCGGGAGCGGCCGGCGAGCAGCTGCTCGGGCAGGCCCTCCACCTGGTTGAAGGCGAACCACCACAGGTGCCGCACGCCCTCGCGGGGGAGCAGGGGCAGCTCGGCCCACCGCGGCTCGGGGTGGGAGACGTCGAGGAGGACGACCTTGCGGGTGGCCTCCGGGTGGTTGGCGGCGAAGGCGTACGCCACCATCGCGCCGATGTCGTGGCCGACGACGTGTGCGGACTCGATGCCGAGTCGGCCGAGCAGCCGGTGGACGTCGCCGGCCAGGGTCTTCTTGTCGTAGCCGCCCGCGGGCTTGCCGGAGCCGCCCATGCCGCGCAGGTCGACGGCGATCACGCGGTGGCGGGCGGCCAGGGTGGGCAGCACCTTGCGCCACTGCCACCAGGTCTGCGGCCAGCCGCCGAGCAGGACCAGGGGCTCGCCGCTGCCGCCCTGGACGTAGTGCAGGCGGACGCCGTCGAGCTCGGCGTGGTGGCTGGTGAAGCCGCCGTCGAGGGAGGCGGCGAGGGAGGCGTCGTCGAGGGCCGCGTGGTCGGGGGCCGCGTGGTCGGGGGCTGCGTGGTCGATGGTCGCGTCGGCGGGGGGAGCGGCGGGTGCGGGCTGGGGCATGGGATGTCCTCCGGCAGGACTGTTCGAAGATCTCGTACGGTTACCGGTCGGACTGTACGAGATCTTCAAACGATCCGGCAAGGGCTCGGCCGGGCCTGCGTACAGTGAGGGCATGGCCGCCGCAGCTGAGCTGACCCACCCCGACGCCGACCGCCTCGACCTGGCCGAGGTGCTCGCGGCCCTCGGGCACCCCGTCCGGCTGGAGATCGTCCGCAGGCTCGCCTCCGGCGCCGCGGCGTACTGCGGCGAGGTGGTCCCGGACCTGCCGCGCTCGAGCGTCACCCACCACCTGAAGACGCTCCGCGAGAGCGGCGTGATCTGCCAGCGCCCCCAGGGCCGCAAGCTCTACCTCACGCTGCGCCGCGAGGACCTGCAGCGGCGCTTCCCGGGCCTGCTGGAGCTCGTCCTCGCCTGAGGAGGGCGTCGGGCCGGTGGGGCGCGGGATGTGTGATGTGACCCAAGTTCTTCCGCTCCGGGGCCGGGTGTCCGTCCGGCCCCCTAGACTCGGAAGGCGATGAGCAGCCTCTTTGACGACAGCTTCCTGGCGGACCTCACCCCCTCCGACGAGGTCCCGCCGCCGCCCGAGGAGTACGAGGAAGAGCACGCCCCGGAGCCGGGCGCGGACGACCTCTTCGAGGGCCACTTCGACCTGCCCATGAGCGGCGACGCGTACTACCGCGACGGCAGCCCGAAGCCGGTCATCGACCCGGCGGCCCTGCTGGACGGGCTGAACGAGCAGCAGCGCGCCGCCGTCGTCCACGCCGGATCCCCGCTGCTGATCGTGGCCGGCGCCGGCTCCGGCAAGACCCGCGTGCTGACCCACCGCATCGGCCACCTGCTCGCGGCCCGCGGGGTGCACCCCGGCCAGATCCTGGCGATCACCTTCACCAACAAGGCCGCCGCCGAGATGAAGGAGCGCGTCGAGGGCCTGGTCGGCCCGCGCGCGAACGCCATGTGGGTGTCCACCTTCCACAGCGCGTGCGTGCGCATCCTGCGCCGCGAGTCCAAGCGGCTCGGCTTCACCTCGTCGTTCTCGATCTACGACGCGGCCGACTCCAAGCGCCTGATGGCGCTCGTCTGCCGCGACCTGGACCTGGACCCGAAGAAGTTCCCGCCCAAGTCCTTCAACGCCAAGATCTCGAACCTCAAGAACGAGCTCATCGACGAGGACGCCTTCGCCGCGCAGGCCGCCGACGGCTTCGAGAAGACCCTCGCCCAGGCCTACGCGATGTACCAGGGGCGGCTGCGCGAGGCCAACGCGCTCGACTTCGACGACATCATCATGACCACCGTCCACCTGCTCCAGGCGTTCCCCGACGTCGCCGAGCACTACCGGCGGCGCTTCCGGCACGTCCTCGTCGACGAGTACCAGGACACCAACCACGCGCAGTACACGCTCGTGCGCGAGCTCGTGGGCACCGGCTACCCGGACCTGCCGCCGGCCGAGCTGTGCGTGGTGGGTGACGCCGACCAGTCCATCTACGCCTTCCGCGGCGCGACGATCCGCAACATCCTCCAGTTCGAGGAGGACTACACGGACGCGACGACGATCCTGCTGGAGCAGAACTACCGCTCCACGCAGACCATCCTCTCCGCCGCCAACGCGGTCATCGAGCGCAACGAGAACCGCCGCGCCAAGAACCTGTGGACCGAGGCCGGCTCCGGCGCCGTCATCACCGGCTACGTCGCCGACACCGAGCACGACGAGGCACAGTTCGTCGCCGACGAGATCGACCGGCTCACGGACGCCGGCGACGCCAAGGCGGGCGACGTCGCGATCTTCTACCGGACGAACGCGCAGTCCCGCGTGTTCGAGGAGGTCTTCATCCGGGTCGGCCTGCCCTACAAGGTCGTCGGCGGCGTCCGCTTCTACGAGCGCAAGGAGGTCCGCGACATCCTCGCGTACCTGCGCGTGCTGGCGAACCCCGAGGACAACGTCCCGCTGCGCCGGATCCTGAACGTGCCCAAGCGCGGCATCGGCGAGCGCGCCGAGGCGATGATCGACGCCCTCGCCCTGCGCGAGAAGATCACCTTCCCGCAGGCGCTGCGGCGCGTGGACGAGGCGTACGGGATGGCCGCGCGCTCCACCAACGCGGTGAAGCGGTTCAACGTGCTGATGGACGAGCTGCGCACGATCGCCGAATCGGGCGCCGGGCCCGCCGTGGTGCTGGAAGCGGTGCTGGAGCGCACCGGGTACCTCGCAGAGCTCCAGGCCTCCACCGACCCGCAGGACGAGACGCGGATCGAGAACCTCCAGGAGCTGGCGGCCGTCGCGCTCGAATTCGAGCAGGCGCGCGGCGAGGAAGCCGCGACGGCTGCGCCCGGCGCTGCGGGGAGCTCCCTCGCCGAGTTCCTGGAGCAGGTCGCACTCGTCGCCGACTCCGACCAGATCCCCGACGAGGACACCGAAGGCACCGGCGTCATCACACTGATGACCCTGCACACCGCCAAGGGCCTGGAGTTCCCGGTGGTCTTCCTGACCGGCATGGAGGACGGGGTCTTCCCGCACATGCGGGCGCTGGGCCAGACCAAGGAGCTGGAGGAGGAGCGGCGCCTCGCCTACGTCGGCATCACGCGCGCCCGCGAGCGGCTGTACCTGACCCGCTCCGCGATGCGCAGTGCCTGGGGCACCCCCTCGTACAACCCGCCGTCGCGGTTCCTCGAGGAGATCCCCGCGCAGTACCTGGAGTGGAAGCGCACGGGTGCGGCGCAGAAGCCGGCCGGCCCGATGCGCGGCTCCGGCTCGGGCTCCGGGTACGGCGGCGCGGGCAAGGCCTCGTTCGGCACCTCGCCGGAGGCCTTCCTGTCCTCCTCCCGTACGCGCTCGGGCCCGTCCGGGTTCGCGACGCGCCGGGCCGCCGACAAGCCGGTCGTCGCCCTGGCGGTGGGGGACCGGGTCACGCACGACCAGTTCGGGCTGGGCACCGTCATGGAGGTCAGGGGTGCCGGCGCGGACGCCCAGGCCACCATCGACTTCGGCGACGACAAGCCCAAGCGCCTGGTGCTGCGCTACGCGCCGGTGCAGAAGCTGTAGCCGGCGGCCGGTGTGCAGCGCTGTCGCTGCACCTACGGCGAAGCCCGGGCCTTGGTGGCCCGGGCTTCGCCGTAGGCGGGGAGGAGCGGAGGGATCAGGTCGGGTCCAGGCCGTGGTTGCGGAGCCAGGCCAGGGGGTCGACCGCGGAGCCACCGCCGGGGTGGACCTCGAAGTGCAGGTGCGGGCCGGTGGAGTTGCCCGAGTTGCCGGAGTACGCGATGACGTCGCCGGCCTTGACCTTGCCGGACCGGATCTTGGTGCTGCTCAGGTGGCAGTACCAGGTCTCGGTGCCGTCGGGGGAGGTCACTATGGCCATGTTGCCGTAGGCGCTGTTCCACTGGGTGCGCACGGTGCCGTCGGTGGCCGCCATGACGGGGGTCCCGTACCCGACGGGGAAGTCGATGCCGGTGTGCACCGACATCCACATGCCGCCGGCCTGGCCGAACATGGCGCTGAGGCCGTGCTGGGAGACGGGCAGGGCGAACTTGGGGCGGGCCGCCTCCTTGGCCGCCTCCTCCTCCGCCTTGCGCTTGCGCTCCTCGTCCTGGCGCTGGCGCAGGTCGATGCGCTCCTGGGTGCGGCTCGCGCGGTCCGCGAAGTCGCCGGCGTCCGCGCTGAGCGCCTGGAGCTGGGTGTCGAGCTTGTTGTTGGCCGCGACGGGCTTGACGGAGGCCGGGTCGGGCGCGGCCATCGTCGTCGTGCCCTCGGAGGGCTTGTCGCCGCCCGTGAGCCCGCCGACGGAGGCGGCCGCGACACCGGCCACACCCATCACGCAGGCCGAGGGAACCGCCACGGTCAGCAGGGCGGAACGCTTCGCCGGGGACCGGCGCCGGCTTCCGGCGGCCGGCTGGGCGCCCTTGGCCCCGGCACGGCGCGAGGCCCGCGGGGCGGGGACATCGGCCGCCGGGGTCACGGGCATGGCCTGCGTGGGCAGGTCGTGCACGACGGGGGCGTCCTCGTCCGCCTCGCCGTCCTCGTCGCCGAGGGACTGGAAGACGGCCGTCTCGGTGTAGGCGTCCGCGTCGTACTCGAACGAGAACGCCTGGGTCTGCTGCTGGTCGTGCGGGACCTGCTGGTCGTGGGGAGCCTGCTGGAACTGCTCCTGCGGGACCTGCTCCTGAGCGAACTGCTCCTGGCTGAACTGCTCCTGGGCGAACTGCTCCTGCGACGGGACGGTGTTCCAGGCGGTGGCGTCGTACGCACCCGTGTCCGTGCCGGTGGTGCCGTAGCCCGGCATCGCCCATTGGCCGGTGGCCTGGTCGTAGCCGAAACCGGCGGCCGTCGACTGGAAGTCGGTGCTCTGCACCGTCCAGGAGCCGGTGTCGTCGGGAACGCCCTGCGCGGGAACGGTCGAGAGGTAGGTCTCCTGCGGGTAGCCCTCCTGCGGAACCGTGTTCCAGGCGCCGGCGTCGTACGTACCGGTCCCGTAGCCCTCGTACGTGTCGTACGAGGCGTACGAATTCTGCGAGGCGGCGGCGTAATCGTAGCCCTGTCCCTGTGTTTCATAGGAGACGAAGGTGGAATCGCCGGCGAAAGTGGTGGTGGAAAGGCCGTCGTACCCGGGATCGGGGTACAGGCCCGACGAGGGGCGGTCGTTCACCAACTTCTCTTTCGCCTCGGCAGTGGGGGCCTGGGTGGCCAGGGTGAGGGGGTTCCCTGGGGAGAGCAGTGGCGTGACTGTACCCGGCGGTCACAGGCGACGACAATCTTCGGATGGGTTCCGGCTGAGCGGAACCGGGCATTCGGCCGTCTTTCGGTCGGCGCGATGCCCAGCCTTGGCCTTGAGTTCGAAATTCGTTCGATCGTCGGCCGATTGGAGTTCAGGCGACGGAAGCGGTGTCCGACGGGGGCTCGGCGGCCCTCGGCCCGGGAAGGTCGAGGGCGCGCCGGACCGCCGCCGCGACGGCGGGATGAGCGGCCAGCGCGAGGTGCCCGATGCCCGTGACCAGGATGTTCTCCGCCTGCAGGTCGGGATGTTCGAGACGGGCGGTCCCCGTCGGATCCATCAGCTCGTCGAACTCGCTCCAGAACGCCACGCACCGGGTCCGGCAGCCGGGGGCGGGCGCGCGCAACTCCGCCATCACCGCCGACCCCGGGCGGACCTGCCGGACGAGGGGGTGGGCGTCCATGAAGGGGGCGACGCGCGTCCCGGAATGCGGAGTGCCCAGCGTGACGAGGGTGCGGACGCGTGAGTCGCCGCCCAGGCGCTGGACGTAGTAGCGCCCGACCAGCCCGCCCAGGCTGTGCCCGACCAGGTCCACCTGCTCCCGCCCGGTGCGCTCGCAGAGCTCCTCGACCCGCCGCGCCAGACCGCGGGCGGCGCTGCGCAGGTCGCGGGTGAAGGGCGAGTAGTTGTACGCCTCCACCTGCCGCAGGCCGCCCGCGGCGAGGGTGCGGCGCAGCACGACGAAGACGGACCGGTTGTCGCTGAACCCGTGCAGCAGCAACACGCCCGGCCGGGCAGCGCCCGGTTCGGCCAGGCCCCTCTCCTGCCGGACCCCCGTCGGATAGTGCAGCAGATGCGCCCCGAACAGCACCGCCTCGAGCACCCCGGCCCGCACCGCGGCCCCGGAAACGGGCACACCAAGCCCCATGGAAGCCTCCCCCGGACATGTGGACCGCGCGCCCCGCGGAGCCGCGCCCCGCGGGGCCGCCCGGCCCGCGCCGCCGTGCCGTGCGGCTGCCGGTACGGTGGCGCGGCGCTCCCGGTGCGGCTCCCCTGGCGGTGAATCAGCGCCGTCCCACGTGTGATTTCCCCCTCGTGGTTGACCGTGAAACGGCAGTGTGCGCGATGCTGTACTTAACGTTCGTTCACTCGGGAGGCAGTGCGATGGGTGTGACCGGTCCGATCCGTGTGGTGGTGGCCAAGCCGGGTCTCGACGGCCACGACCGCGGCGCGAAGGTGATCGCGCGCGCCCTGCGGGACGCGGGCATGGAGGTCATCTACACGGGCCTGCACCAGACCCCCGAGCAGATCGTGGACACCGCCATCCAGGAGGACGCCGACGCGATCGGCCTGTCGATCCTCTCGGGCGCCCACAACACGCTGTTCGTCCGGGTGCTGGAGCTCCTGAAGGAGCGCGACGCGGAGGACATCAAGGTCTTCGGCGGCGGCATCATCCCGGACGACGACATCGCCCCCCTGAAGGAAAAGGGCGTGGCCGAGATCTTCACCCCGGGCGCCACGACCACGTCCATCGTGGACTGGGTCCGCACCAACATCACCCGCTGACCGACCCGGCAGCCGCCGCCGGGGGCGGCCTGCCGCTCCCGGCGGGGCGCTCAAACGCCGCGCGGGCTGGATTGTGCCGCTGCGCGGCAACTCCAGCCCCGCCGGCGTTTGAGGCGCGGGGTCCGGGGCGGAGCCCCGATCTTTGAGCCCCGCCGGCGACTGAGGCGTTGCGGGAAGGGGCGGGGTGGGGGAACGGCTCCGCGCAGCGGCAGCGGCAGCGGCCGGTCAGGCGGCCGCGCCCAGTTCCGTCAGCATCGCGGCCCGCAACCGCAGCGTGGCCGCAAGCCGCTGAAACGCCTCCCCCCAGTACCCGGCAGCCCCCGCCTCGGCCGCACCGGCACCCCCGCCCTCCGCGGCCAGCCGCTCCAACCGCCCGGCCTCCGCAGGATCCAGGCACCGCTCGGCCAGCCCCATCACCCCGCTGAAACTCCACGGGTAGCTCCCCGCCTCCCGCGCCGCGTCCAGCGCGTCCACCACGGCCCGCCCGAGCGCCCCCGCCCACGGCACCACGCACACCCCCAGCAGCTGGAACGCCTCCGACAGCCCGTGTGCCCGTACGAACTGCGCGACCCACTCGGCCCGTTCACCCTCCGGCAGGACCCCCAGCAGCTTGGCCCGCTCCGCGAGCGAGGCCGTGCCCGGGGCCGTCGCGGTCGGCGCCGAAGCCGAGCCGAGCAGCGCCTTGGACCACTGCGGATCCCGCTGCCGCACGGCGGCCCGGCACCACGCGGCGTGCAGTTCCTCCGCCCAGCTCTCGCCGTCGGCGATCGGCAGGGCGACGATCGCGGCCGCGTCCAGCCCCCCGAACCGCTCCCGCCAGCAGGACAGCGGCGCCGCCTCCACCAGCTGGCCCAGCCACCAGGACCGCTCCCCGCGCCCGGCGGGCGGCCGCTCGACCACCCCGTCGCGCAGCATCCCCGCATCGCACTCGGCCGGCGGCACCACTCCCTCGGGCCCCACGCAGGCCAGGGCCCGCCCGGCCATCCGCGCGGCGAGCGCCGATCCCGGCAGCGCCGACAGCAGCTCGGCCGCCGTCGCCCGGACGTTGCGGCTGCGGTCACCGAGGGCCGCCTCCAGGAACGGCTCGTCCCCCTCCGACAGCCCCACCCGCAGCGAGTCCAGGAACATCAGCCGGTCCTCCGCCCGCTCGGTGGCCCAGGTCGACGACAGCAGCCGTATCGCCGAGGCCGCCTCGTGCGCCCGTACGGCGCCCAGCAGGGCGACGCGCTCCGCGAACAGCCCCTCCTGCCAGAGCCGTTCCACCCCCGCCCGGTCCTCCGGGTCGGGCAGGATCCCGCCGCCGGCACCGCCGCGCAGGGCGAAGCGCCAGTCCTGGTTGAGCCGGGCCAGCCACACGCCCCGCGGCCCGGCGAGGGCGAGCGCCTGGGCGCGTAGGTCGGAACGGGCCCGTGCCGCATCCAGCAGCGCCGGGACCAGCGCGTCCGGCGCCCGGTAGCCGTGCCGCCCGGCGGCCGCCAGCCACTGGGGCAGCAGCTCCGTCAGATCCGGGGTGGCCCCCCGCCGCCCGCCGCCGCTGCCCGCGCCGGTCCGGCCGGCCAGCAGCTGCGCGAGCCGCCGGCGGGCCGGCTCCGGCGGCTGGGGCCGCGGGTCCGCGGGCGCGGGCGCCGGCAGGGCGGCCGCGGCGGCGGGCCGCAGCCCGGCCCGCCGCCGCACGGTCTGCACGGCCGCCGCGTCGAGCAGCGCCTCCGGACTGCCCGGCCGCCGCTCGGTCCCGAGCAGCGCCACGGCGACCAACTCCCCCCACTCGGCCCCGGTATCGCCCGGCTCCGCACCCCCTCGAGCCGCACCCGCCGGATCAGCACCGCCGGCAGTCCTGCCCGGAGAAGCCTCCCCCTCTCCGGCCGTGCCCGCCGGCGCCGTGCCCCCTCGAGCCGTGCCCGCCGGCGCCGTGCCCCCTCGAGCCGTGCCCGCCGGGGCGGTACCCCCGGCCGTCATGCCCACCGAAGCCCCGCCCCCCGGGCCCGCGCCCCCTTGCCCCGTACTGCGGTTCGCGGCGTCGGCCGTCGTAGCCATCGGGTCCCCTCCCTCTCGGTGTTGCGGGCTGCGGTCCCGCCCCCTCCGCGGGACCGCAGCCGTCCCTGTTCCCCCTGTCGCCGGCCCTTCAGCTGGCGTGGTTGTCGCTCACAAAAGCCCCCCGGCTCACTCGTCTTGCACACCGGCGCCCCCGCGCCGGTGTTCCCTCCCCTGGGAGGCCCCCCGGCCTCCCAGTTGCCCTCACGTCACCCCAGGGCGACCGGTTCCGGGCAGCCCGGCTGCCACGCCGTCAGCGGCGTGAAACCCCGATGGCCGCATTCGCCGAAGACCGTCACCGGGCCCCCGCCCGACAGCGCGGCCAGCTGCCACAGTCCGGACCGCGACCGGCCCCCGCCGGAGGCCACGGGCAGCGCGCAGCCGCCCTCCGCATCCGCCAGTTGCCAGCCGAGTTCCCCCGGGACCGGGATCACCGGACCCAGCACCACGGGCCAGGAGTCGAGCCACGGGTCTTCCCGCAGCGCCGCCCCGTACGCCTCCAGTGCGGCCCCCGGCCCCACCCCGGCCGGCACCCGCTCGCACGGCGCGGCCGGGGCGTACCTCTCCCCGAGGTCCGCCCGCAGCCCCGCCGAACCGGGCCGGAAGCGGGCTTCCGCCTCCAGCACCAGCCCGACGGGCAGTGCCAGCCCCGGCGGCCGCCCGGGCGGACCGAAGTCCAGCACCAGGGCCGGGCGCCCGCTGTCCAGCCCGCGCAGCCATATCCGGCGGGTGGTCAGCCGGCCGTCCGGCGACACGGAGTCGTACTGGGCCAGGACCAGCCAGCGGTCCCGTACACCCTCCCCCTCCGCACCGGCGCCGGGCAGTCCCACCCTGCTCCGCACCGTCGCGGCGAGCGGCTGCGGCAGTCCCGCCACGCCGAGCCAGGCCCGGTTCAGCAGGTGCAGCAGCGCGCTCTCCTCCAGCATCCGGGCGGGCCAGCCGGGGCCGCAACCGGGTATCGTCCCCAACTCCCGCACCCGGGCGGCCAACCCGGGGGCCTGGGCGTCGACCATCCGGGCCGCGGTCTCCTCCCAGGCCGCGTATCCGGCCTGCTCCTGGCCGGCGAGGCCGGCGCGCACCACGTCGGCGAGCCGCTGCTCCAGCTCGGCCACGCCGGCCCCGATCCGGGCCGCCCTCCGCTCGGCCCGGCGCCGCGCCGCCTCCGGATCCGCCGGCCCGGCGCGCCCGGCCTCCCCGCCCGCCCTCGGCGCCGTCGCGGCGGCCCGCCCCGCCAGCCACTCGCCGGCCCAGTCCGGCGCCTCGGCGGCCTCCCCGAACCCCTCGGCGGACCAGAGCAGCAGCAGCCCCAGCGCGTGCTTGCACGGGAACTTCCGGCTCGGGCAGGAGCACTCGTACGCCGGGCCCGACAGGTCCACCACCGTCCGGTACGGCGTGGCGCCGCTGCCCTTGCACGACCCCCACACCGCACCGGAAGCGGAACCTCCGGTCTGGGACCACGGACCCGCCCCGCCCAGTGCCGCCCCTGCCTTGCGTGACGCTGCGTCAGGAGCCAGGGCCAGTACCTGTTCCGCCGTCCAGCGGACCTGCTGCTCAGTCATGCCAACCACCATAGAGACCCCCACTGACAATCGCCCTGACCAGCAACAACGGTGTGCAGAAGGTGCGTTGTCAGTGGCGTGGTGCACGGTGGTGGCAGCAGTCGGGAGCGGCTGTCGAGCATTGGAGGGGGACCATGACCGCACAGGGGAACGGCACCGGAGCCCAGGCGCTGCGACCGCATGCCGAGGACGCCTTCGCGCACGAACTGAAAGCCCTGGAAGCCGCCGACGACCGGCCCCGCCCGGCCCGCTGGAAGCTCTCCCCGTGGGCGGTCGCGACGTACCTGCTGGGCGGCACGCTTGCGGACGGGACCGCCATCACCCCCAAGTACGTCGGGCCGCGCCGCATCGTCGAGGTGGCCGTCAGCACCCTCGCCACCGACCGCGCGCTGCTCCTGCTCGGCGTCCCCGGCACCGCCAAGACCTGGGTCTCCGAACACCTGGCCGCCGCGGTCAGCGGCGACTCCACCCTGCTCGTCCAGGGCACCGCCGGCACCCCCGAGGAGGCCGTCCGGTACGGCTGGGACTACGCCCGCCTCCTCGCCCACGGCCCCAGCCGCGAGGCCCTCGTGCCCAGCCCCGTCATGCGGGCCATGGCCGAGGGCTCGACCGCCCGCGTGGAGGAGCTCACCCGCATCCCAGCCGACGTCCAGGACTCCCTCATCACCGTCCTGTCCGAGAAGACGCTCCCGATACCGGAGCTCGGCCAGGAGGTGCAGGCCGTGCGCGGCTTCAACCTCATCGCCACTGCCAACGACCGCGACCGCGGGGTCAACGAGCTCTCCAGCGCCCTGCGCCGCCGCTTCAACACCGTCGTGCTGCCGCTGCCCGCCACCGCCGACGCCGAGGTCGACATCGTCGCCCGCCGCGTGGACCAGCTCGGCCGCGCCCTGGACCTGCCCGAGCGGCCCGAGGGGCTCGAGGAGATCCGCCGCGTCGTCACCGTCTTCCGCGAGCTGCGCGACGGGGTCACCGCCGACGGGCGCACCAAGGTCAAGTCACCCAGCGGCACGCTGTCCACGGCCGAGGCCATCTCCGTCGTCACCCACGGCCTCGCCCTCGCCGCCCACTTCGGCGACGGCGTGCTGCGCCCGTCCGACGTGGCCGCGGGCATCCTCGGCGCCGTCGTGCGGGACCCGGCCGCGGACCGGGTCGTCTGGCAGGAGTACCTGGAGGCCGTGGTGCGCGAGCGGGAGGGCTGGAAGGACTTCTACCGCGCCTGCCGGGAGGTGACGGCATGAGCCGGGCGGCGGCCCGGCCGGGGCCGCTGCTGCTGGGCGTGCGACACCACGGCCCCGGCTCCGCCCGGGCGGTGCGCGCCGCCCTGGACGCGGCCCGCCCGGCTGCCGTGCTGATCGAGGGGCCGCCCGAGGGGGACGCGCTGCTGCCGCTGGCCGCCGATCCCGGGATGCGGCCGCCCGTCGCCCTGCTCGCGCACGCCGCGTCCGACCCGGGCCGGGCCGTGTTCTGGCCGCTGGCCGAGTTCTCGCCGGAGTGGGTCGCCCTGCGCTGGGCCCAGCAGCAGGACACCCGGGTCCCGGTGCGGTTCATCGACCTGCCGGCCGCGCACACCCTGGCCCGGCAGGACGGGCCGGAGGAGCCCGGAGGCGTACGGCCCGATCCGCTCGCCGACCTGGCGCGGGCAGCCGGGTACGAGGACCCGGAGCGCTGGTGGGAGGACGTGGTCGAGCACCGCGGCACCGGGGCCGCCCGGGAGTCGGCCGCGGTGTTCGAGGCGCTCGGCGAGGCCATGGCCGCGCTGCGCGAGGCTTACGGAAACGGAAACGGAGACGGGGACGGGGGCGGCGGGGGCGCGGACCCCCGCGACCTGGTGCGCGAGGCGCACATGCGGCAGCGGATGCGTGCCGCGCGCCGGGAGTTCGGCGAGGACTACGCGGTGGTGTGCGGGGCCTGGCACGTGCCGGCCCTGCGCGCGCGGACGACCGCGGCCGCCGACCGCAGGCTGCTGACCGGGCTGCCCAAGGTCAAGGTGCAGACCACCTGGGTGCCCTGGACCCACCGGCGGCTCGCCCGCGCCGGCGGGTACGGGGCGGGCATCTCCTCGCCCGGCTGGTACGCCCACCTCTTCGCGGCCCCGGACCGGCCGGTGGAGCGGTGGCTGACCAGGGTCGCCGGCCTGCTGCGGGAGGAGGACCGGCAGGTCTCCCCGGCGCACGTCATCGAGGCGGCCCGGCTCGCCGACACCCTGGCCGCGGTGCGCGGGCGGCCGGTGCCCGGCCTGGCCGAGACGCTGGAGGCGGTCCGGGCGGTGATGTGCGACGGCTCGGGGATACCGCTCCGGCTCGTCGAGGACCGCCTCGTCGTCGGCGACGTGCTGGGCGCCGTGCCCGACGGGGCGCCAGCCGTCCCGCTGCAGCGGGACCTGACCCGGCAGCAGCGCTCGCTGCGGCTCAAGGCCGAGGCCCAGGAGCGCGAGCTGGAGCTGGACCTGCGCAAGGAGACCGACGCCGCCAGGTCGCTGCTGCTGCACCGGCTGCGGCTCCTCGGCGTCGACTGGGGCGCACCGGTCGCCTCGCGGGCCGGCACCGGGACCTTCCGCGAGACCTGGCGGCTGCGCTGGGAGCCGGAGCTTTCGGTGCGGGTCGCCGAGGCCGGGATCTGGGGCACCACCGTCCTGGCGGCCGCCACCGCCAGGGCCGAGGCGGATGCGGCCGGCACACGGGAGCTCGGGGAGGTCACCGCGCTGGCCGAGCGGTGCCTGCTCGCGGGGCTGGCCGAGGCTTTGCCCGCGGTGCTGCGGGCCCTCGCGGACCTCGCCGCCCTCGACACCGACGTGGCACGGCTCGCCAAGGCCCTGCCCGCGCTGGCCCGCGCCCTGCGGTACGGGGACGTCCGGGGCACCGACGCGGCGGCCCTGGCCGCGGTGGCCTCCGGGCTCGCCGAGCGGATCTGCGTGGCACTGCCGCCGGCCTGCGCCGCCGGGCTCGACAGCGACGCCGCGGTGGAGCTGCGGGGCCACGTGGACGCCGTGCACGGGGCGATCGGGCTGCTGGAGGCCGAGGGGCTGCGGGAGCGCTGGGCGGCGGTCCTGGGGGCCCTGGCCGGGCGGGAGAGCGTGCCGGGGCCGATCCGGGGCCGGGCCGTGCGGCTGCTGCTCGACGAGGGGCGGCTGCCGGCCGCGGAGACGGCCCGGCTGATGGGCCTGGCCCTCTCGCCCGCCACCCCGCCGGCGGACGCGGCCGGCTGGATCGACGGCTTCGCCGGCGGCGGCGCGGGCGGCGGCACGCTGCTGGTCCACGACGACCGGCTGCTCGGGCTGATCGACACCTGGCTCGTCTCGCTGCCGGAGCCGTCGTTCGTCACCGCGCTTCCGCTGCTGCGGCGCACGTTCGGGGCCTACGAGGCGGGGGTGAAGCAGACCTTGGGCGAGCTGGTCCGCCGCGGGCCGGGCGGCCCGGCCGCCGCGGCCGCCCGGGGTACGGCCCCCGAGGGCTTCGCCCCCGACCTGGACCCGGCCCGCGCCGACGCGGTCGTCCCCTTGGTGCGGCTGCTCCTCGCCGGTGCGGGCGGTTCGGGCGCGGTGCCGTGACGTGGGGCGGGGGGTGGGGGTGAGCCGCTGCGCGGAGCGGCTCCCCACCCCGCCCCTTGCCGAACCGGGCTCCGCCCGGACCCTCCCCCAGACTCCGTCCGGGGGGACCCCCAGGGCGCTGCGCGCCCGGTGCGCTCAAACGCCGCGGGCTGGATCCATCCAGCCCCGCCGGCGTTTGAGGCGCGGGGTCGGGGGCGGAGCCCCGGTCTGAGCCGCGCCGGCGATCGAGGCGTTTCGGGAAGGGGCGGGGCGGGGGAACGGCTCCGCGCAGCGGCACGGGGCCTCGGCCGGGGAGGCCGGCGTCGAGGGGGCGGCGGCGGTGGTGAAGGACAGCGGACAGGACAAGGGGCGGACGGATGAGCGGGACGGGGGACGTCATGGGGAACGGCGGGGAGCGGCTGCGCCGCTGGCGGATGGTGCTCGGCGGCGAGGCGGACGGCACCGGGTGCGCACTCGGCGGCCGGGACGCGGCCATGGACGCCGCACTCGGGGCGCTGTACGGCCCGGGCGGCGGCGCCCCGGGGGCGGCCCGGGGGGACCGGAGGGCCGGCGGGCTGGGCGGGTCCGCGCCCCGCGTCGCCCGCTGGCTCGGGGACATCCGTACGTACTTCCCCGCCCCCGTGGTCCAGGTCATGCAGCGCGACGCCATCGAGCGGCTCGGCCTGGACTCCCTGCTGCTGGAGCCGGAGATGCTGGAGGCCGTCGAGCCGGACGTGCACCTCGTCGGCACCCTGCTCTCCCTGAACAAGGCCCTGCCCGAGACCACCCGCGAGACGGCCCGGGCCGTCGTCCGCAAGGTCGTCGACCAGCTGGAGCAGCGGCTCGCCTCCCGCACCCGCGCCACCCTCACCGGTGCCCTCGACCGCTCCGCGCGCACCGCCCGGCCCCGCCACGCCGACATCGACTGGAACCGGACCATCCGGGCGAACTTGAAGCACTACCTGCCCGAGCACCGCACCGTCGTACCCGAACGGCTGATCGGGTACGGCCGGGCGGCGCAGTCGGTGAAGAAGGAGGTGGTCCTCTGCATCGACCAGTCGGGTTCGATGGCGGCCTCGGTGGTCTACGCCTCGGTCTTCGGGGCGGTGCTGGCCTCGATGCGCTCGGTCGCGACGCGCCTGGTCGTCTTCGACACCGCCGTCGCCGACCTGACGGATCGGCTCCAGGATCCGGTGGACGTCCTCTTCGGAACCCGGCTCGGCGGCGGCACCGACATCAACCGCGCCCTGGCCTACTGCCAGTCGAGGATCACCCGCCCTGCCGATACCGTCGTCGTCCTGATCAGTGATCTCCACGAGGGCGGCATACGCGGCGAGATGCTGCGCCGGGTCGCCGCGATGAAGGCGGCGGGGAGCGAGTTCGTGGCCCTGCTCGCCCTGTCCGACGAGGGCGCTCCCGCCTACGACCGGGAGCACGCCGCGGCCCTCGCCGCACTGGGCGTCCCGGCCTTTGCCTGCACCCCCGACCTGTTCCCGGAGGTGATGGCCGTGGCGCTGGAGAAGCGGCCCCTGCCGGTGCCCTGAGCGGGTCGCGCGAGCCTGCGCGGGCCGCCTGCGTACATCGGCGGATCGCACGAATTTCCCGTTCCGCCCTGAGCGGATCTGTGACAGGTATCACCGCTCAGGTGTGATCTGCGATTTAGGGACCCACGTGTCCCGGGGATAACCTGCGGGACGGACATGCCGCGCCGCGGTCACCGTGTGCGCCTCCCTAGTGACAGCGCCGTCACGTTGCCCTCCGCGGCACGCCCACGCAGACAACCGCGAATCACTGCGAATCTTTGAAGACAAGGGACGGACGCGCGTGGACCTGTTCGAGTACCAGGCGAGGGACCTCTTCGCCAAGCACGGTGTACCGGTGCTGGCCGGTGAAGTCATCGACACGCCTGAGGCGGCTCGCGAGGCCACCGAGCGGCTGGGCGGCAAGTCGGTCGTCAAGGCGCAGGTGAAGGTCGGTGGCCGCGGCAAGGCCGGCGGCGTCAAGCTGGCCGCGACCCCGGACGAGGCCGTCGCCCGCGCGACGGACATCCTGGGCATGGACATCAAGGGCCACACGGTCCACAAGGTGATGATCGCCGAGACCGCTCCGGAGATCGTCGAGGAGTACTACGTCTCCTACCTGCTGGACCGCACCAACCGCACCTTCCTCGCCATGGCCTCGGTCGCCGGCGGCATGGACATCGAGGAGGTCGCCGCGACGACCCCCGAGAAGCTGGCCAAGGTCCCGGTGAACGCCAACGAGGGCGTCTCCATCGAGAAGGCCCGCGAGATCGTCGCCCTGGCGCAGTTCCCGGCCGACGTCGCCGAGAAGGTCGCCGAGGTCCTCGTGACCCTGTGGAAGACCTTCGTCGCCGAGGACGCGCTCCTCGTCGAGGTCAACCCGCTGGCGAAGGTCGCCTCCGGCGACGTCATCGCCCTCGACGGCAAGGTCTCCCTGGACGAGAACGCCGAGTTCCGCCAGCCGTCCCACGAGGAGCTCGTGGACAAGGCCGCCGCCAACCCGCTGGAGGCCGCGGCCAAGGAGAAGGGCCTCAACTACGTCAAGCTCGACGGTGAGGTCGGCATCATCGGCAACGGCGCGGGTCTCGTCATGAGCACCCTGGACGTCGTCGCGTACGCCGGTGAGAACCACGGCGGCGTCAAGCCCGCCAACTTCCTCGACATCGGCGGTGGCGCCTCCGCCGCCGTCATGGCCAACGGTCTCGAGATCATCCTCGGCGACCCGGACGTCAAGTCCGTCTTCGTCAACGTCTTCGGCGGCATCACCGCCTGCGACGAGGTCGCCAACGGCATCGTCCAGGCCCTGCAGCTGCTCAAGGACAAGGGCGAAGAGGTCACCAAGCCGCTCGTCGTCCGCCTCGACGGCAACAACGCCGAGCTGGGTCGCAAGATCCTCTCGGACGCCAACCACCCGCTGGTGCAGCGCGTGGACACCATGGACGGCGCGGCCGACAAGGCCGCCGAGCTCGCTGCGGCTGCGAAGTAAAGGGACGAGGTCACAGACTCACATGGCTATCTTCCTCAACAAGGACAGCAAGGTCATCGTCCAGGGCATGACCGGTGCCACGGGCATGAAGCACACCAAGCTGATGCTGGCCGACGGCACGAACATCGTCGGTGGCGTGAACCCGCGCAAGGCCGGCACGTCCGTCGACTTCGACGGCACCGAGGTCCCGGTCTTCGGCTCGGTCGCCGAGGCGATGGAGAAGACGGGCGCCAACGTCTCCGTCCTCTTCGTCCCGCCGGCCTTCGCCAAGGCCGCCGTCGTCGAGGCCATCGACGCCGAGATCCCGCTGGCCGTCGTCATCACCGAGGGCATCGCGGTGCACGACTCCGCCGCCTTCTGGGCGTACGCGACCGCCAAGGGCAACAAGACCCGCATCATCGGCCCGAACTGCCCGGGTCTGATCACCCCCGGCCAGTCCAACGCCGGCATCATCCCGGGCGACATCACCAAGCCCGGCAAGATCGGTCTGGTGTCGAAGTCCGGCACGCTGACCTACCAGATGATGTACGAGCTGCGCGACATCGGCTTCACCTCCGCCGTCGGCATCGGTGGCGACCCGGTCATCGGCACCACGCACATCGACGCCCTGGAGGCCTTCGAGGCCGACCCGGAGACCGAGCTGATCGTCATGATCGGTGAGATCGGCGGCGACGCCGAGGAGCGTGCGGCGGACTTCATCGCGAAGAACGTCACCAAGCCGGTCGTCGGCTACGTCGCGGGCTTCACCGCCCCCGAGGGCAAGACCATGGGCCACGCCGGCGCCATCGTCTCCGGCTCCTCCGGCACCGCGCAGGCCAAGAAGGAGGCCCTCGAGGCCGCCGGCGTCAAGGTCGGCAAGACGCCGACCGAGACCGCGAAGCTGGCGCGCGAGATCCTGAACGCCGCGCAGTAGCAGCAGCTGCCGACGCAGCACCTGAGCACGGGCGTGGCCCGCACCCCTCCGCGGAGGGGCGCGGGCCACGCCCGTTTCCCGTGCCCCTACTCGGGCAGGGGGTGGAGGCGGGCCGGCCCGGCCGCCGGGCTGGTGCGCAGCTTGTCGTGCAGCAGCCGGCTCTGCTCGGTGAGCCGCGGGGGGCCGCTGAGCGGGGGGACCCCGGAGACGCTGGTGCCGGGTGCGACGGGGGCCTCGTACCGGGTGGGGGCGGTGTACAGGGTGTACCCGGTGGCCACGGCGATCACCGTGGTCACGCCGACGACCGTACGGGTCCAGCGGCGCGTACGGCGCTCGGCCGCGGCCCGCAGGGCGGCCGCCGGGCGCGGTACGAGCGCCACGGGCGGCCGGAGCGCGCCGAGCCGCTCGGCCAGCAGGTCCGCCTGCCGCTCGGGCGGTGCGGCGGCCAGCTCGGGGACCAGCTCGCCGAGGTCGGCGTGGGCGGTCAGCAGGCGGCCGCCGGCGGTGGGGGTGCTGGCCTCCGTCTCGGCGGCGGTGTCGGGGAGGTCGAGGCCGACGCCGTGGTAGAGCAGGACGGTGCGGCGGTGGATCGGCGGGAGCGCCAGCATCGCCTCCAGCAGGATCCGGTCGGCGGGGTCGGCCGGGCCGGGACCGGGCCGGCGGTGGGCGCGGCGGAGCCGGCGCCAGGGGGAGAGGGCGTACTCGTACGCGGCCGAGCGGACCCAGCCGGCCGGGTCGGGGTCGCCGGCCACCTCCGGCCAGCGCGCCCAGGCGTGCTGGAACGCCCGCTCGACCGCCGCGAGGGCGAGCCCGGGCACGCCGGTGAGCACGTACACCTCCCGCACGAGCTCACCGGCCACCGCCCGGTAGACCCGCTCGAACGCGCCCCGGGCCCCGGCCGGCAGAGCCGCTGGGTCAACCGGAGCCCCGGACGGCCGAGCCGCTCGCCCGCTCCGGACCCCGAACGGCCGAGCCGCTCCCGCACCTCCGCCCTCGGACCGCAGATCCGCTTGCGCAGCCGGGGCCTCGGAGTACTGGTCCGCTTGCGCGGCCCCGGCCGCGGTGGGCTGGGCCGCTCGCGCACCCTCGGCCTCGTAGTGGGGGGCCGCTTGGGCAGCCGCGGCTCCGAACGGCCGAGCCGTTCGCGCACCTTCGGCCTCGCGGCCCTGGGCCGCCGGGGGCCCGGAGCGCGGGTCTGCTTGCGCGGCCCGGGCTCGGGTCGGCTGGGCCGTTCGCGCGCCTTCGGCTTCGGAGCGTGGGGCCGCTTGCGGAGCCTGGGCTTCGGAGTGTGGGGCCGCTTGGGCAGTCGGGGCCTCGGAGTGCGGGGCCGCTTGCGGAGCCTGGGCTCCGGTCGGGTGGGCCGCTTGCGCTGCGCCGGAGCCGGCTCGGCGGGCCTCGGCGCCGGCCGCGCCGTCCCGGTCGGCCGCGATGCCCGCACCCCCAGTGCTTCCCGGCTCCGAACCGCCACCGGCCGCCGACGGGACCGCGGCCCCCGTGGGCGCGTCGGCCGTCGCGGCGGTCCAGGCGGCTGCCGGGCCCGGGGCGGGTGCGCCGTGCGGGGGCCGGGCCGGCCGGCCCCTGGAGGGCCGCCGCGCATCCGGTCGGGGGGCACGGCGTGCAGGGGCGTCCGGGGGCACGGGTGCCACGCCCGGGGGCGCGTCCGCGGCGGGGGCGTGCGCCGGGCGCACCGCGGACTCGGTGCTGTGGTCGTCGCGCCGCACCCCGGCCGCCGGGGCCGACGGGTGGGTGCCCGTCAGGAGGCGGGCGTACTGGTCGCGCGTGCGACCCCGCGGCTCGAGGCGGCCCGCCTCCCACGCCCGGAGCGTGGCGGCCGTGACGCCCACGGCCAGCGCCACCTCCTCGCACGTCAGGCCCACCGCCTCGCGCAGTCGGCGCCGCTCCGTGGGCGAGGGGAGCCGCGGCTCCTCGACGCTCTCCGTCATGACGTACTCCCCTGCGCGAAAAAATACATAAACGTATATTGAGCGACACAACGGACATTCTTCTGTTACCCGCCCATAGCGCGTGTCGTTGGCACCATGGCGGGGTGACCCAAGTGACCGAACACGGGACCCCGTTGCAGCCGGCGCCGGCCGCGCCCGCGCCCCCGCCCCCGTCCCCGCCGACCGGGCATCCGACGGCCGGGCATCCGACGGCCGGCTCCCCGCGCCCCGCCGGCCCGCGCCGCCGCCGCCGCTCGCCCGCGGCCGCCGCCTGCGTGCTCGGCGGGGCCGTGGCCGCCGGACTGGGCCTCGGCTTCCTCGCCGTGCTCGTCATCGTGCTGTGGATCAGCTCCCCCTACCCCGACAGCGGCCCCGGCGGGGCCCTGCACCTGGCCGCCGGGCTCTGGCTGCTCGCACACGGCGCCGAACTGGTCCGGTACGACACCCTCTCCGGGGTGCCGGCCCCCGTCGGGATGACCCCGCTGCTGCTCATCGCCCTGCCCGCGCTGCTGATGCGGCGCGCCGCCCGCCTGGGCAGCGTTCCCGGGGACGGCAGCGACGCGGAGGAGGTGCTGCCGGCCAGTGCCGTCTTCTCCGCCGTGCTGTGCGGCTACCTCGGCGTCGGCACCTTCGCCACGGTGTACGCGGCCGCCGGGCCGATGCCCGCCGACCCGATCAGCGCCGGCTGGCACGTCCCGCTGGTCGCCGTGCTGGCCGCGGCCGGCGGGGTGTGGGCGGCCAAGGGGCGCCCCCTCGGCCCGCCGCCGCTGCCGCGCCGGTGGCCGGCCGGCGTGCGCCGGGCCCTTGCGCGCCCCCGCTACGCGCTCGCGCTGCGGTCGGGCGCCGCCGGGGCCCTGGTGCTGCTGGGCGGCGGCGCGCTGATCCTCGGCGCCTCGCTCGTCTGGCACGCCGCCGAGGTCAAGGGGTCCTTCCTGGCCCTGACCGACGTGTGGTCGGGCCGGTTCGCGGTCCTGCTGCTGGCGCTGGCGCTGCTGCCGAACGCCGTGGTGTGGGCGGCGGCGTACGCCCTCGGGCCCGGCTTCGCCCTCGGCAGCGGTGCCGCCGCGACACCGCTCGGCTTCACCGGCTCGCCCGCGCTGCCGAGGTTCCCGCTGCTGGAGGCGCTGCCGCCGCAGGGGTCGGGGACGCTGGTGACCTGCGCGACGGCCCTGGTGCCGCTGGCGGCCGGAGCGGCCGTCGGGTGGTTCGCGGTGCGGCGGGCGCGTGAGGTGTCGGGTGCGGAGACGGCCCTGACCGCCGCACTGGGGGCGGTGGTCTGCGCGGTGGTGCTGGCGGGGCTCGCGGCGGCCTCCGCCGGGCCGCTGGGCTCGGGGGAGCTGGCGGAGTTCGGGCCGGTGTGGTGGGCGACCGGGGCGGCGGCGCTGGCCTGGACGCTGCCCGGCGGGGTGGTGGTGGCGGTGTCCGTGCACGTGTGGCGGACGCATCCGGCGCGAGGGGCGGAGCCCGCGGATGACGACGGCTGGCACGACAGGGGTATGCGCGAGATGCGCTGGGAGGCCCTCCGCAAGACCGCGGGCACCCTGATCCCGCCCTTCCCGCAGCCCGGGACCACCCCGCCGGCGCTCTCTGCGGCCCCGACGCCCCGGCCTCCCGACGCCCAGGCCGCCCCGGCGCCCCCGCCTGCCGGGGCCGGGGCCGGGGCCGAAGCAGACCAGGCGCCCCCGCCCGCCGGGGCCGAGGCGGCCCCGGCGGATCCGTCCGGCGCGGCCCCGGCGGCACCCGCCGCCCAGGGCTCCGCGGTTCCGGCGGGCGCGGCCGAGCGGGCCCTGGGGACCGCGGCCGTGCGGCCGCGCCGCCTCGCTCTGATGACGACGCTCGACCCGTCCGCCCTGGCCCGCCTGCCGCTGCCGCAGACGCACGCTCCCGCCCCGCCCGAGGGGCGGACCTCGTACGGGACGGAGTCCCCGCAGCCGCGAGTGGTGCCGGTGGCGGGCGCACGTGTCCTGGCGCGGCGCAGGCCGCCGGCCTGACCGCGGGCCGGTGCCCGACCCGAGCGAACGCCGGCGGGGCCGGACGAATCCGGCCCCGCCGGCGTTCGGGCGTCCGGAGCGGGTGCTACTGGCGGACCTTCAGGTACGCGCCCAGGAGGTTGTCCGGGAGGAGGTCGTTGCAGGCCAGCTGGCCCGCACGGGTCAGGGCGTCGTCGCGGCACACGTAGAAGTCCTTGTAGGCCAGCTGCACGCCGTACGAGCCCAGGGCGAGGGCGATCGCCATCGCGGCCGTCACCAGCCCGCTGACCGCCGCCGCCCGCTGCGGCCGCGCGGCCGGGCCCAGGGCGGCCAGGCCGCCGCGGGCCGCCGGGTCGGCGGGGGCGCCGTCCCCGGTCGCCGCGGGCCGGCCGCGCAGCCCGCTGATGCCCCAGTACACCGCGAGCGCCCCCAGCAGCAGCCCCACCGACGGGATCCCGAAGATCCCGAAGAAGAAGCCCCACATGCCGGCGAGCAGGGCGTACCGGGCGCGCCGCTGGATCGGGTCCGTGGGGTCCCACCGCACCGGCCCGCCGGACCCCGAGTCGGGGCCCTGGGCCCCTTGGCCGCCCTGGCCGCGGCCGTCACCGCCGCCGCGCGGCTGCCACGGCTGGTCGGGCCGGCCCTCCGGCGGAGCCGCGAAGGGGTTGTCGTCGGTGGAGGAGTCGGGCTGACGGCGGTCCGGCATCGAGTGCGTTACTTCCCCTGTGTCGTGGACGTCGTGCGCGCCCGGCCCGTGTCCGGGGCGCCGGCGTCGAAGTGCGTCGCGGGCTGGGTGCGTTGTAGGGCCGCGCGGTGCCCTTCACCGCGCCGTTCGCGCCTTGTACGCCAGACGCTACCCCTCGGCCGTCCCCCCGTCCCTCGGGGGCTGTCCGGTGTGCCGGTATCGTTGCAGGCGGTCGGCGGCTTCGTAGGGTCCCCCGTATGGAGGGGCGTCGAAGTTTTGTATGACCGTACAAGCAGAGATGAACGAGTTCCCTGGTTCCCGTGAGAAAGGGCCTCCCATGGCCGCCTCCCGCCTGGTCGTGCTGGTCTCCGGGTCCGGCACCAACCTCCAGGCCCTCCTCGACGCCATCGACGCCCACCCGGGCGGAGCCGAGGGCTTCGGGGCCGAAGTCGTCGCCGTGGGGGCCGACCGCGAGAACATCGCGGGCCTCGAGCGCGCCGAGAAGGCCGGGATCCCCACCTTCGTGTGTCCGGTGAAGGCCTACGGCAGCCGCGAGGAGTGGGACGCCGCGCTCACGGAGGCGACCGCCGCCCACGCACCGGACCTCGTCGTCTCCGCCGGGTTCATGAAGATCGTGGGCAAGGCCTTCATCGACCGCTTCGGCGGCCGCTTCATCAACACCCATCCCGCCCTCCTCCCCGCCTTTCCCGGCGCCCACGGCGTCCGCGACGCCCTCGCGTACGGCGCGAAGGTCACCGGGTGCACGGTCCACTTCGTGGACGCCGGCGTGGACACCGGCCCGATCATCGCCCAGGGTGTGGTCGAGGTCAGGGACGAGGACGACGAAGCCGCTCTGCACGAGCGCATCAAGGAAGTCGAGCGCCAGCTGCTCGTCGACGTCGTGGGGCGCCTGGCCCGGCACGGCTACCGCATTGAGGGACGAAAGGTAACAATCCAGTGACCGCCGTAGAGAGCAGCACCACCTCGTCGAAGCGACCGATCCGGCGCGCGCTCGTCAGTGTCTACGACAAGACGGGACTGGAGGAGCTGGCCCGCGGCCTGCACGAGGCGGGCGTCGCGCTCGTCTCCACGGGTTCCACCGCCTCCCGGATCGCCGGGGCCGGCGTGCCCGTCACCAAGGTCGAGGAGCTGACCGGCTTCCCCGAGTGCCTGGACGGCCGGGTCAAGACCCTGCACCCCCGGGTCCACGCGGGCATCCTGGCCGACCTGCGCCTGGAGGACCACCGCAACCAGCTCGCCGAGCTCGGCGTCGAGCCGTTCGACCTGGTGATCGTCAACCTGTACCCGTTCCGGGAGACCGTCGCCTCGGGCGCCACCCCCGACGAGTGCGTGGAGCAGATCGACATCGGCGGCCCGTCCATGGTCCGCGCCGCCGCCAAGAACCACCCGTCGGTCGCCGTCGTCACCAGCCCCGCCCGGTACGCCGACGTCCTCGCCGCGGCCCGGGGCGGCGGCTTCGACCTCGCCGCCCGCAAGCGCCTGGCGGCCGAGGCCTTCCAGCACACCGCCGCCTACGACGTCGCCGTGGCCTCCTGGTTCACGAACGCGTACGCGCCGGAGGAGGACGGAGCGGCCCTGCCCGAGTTCCTGGCCGGCGCCTGGGACCGCAAGGCCGTCCTGCGCTACGGCGAGAACCCGCACCAGGCCGCCGCCCTCTACACCGACGGACAGCCCGGCGGGCTCGCCAACGCCGAGCAGCTGCACGGCAAGGAGATGTCCTTCAACAACTACGTGGACACCGAGGCCGCCCGCCGCGCCGCGTACGACCACGACGAGCCCTGCGTCGCGATCATCAAGCACGCCAACCCGTGCGGCATCGCGGTCGGCGCGGACATCGCCGAGGCGCACCGCAAGGCCCACGCCTGCGACCCGCTGTCGGCGTTCGGCGGCGTCATCGCCGTCAACCGCCCGGTGACCGTCGAGCTCGCCGAGCAGGTCGCGGAGATCTTCACCGAGGTCATCGCCGCCCCCGCCTACGAGGAGGGCGCGGTCGAGGTCCTGGCGAAGAAGAAGAACATCCGCGTCCTGCGCGTCGAGGGCAGCCCCCGCCAGCCGGGCGACCTCAAGCCCATCTCGGGCGGCGCCGTCCTGCAGCAGAGCGACGTCTTCCAGGCCGAGGGCGACGACCCGAAGAACTGGACGCTGGCCACCGGCGAGGCGCTCTCCGCCGAGGAGCTCGCCGAGCTCGCCTTCGCGTGGAGGGCCTGCCGGGCCGTGAAGTCCAACGCGATCCTGCTGGCCAAGGACGGCGCCTCGGTCGGCGTCGGCATGGGCCAGGTCAACCGCGTCGACTCCGCCAAGCTCGCCGTCGAGCGGGCCGGCGCCGAGCGCGCGCAGGGTTCGTACGCCGCGTCCGACGCGTTCTTCCCGTTCCCGGACGGGCTGGAGATCCTGACCGCGGCCGGCGTCAAGGCCGTGGTGCAGCCGGGCGGTTCGGTCCGCGACGAGCAGGTGGTCGAGGCAGCGCGGAAGGCCGGCGTGACCATGTACTTCACGGGCACCCGCCACTTCTTCCACTGACACCCTTCGCGCGGGTCTGCCGCGCACACGGCGAAGGCCGCGTCCCGCATCGCTGCGGGGCGCGGCCTTCGCCGTACGCCGTCGAGACGGCCGTGTTCCTAGTACAGGGGGCGGCGGAAGTACGCGCCGGCCGCGGAGTTGGCCAGGCCGATGAGGACCCAGAGCGAGAGCCCGAACTGGACCAGGGCCATGAGCAGCGAGAACACGATGGCGCCCGCCGCGTCGTTGCTGCTGAGCGCCGCGAGGTTCACGATGACGCTGATGCCCGAGAAAAGGGTCATCAGGGAGCCGTAGATGATGCCGGAGACGCGGACGCCGCCGCGGCCCTTGCCCAACTTGGCCGCGGTCAGGATCGGCCACAGGGACAGCGCCAGGGCGAAGATGCCGGCGACGACCAGCACCCCGCCGGCGAGGGCGCCCGCGTCGCTCGCCGAGGAGCTGGAGGAGCCGGAGAGCGCCGAGGCGAACACCGCCCCGCCGAGGAGAACCGCGATCCCGCCCAGGGCCTGGAGGCCGCCGACGATGAACAGGATGACGCGGGCGGCCTTCACGCCGCCCGGCATCGGCAGCTGCGCGCCCGGGTAGCCGGCCGGCCCCGCGGGGTACGCCGAGTAGCCCTGGGGAGCCGGCTGCTGCGGGTAGGCGTAGCCGCCCTGCTGCGGGTAGCCGTATCCCGGCTGGCCCTGCGGGGGCTGCTGCCCGTACGGGTTGTTCGGGTCACCGAAACTCATGGTGGGGTGTTCCTCCGTGGAAGTGCGGGGACGCACGGCACGCACGGAGGTGGTACTGCGATGTTCTGCGGTCCGCCCCCCGGCACTGCCCGCGGCACTCTTTGTCCGGTCATCGTCGGCCGATCGGGGCGGACTTGTCCAGCGGCATTGCGACCGGGCGGTCACTTGTTGTGCAAGTGCAATGAATGTTCCAAGGCTGTGGCAAAGGGCGGACCGCGCCGCCCCGCGGCGCGCCGCCGGACGCGCCGACGGGCCCGGGCGGACACGAGTGGAACCGGGGGCGCCCCATCCGGGAGGATGGGCCCATGACCGCCCAGATTCTCGATGGCAAGGCCACCGCCGCCGCGATCAAGTCCGAACTGGCCGCCCGCGTGGCGGCCCTCAAGGCCCGGGGCGTCACCCCCGGACTCGGCACCCTGCTGGTCGGCGACGACCCGGGCAGCCGCTGGTACGTCAACGGAAAGCACAAGGACTGCGCCGAGGTCGGCATCGAGTCCATCCGGCGCGAACTGCCCGCCACGGCCACCCAGGAGGAGATCGAGGCGGTCGTCCGGGAGCTGAACGAGGACCCGGCCTGCACCGGGTACATCGTGCAACTCCCGCTGCCCAAGGGCATCGACACCAACCGGGTCCTGGAGCTGATGGACCCGCTGAAGGACGCCGACGGCCTGCACCCCATGTCGCTGGGCCGGCTGGTGCTGAACGAGCCGGGCCCGCTGCCCTGCACCCCGTACGGCATCGTCGCGCTGCTGCGCCGCCACGGCGTGGAGATCAACGGCGCGCACGTCGTCCTGCTGGGCCGCGGCATCACCGTCGGCCGTTCGATGGGGCTGCTGCTGACCCGCAGGTCCGAGAACGCCACCGTGACCATGTGCCACACCGGCACCCGCGACCTGCCCGGGCTGCTGCGCCAGGCCGACATCATCGTCGCGGCGGCGGGCGTGCCGCACCTGGTCAAGCCGGAGGACGTCAAGCCGGGCGCGGCCGTGCTCGACGTGGGCGTCAGCCGTGACGAGGCGGGCAAGATCGTCGGAGACGTGCACCCCGGCGTCGCCGAGGTCGCCGGGTGGATCTCCCCGAACCCGGGCGGCGTCGGGCCCATGACGCGCGCGCAGCTGCTCGTCAATGTCGTCGAGGCGGCGGAACGGACGATCTCCAGTGCAGGCTGAGCACGACGCCGACCGCGCCGCCGACCGGGGTGCGGGCGGCAGGGCCGAGCCGCCGCAGGCCGCCCCCGCGCCCGCCCGCGCCGCCGGGGCCGCACCGGCCGCACCGGGCGCCGCGCCGGCCGCCCCCAAGTCGCGCCGCTTCCCCGCAGTCACCCAGGACACCGCCCGCCCCGAGGGCGCCGGCCGGGCCGCCCCCGGCGACGCGCTCGCGGCCCGTCAGTGGCCGATGCTCAGCGTGCTCGCCGCGACGGCGGCCGGGCTGCTGTGCACGGCGCTGGGCCACCCGAAGATCGGCTGCCTGGTCATCGGCGTCGCCCTGATCGCGGCCGCGGTGCTGCGGCGCGTCCTGCCCGACGTGGGCATGCTCGCCGTGCGCTCCCGGTTCACGGACATGGTCACGTACGGGCTGCTCGGCGTGGCCATCACCCTGCTGGCGCTGGTGGTGGAGCCCAGGCCGTGGCTGGAGCTCCCGTTCCTGGAGAACGCGGCCCGCTTCACCGTCAGATAGCCCCGGATCCACCCGTCCGGGCGAGCCCGGCGCGTCGATTGCGGGGGCGCACCCGGGCTCCCGCCTTCGAACTCCCGGTCCGTGTGCCGCGCACCACACGGACCGGGGGGTTGGGCCGCTTGGGAGTCGGATAGCCTGACGCCGGATGTCTCTTCACGTCAAGATTCGCAGGGAAGCGGCGTCCGCCAGCACATGGGGCAGGGACGCCCCACCGCCAGCTGTCTAACGGAGAAGGCCATGACCCGCACTCCTGTGAATGTCACCGTGACCGGCGCCGCCGGCCAGATCGGCTACGCGCTGCTGTTCCGCATCGCCTCCGGTCACCTGCTCGGCGCGGACGTGCCGGTCAAGCTGCGCCTCCTGGAGATCCCCCAGGGCCTGAAGGCCGCCGAGGGCACCGCCATGGAGCTCGACGACTGCGCCTTCCCGCTCCTGAAGGGCATCGACATCTTCGACGACCCGAACAAGGGCTTCGAGGGTGCCAACGTCGCGCTGCTCGTGGGCGCCCGCCCGCGCACCAAGGGCATGGAGCGCGGTGACCTGCTCTCCGCCAACGGCGGCATCTTCAAGCCGCAGGGCAAGGCCATCAACGACCACGCGGCGGACGACATCAAGGTCCTCGTCGTCGGCAACCCGGCGAACACCAACGCGCTCATCGCGCAGGCCGCCGCCCCGGACGTCCCGGCCGAGCGCTTCACCGCGATGACCCGCCTGGACCACAACCGCGCGATCTCGCAGCTGGCCCGGAAGACCGGCGCCGACGTCACCGACATCAAGCGCCTGACCATCTGGGGCAACCACTCGGCGACCCAGTACCCGGACATCTTCCACGCGGAGATCGCCGGCAAGAACGCCGCCGAGGTCGTCAGCGACCAGGCGTGGCTGGCCGACCAGTTCATCCCGACCGTCGCCAAGCGCGGCGCCGCGATCATCGAGGCCCGTGGCGCGTCCTCGGCCGCCTCCGCCGCCAACGCCGCCATCGACCACGTCCACACCTGGGTCAACGGCACCGCCGCGGGCGACTGGACCTCCATGGGCATCCCGTCGGACGGCTCCTACGGCGTCCCGGAGGGCCTGATCTCCTCCTTCCCCGTCACCTGCAAGGACGGCAAGTACGAGATCGTCCAGGGCCTGGACATCAACGAGTTCTCCCGCACCCGGATCGACGCGTCCGTGGCGGAGCTCATCGAGGAGCGCGACGCGGTCCGCGAGCTCGGCCTCATCTGATCCGCGCGGTCCCCGCGACCGGTTCGACCACGGGCAGGGCCCCGGCGCAGCAGCGCCGGGGCCCTGCCCGTTTCCCGTGCGGGCGGGTGCCGCGGGATCAGTGGTTGTACATGCCCGGCGTGTAGTGGCCCGGCACCATGCGGGTGGTGACGGCCAGGCGGTTCCAGACGTTGATCGTCGCGATCACCGCGATCAGCTGGGCGAGCTCCTTCTCCTCGAACTGCCGCGCGGCCCGCTCGTAGACCTCGTCGGGGACGAAACCGTTCGTCAGGACGGTCACGGCCTCGGTGAGCTCGATCGCGGCGATCTCCCGCTCGGTGTAGAAGTGCCGCGACTCCTTCCACGCGCTGAGCTGGACGATCCGCTGCACGCTCTCGCCCGCCGCGAGGGCGTCCTTGGTGTGCATGTCGAGGCAGAACGCGCAGTGGTTGAGCTGCGAGGCGCGGATCTTGACCAGCTCCACCAGGAGCGGGTCGAGCCCCTTCTTCGACGCGATCTCCAGGGCGACGACGGCCTTGTAGATCTCGGGGACCTGGCCGGCCATGTTCAGGCGGGGGGTGTGCTCGGCGCAGTGGGCGGCGGGGGCTCGGGGCGTGGTCTGCTGCATCGTCATGATCATGAGCTTACGGAGCATGCGGCCCGCCGATATGGTCCAGTTCCATGACGGATTCCCGGGCCACTTTGGGCGCCGACCTGCACCTGGACCTGTCCGCGGGCCGCGGCCTGCGGGCCGGGCTCACCGAGTCCCTGCGCGAGGCGGCGCGCAGCGGCCGCCTGGCCGCCGGGACGCGGCTGCCGTCCTCGCGCTCGCTCGCCGCCGACCTCGGCATCGCGCGCAACACGGTCGCGGAGGCGTACGCCGAGCTCGTCGCCGAGGGCTGGCTGACGGCCCGCCAGGGCTCGGGGACGCGGGTCGCGGAGCGGGCCCGGCCCCGCCGGGGCACCGCCGCCGCGGCCCGGGCCCGGCCGGGCGCGCGCCGCCCGCCCGCGTACAGCCTGCTGGCCGGCACCCCGGACCTCGGCGCCTTCCCGCGCGCCGCCTGGCTCTCGGCGGCCCGCCGGGCGCTGGTCGACGCCCCGAACGAGGCCTTCGGCTACGCGGCCGACGCGCGCGGGCGGATCGAGCTGCGCGAAGCCCTCGCCGGGTACCTGGCGCGGGCCCGCGGGGTGTACGCCGACCCCGACCGCATCGTGCTGTGCGCGGGCTTCGTGCACGCGCTGACGCTGCTGGCCGGGGTGCTGCGGGCGCGCCGGGTCCGGGAGGTGGCCGTGGAGGGGTACAGCCTCGACGTGCACCGCGAGCTGCTGGGGCGGGCCGGGCTGCGGACGGTGCCGCTGGGCGTGGACGGGGCGGGGGCGCGCACCGCCGAGCTGGCCGGCGGGGAGGCGGGGGCCGTGCTGCTGACGCCCGCGCACCAGTTCCCGACCGGCGTCGCGCTCACTCCCGACCGGCGGGCGGCGGCCGTCGACTGGGCCCGGACCACGGGCGGCCTGATCCTGGAGGACGACTACGACGGGGAGTTCCGCTACGACCGCCAGCCGGTCGGTGCGCTGCAGGGGCTCGACCCCGACCGGGTGGTGTACCTCGGCACCGCGAGCAAGTCCCTTGCACCCGGGCTGCGGATGGGGTGGATGGTGGTTCCGGCGGGGCTGCTGGAGGAGGTGCTCGCCGCGAAGGGGCGCATCGACTGGGCCTCCAGCGCGCTGGACCAGCTGACGCTGGCGGAGTTCATCCGGTCCGGGGCGTACGACCGCCACGTGCGGGGGATGCGGTTGCGCTACCGCAGGCGGCGGGACGAGCTGCTGGCCGCCGTGGCGGGGCGGGTGGCCGTCTCCGGGATCGCGGCGGGGCTGCACGCCGTGCTGGACCTGCCCGCCGGGACGCAGGACGAGGTGCTGCGGGCTGCGGCCTGGCACGACCTCGGTCTGGAGACGTTGTCCCGGTACGTGCATCCGGATGCGGAGGTGGAGCCGCGGGAGGCGTTGGTCGTCGGGTACGGGACCCCTTCGACGAGCGCGTGGGCGCCGACCGTTGCCGCCCTGCTGGCGTCCTTGCCCTGACCGCTGCCGCTGCGCGGAGCTGCCCCCTCCCCGCCCCTTCCCGAAACCGGGCTTCGCCCGGACCTTTTTCGCCTCAAACGCCGGCGGGGCTGATTTATCAGCCCCGCCGGCGTTTGAGGCGCGGGGGCCGGGGCCGGATTCCGTCGGTGCCGGGGCTCGATCTAGTCTGTCGGCCATGGACAGCGACAGCAGCAAGAGCACCAGCGGCAGCACGGGCGGCCGGAACCGCATGCGCTCGGGCGCCGTCGTGCTCGGCGGCATGGGCCTGCTGGCCGCCGCCCTCGTGTCGTGCGGCAGCGAACCGGACAAGCGCTGCGCCGACCGCGTCACCCTGGAGAAGCTGAACACCAAGGAGTGCCGCAGCGGCGGCCGCGGCGCGTACTACTACGGCGGCAGCGTCAGGAACAACAAGCTCACCGGCGGCAGCTTCGACAAGTCGGCCGTCACCCGCGGCGGCATCGGCGGCCACTCCAGCTCCAGCGGAGGCTGACCCGTGCGGCGCCACACCATCGAGCCCCGCCCCGACTGGCAGCGCACGGTCGAGGAGCAGGGACTGATCTACCCCCTGACCCGCTACCCCGACGACTCCCTGCGCCCCTACTGGGACGAGAGCGCGTACTACTCCTTCACCCTCCCGGAGATCGAGGCGCTGGAGAACGTCGTCGAGGAGCTGCACGCCATGTGCCTGGCCGCGGCCGAGCACATCGTCGCGCACGACCGCTTCGCCGACCTCGGCATCACCGACCGGCGCCTCGCCGAGCGGATCGCGGAGTCCTGGCGCCGCCGCGCCGAACAGCCCTCCCTCTACGGCCGGTTCGACCTGCGCTACGACGGCACCGGCAGCCCCGCCAAGATGCTGGAGTACAACGCCGACACCCCCACCTCCCTGGTGGAGGCGGCCAGTCCGCAGTGGTTCTGGATGGAGGAGCGCTTCCCCGGCGCCGACCAGTGGAACTCCCTGCACGAGCGGCTCGTCGACGCCTGGCGCCGGCAGGCGGAGCTGCTGCCGCCCGGCCCCGTGCACTTCGCGCACTCCGAGACCGACGAGCTCGGCGAGGACCTGATGACGGTCGCCTACCTCCAGGAGACCGCCGAGCAGGCGGGCCTGGACACCGAGGCGCTGTCCGTCGAGAGGATCGGCTGGGACGGCCTGTCGGGCCGGTTCGTCGACGAGAAACTGCGGTTCATCCGCAGCTGCTTCAAGCTCTACCCGTGGGAGTGGCTGGCCACCGACGCCTTCGGCCCGCACGTGCTGGACACCTACGACCACGGCGGCGGCAGCGGCACCACCAGCTGGATCGAGCCGCTGTGGAAGATGCTGCTGTCCAACAAGGCGCTGCTGGCGATCCTGTGGGAGCTCTTCCCCGAGCACCCCAACCTGCTGCCCGCCTACCTCGACGGCCCGCGCGACCTGGCCGGCACCACCGGCTTCGCCGCCAAGCCGCTGCTGGGCCGCGAGGGCGCCGGGGTCAGCCTGCACCCGCCGGGCGGGGAGGAGCCGTTCACGCCGGAGGAGGGCGAGCGGTACGTGTACCAGGGCCTCGCCCCGCTGCCCGACTTCGACGGCAACCGGGTGGTGCTCGGCGCATGGGTCGTCGAGGAGGAGGCGGCGGGGCTCGGCATCCGGGAATCCGCGGGGCCGGTCACGGACGAGTACGCCCGCTTCCTGCCCCACGTGATCCTCTAGCCCGCCGCGCCTGCTACACCGACAGCACCGCGCGCAGCTGGTCGAGGCCCCAGTCCAGGTCCTCCTTGGAGATCACCAGCGGGGGAGCGATCCGGATCGTCGCCCCGTGGGTGTCCTTGACCAGCACGCCGCGCTCCATCAGCTTCTCCGAGACCTCGCGGCCGGTGCCGTGCCCGGGCTCGATGTCCACGCCCGCCCACAGCCCGCGCCCGCGCACCGCGGTCACGGCGCCGCCGCCGACCAGCAGGTTCAGCTCCCGGTGCAGGTGGTCGCCGAGTTCGGCGGCGCGCTGCTGGTACTCGCCGGTGCGCAGCATCGCGACGACCTCCAGGGCGACGGCGCAGGCCAGCGGGTTGCCGCCGAAGGTGGAGCCGTGCTCGCCCGGCTTGAAGATGCCGAGGACGTCCCGGTCGGCGACGACCGCGGAGACCGGCACCACGCCGCCGCCGAGCGCCTTGCCCAGGACGTACACGTCCGGGACGACGTCCTCGTGCTCGCAGGCGAAGGTCCGGCCCGTGCGGCCCAGCCCCGACTGGATCTCGTCGGCCATGAACAGCACGTTCCGCTCGCGCGTCAGCTCCCGCACCCCGCGCAGGTACCCGGCCGGCGGCACCAGCACCCCCGCCTCGCCCTGGATCGGCTCCAGCAGCACGGCCACCGTGTTCGGGGTGACGGCGTGGGCGAGGGCGGTGAGGTCCCCGTACGGGACGATCTCGAACCCCGGCGTGTACGGGCCGAAGTGGTCGCGGGCCTCGTGGTCGGTGGAGAAGCTCACGATGGTCGTCGTACGGCCGTGGAAGTTGTCGGACGCGACCACGATCTTGGCGTGGCCGTCCGGGACGCCCTTGACCTCGTAGCCCCACTTGCGGGCGGTCTTCACGGCGGTCTCCACCGCCTCCGCGCCGGTGTTCATCGGCAGCACCATCTCCTTGCCGCACAGCGCGGCCAGTTCGGTGCAGAAGTCGGCGAAGCGGTCGTGGTGGAAGGCGCGCGAGGTGAGGGTGACCCGCTCCAGCTGCGCCTTGGCCGCGTCCAGCAGACGGCGGTTGCCGTGGCCGAAGTTGAGCGCCGAATAGCCCGCGAGCATGTCGAGATAGCGGCGGCCCTCGACGTCGGTCATCCAGGCGCCCTCGGCCGTCGCCACGACGACCGGCAGCGGGTGGTAGTTGTGCGCGCTGTGCGCCTCGGCGGTGGCGATGGCATCGGCAGTTCTCGACACGGGGTCTCCGATCGTCGGTCGGGCGGACGGGCCGGGTGACAGGGTGGCGCCACCTTGTACACGGCTATACGTCGCTCGTATACCGGACGCGGAAACCTTTCCGGTGTCACGCCCGCTAAGGTTGGCCCTACGCACGGCGACTGGCGCACGGAGAACGGACTCCGGGGGAGTCGTGCGCGCACGACCGCACACAGGGCCGCTCGCCTGGGCCTGGCGGGGACGAGATCCGACATCGACCCCGACAGGAGCCGCCGTGAACGCTACGCCCCAGCCCCAGCCCCAGTTCCAGCCCCGCCACCCCGCCCTGGCCGCCGCCGATCCCGAGCTGGCGTCCTTCGTCGCCGCCGAGGAACTCCTCCAGGCGCAGACGCTCCGCCTGATCCCGAGCGAGAACTACGTCTCTGAAGCCGTCCTGGAGGCCTCCGGGACCGTCCTGCAGAACAAGTACAGCGAGGGCTACCCGGGCCGCCGCTACTACGAGGGCCAGCAGAACATCGACCGCATCGAGGCGCTGGCCGTCGAGCGGGCGAAGGGCCTCTTCGGCGTGGACCACGCGAACGTGCAGCCGTACTCCGGCTCGCCCGCGAACCTCGCCGTCTACCTCGCCTTCGCCAAGCCGGGCGACACGGTGATGGGCATGGCCCTGCCGATGGGCGGGCACCTGACGCACGGGTGGGGGGTCTCGGCGACGGGCTCCTGGTTCCGGGGCGTGCAGTACGGGGTGTCGGCCGACACCGGGCTGATCGACTACGACGCGGTGCGGGACCTGGCCCTGGCCGAGCGCCCGAAGATCATCTTCTGTGGCGGTACCGCCCTGCCGCGCACGATCGACTTCGAGGCGTTCGCCTCCATCGCGAAGGAGGCGGGCTCGGTCCTGGTCGCCGACGTCGCCCACATCGCGGGCCTGATCGCGGGCGGGGCCCACCCGTCGCCCGCCGGGCACGTCGACGTCATCGCCACCACCACGCACAAGACGCTGCGGGGGCCGCGGGGCGCGATGCTGATGTGCACCGAGGAGCACGCCAAGGCCATCGACAAGGCGGTCTTCCCCGGCCTGCAGGGCGGGCCGCACAACCAGACCACGGCCGGCATCGCCGTGGCCCTGCACGAGGCGGCGCAGCCGGCGTTCGTCACCTACGCGCACACGGTCGTCGCCAACGCGAAGGCGCTGGCCGCTGCGCTGCTGGAGCGCGGGTTCGACCTGGTGTCGGGGGGTACGGACAACCACCTGGTCCTGATCGACCTGACGGGCAAGGGCGTGCCGGGGAAGGTCGCGGCGAAGGCGCTGGACCGGGCCGGGATCGTCGTGAACTACAACACGGTGCCGTTCGATCCGCGCAAGCCGTTCGACCCGTCCGGCATCCGGATCGGTACGCCGTCGCTGACTTCGCGGGGGCTGACCCCGGCCCACATGCCGCAGGTCGCGGAGTGGATCGGGCGGGCCGTGGCCGCCGCCGCCTCCGGCGACGAGCCGGCCCTGGGGGCGATCCGCCAGGAGGTGGCCGACCTCCTCGCCGCCTACCCGGCCCCCGGCCTCCCCGTCTCCTGACCCCGGCCCGGCGGCCGGCAGCCGCTGCGCGGAGCCTGGACGTGCCGCGCAGCGGCACGATCCAGCCCCGCCGGCGTTTGAGGCGCGGGGTCTGGGGCGGAGCCCCGGGCGGGGGCCGCGGCCGCAGGGCCCGGTTCGGGAAGGGGCGGGGTGGGGGAACGGCTCCGCGCAGCGGAACAGCGGCGGCGGGGTGGCCGAAAGCGGTCGCTCAGGCGGGACGGTTTTCGGCCATGACCGGTACTCGCCGGTAGGCGCCACGCAGGGCCGGGACCGGGCCGGCCCCGGAGGAGGCGGGCCGGTTTCGGTCAGCGGGCGGGCCGAGTCCGCCGCCACACCTGAGAGAATGAAGCCATGGCTTCTGAACGTCCTCGCGCGCTCTCCGGCATCCAGCCCACCTCCGGCTCGTTCCACCTCGGGAACTACCTCGGAGCGATCCGCCAGTACGTCGCCCTGCAGGAGACGCACGACGCCTTCTACATGGTGGTCGACCTGCACGCGATCACCATGCCGCAGGATCCGAAGGACCTCCGCGCCAACACCCGGCTCTCCGCCGCGCAGCTGCTCGCCGCCGGCCTGGACCCCGAGCGCTGCACGCTCTTCATCCAGAGCCACGTCCCGGAGCACGCCCAGCTCGCCTGGGTCATGAACTGCATCACCGGCTTCGGCGAGGCCAGCCGCATGACCCAGTTCAAGGACAAGTCCGCCAAGGGCGGCGTGAACAGCGCCAGCGTCGGCCTGTTCACGTACCCGATCCTGCAGGTCGCCGACATCCTGCTCTACCAGGCGAACGCCGTCCCGGTCGGCGAGGACCAGCGCCAGCACATCGAGCTGACCCGCGACCTGGCCGAGCGCTTCAACCAGCGCTTCGGGCAGACGTTCACCCTCCCGGCGCCGTACATCGTCAAGGAGGTCGCGAAGATCTACGACCTCCAGGACCCCTCGATCAAGATGTCGAAGTCGGCCTCCTCGCCAAAGGGCCTCATCAGCCTGCTCGACGAGCCCAAGGCCACCGAGAAGAAGATCAAGAGCGCCGTCACCGACACCGAGGCCGAGATCCGCTTCGACGCGGAGAACAAGCCCGGCGTCAGCAACCTGCTCACGATCTACTCCACCCTCACGGGGGAGGGCATCCCGGCCCTGGAGGCCCGCTACGAGGGCAAGGGCTACGGCGCGCTGAAGACGGACCTGGCGGCCGCGATGGTCGAGTTCGTCACACCCTTCCAGCAGCGGACCCGGGAATTCCTGGACGACCCGGAGACGTTGGACGCCATCCTGGCCAAGGGCGCGGAGAAGGCCCGCGCGGTCGCCGCGGAGACCCTCGCGCAGGCGTACGACCGCCTCGGCTTCGTGCCGGCGAAGCACTGACCCGCCACGGGGCAGCGAGAAGGGGCCTGGCGGTCCGGGGCCGCCGGCCCCACACTGGGGACCGGCGGCGCGCACGCACAGCCGCCGCACGGACGACGGAGGAGACACACGTGGGGACCGTAACGCTCGGCGTTTCGATCGCGGTCCCGGAGCCGTACGGCAGCCAGCTCCAGCAGCTGCGCGCCGGCTTCGGGGACGCCGCCGCGCACGGCATCCCCACGCACGTCACCCTCGTCCCGCCCACCGAGGTGGCCGGGGACCGGCTGCCGCAGATCCGGGCCCACCTGGCCGAGGTCGCTGCGGCCTTCGCGCCGTTCCCCATGCGCCTGGCGGGCACGGGCACCTTCCGCCCGCTCTCGCCGGTCGTCTTCGTCAAGCTCGCCGAGGGCGCCCCGGGCTGCACCCGGCTCCAGGGCCTGGTCCGCGATCCGCAGGGGCCGCTCGACCGGGAGCTGGCCTTCCCGTACCACCCGCACGTCACCGTCGCCCACGGGATCTCCGAAGGGGCGATGGACCTGGCCTTCGACACCCTCGCCGACTACGCGGCCGAGTGGATGTGCACCGGCTTCGCGCTCTACGAGCAGGGCTCCGACGGGGTCTGGCGCAAGCTGCGCGAGTACCCCTTCGGCAGCGGCGCCGCGGGCGGCGTCCCGGCGCAGCAGGGCCCGCCGGTCGACGAGGCGAGCGAACCCTCCGTACGGCGCTCCTGACGCGGAGGCCGCGCCTGCCGCGGCGTCCGCAGCGGCCGCAGGGTCTGACGGGCACGGAAACGGACCGTCCGCAGGACCAGGGTGTGGAACGGGCGAAGACCCGGACGAAAAGTCACAATCGACGACCGTAGCGTCCTGACCCCGTAATGCCGGCGATTTCCGTGCGCTCCTTTACGGTGACCCCATGGACTGGCTGAGGAAACTGCCGGTGGTCGGCCCGCTGGCCGTCCGCCTGATGCGGACCCGTCTCTGGCACGCGTACGAGCGCCTCGACCGCGTCCACTGGACCCGGCTGGCCTCCGCGATCACCTTCATCAGCTTCCTCGCGCTCTTCCCGCTGATCACCCTCGCCGCCGCCATCGGCGCGGCGCTGCTCAGCCAGGACCAGCTGGACAAACTGCAAAAGGCCCTCGCCGAGCAGGTCCCCGGCATCTCCGACCAGCTGAACCTGCCGGGGCTCGTCGCGAACGCCGCCACCGTGGGCCTCGTCGCCGCCGTGGTGCTGCTCTTCACCGGCGTCGGCTGGGTCGGCTCCATGCGCGACTGCCTGCGCGCGGTGTGGGAGAAGGACGACGAGGACGAGGGGAACATGATCGTCCGCAAGGGCAAGGACACCCTCGTCCTGCTGGGCCTGGGCGCGGCGGGCCTGGCCTCGGCCGTGGCCTCGATCATCGGCTCCAGCGCGGTCGGCAAGTTCGGCTCCGCGCTGGGCATCCCGCCGCACGGCGCGGGCGGGTTCCTGCTGCGCACCGCGGCCTTCCTCGTCGGCGTCGTGGCCGCCTTCCTGCTGCTGCTCTACCTGCTGACCCTGCTGCCGGGGGTGGAGCCGCCGCGCCGCCGGCTGGTCCAGGCGGCCCTGCTCGGAGCGATCGGCTTCGAGCTGCTGAAACTGCTGATCAGCGGCTACATGCGCGAGGTCGCCGCGAAGAGCATGTACGGGGCCTTCGGCGTGCCGGTCGCCCTGCTGATCTGGATCAACCTGACGGCGAAGCTGCTGCTGTTCTGCGCGGCGTGGACGGCCACCCCCGCCGAGGCGGAGGAAGGCGCGGACCACGGGCACGGCTCCCCGCCCGCCCCCCGGGCCGCGGGCGGCTGACGGCCCGCCGCCCCCGGCCCCGGCTCACGACCCCTCGGGGTCGGGGTCCTCGCGGCGGCCGCGCCGGCCCGGCGGGAAGCGGCGGTTCACGAGGTACGCACCGCCCGCCACCAGGGCCAGCGCCCCGCCCGCCACGCCGAAGGCCGTCCCGAGGCCGCCGCCCGAGCCGGCGCCGGCCGCCGCCGGGCTCCGGTGGTGGGTCCGGGCGGGGGAGCCGTCCGAGGAGGTGTCGGCGCTCTTCGGGGGCACCAGCTTGCCGATCGGGCGGACCTTCCCGGCCGCCGCGAAGCCCCAGTCGAGGAGCATGGCGGTCTCCTCGTAGACCGGGTTGGCCCCGCCCGCGCTCGGGTTCATCACCGTCACCAGCAGCTTCTTGTTCCCGTGCTGGGCCAGGCCGGTGAAGGTGGCCCCGGCCATCGTGGTGTTGCCGTTCTTCACCCCGGCGATGCCCTTGTACGGGGTGATGCCGCCCGCGCCGGTCATCAGCCGGTTGGTGTTCTGGATCTCGTAGTACTCGCGCGGCTTGCCCGGCTCCTGCTCGCCGGGGAACTTCGCGCTCGCCGTGCCGCAGTACTCGCGGAAGTCCTTCTTCTGCAGGCCGGAGCGGGCGATCAGGGTGAGGTCGTACGCGCTCGAGACCTGGCCCGAGGCGTCGTAGCCGTCGGGCGAGACGACATGGGTGTCGAGGGCCTGGAGCTCCTCGGCGTGCGCCTGCATGTCCTGCACGGTCTTCTCGATGCCGCCGTTCATGGCCGAAAGCACGTGCACGGCGTCGTTCCCGGACCGCAGGAAGACCCCGAGCCACAGGTCGTGCACCGTGTAGTCGAGATCCTCCTTGAGCCCGACCTCGCTGGAGCCGGCGCCCACGCCCTCCAGCTCCTGCTCGGTGACCTTGTGGACCTGGTCCTTGGGCAGCTTCGGCAGCACCGTGTCGGCGAAGAGCATCTTCATCGTGGACGCCGGCGGCAGCCGCCAGTGCGCGTTGTTCGCCGCCAGCACCTCCCCCGTCTCGGCGTCGGCCACGATCCACGACCGGCCCGTCAGGTTGCCCGGCAGGGCGGGGGCTCCCGCCAGCGGGCTCACCTGCACCCCGGGCTTGCCGAGCAGCGCCCCGCCGACCGTGGACATCGACTCGGGCGGCGCGAGCCCGGGGCCCTGGGCCTCCTGCGGCCTGCCCTTGCCGTCCGCCGATGGCGGCGGGGGCGGCGCGGCGTGGGCGGGCGCCGCGAGGAGGGCGGGGACGAGCAGCGCCGGGACGAGCAGCCCGGGGACGAGCAGCCCGGCGGACAGGACCGTCCATGCGGTCTTCTTTGCAGACACGCAGGTGAACGTACATGCAGATTGCAGCCCGGCCGCCGGGGACCGGCCAAGTCGCGCCAACGAGTGCCGGGACAGCCCACCCCCGCGCACCCGTCCTGGGGACCGAACCGATACTGGGGGCATGAAACTCAGCCGCGCCGCCTCCTGGTTCCTGCTCGTCTTCGGAGTGTGGAGCTGGTTCATCTGGGTGTCTTTCGTCCGGAACCTGTGGAAGGACGGCAGCGGCCTGGCCTTTGACGCGGCCGGTGAGCCGACGACGTATTTCTGGGTCCACCTTCTCCTGGCCGTCACCTCCTTTCTCCTCGGGACGGCCGTTGGTGTGATCGGGCTGCGCGGGGTGCTCGCCCTGCGGCGTGCGTCGCGCCGGGGCCCGCAGGAGCCGAAGGAGTGACGGTCGCGCTCTTCGCGGCCGCGGTCCTGCTGGTCCTGGCCCTGCTCGGGCTCGTCCACCGCTGGCTGTGGGTGCGCCTCGTCCGGGACACCACCCGCCCGGGCGGCCCGGCCCGCCGGACCGGCACCGCCCTCGCCTTCGCCCTGCCGCTGCTGTCGCTGGCGGCCCTGACCTCGGGCCGCGCCGGAGCCCCGTTCGCGGCGCAGCAGGCGGTGGCCTGGCCGGGGTACCTCTGGCTGGCCGTGCTGCTGTACCTGAGCCTGGCCATGCTGGTCGCGGAACCGGTCCGGGCGCTCCTGCTGCGCCGGCGACCGGACGCGCAGCCGAAGGCGGCCGCCGCCCGGGGACCGCAGCCCCAGCCCGACGCCGAGCACGAGCCACGGGCCGGGGCCGAGCCCAGGCCGGAGCCGGAGCCGGAGCCGCAGGCCGGGGTCAGGTTGGAGCCGCGGGCCGGTGTCGACTCGCAGCCCGACGACGGGCCGCAGCCGGAGTCGCAGCCCGAGCCGGAGGACGGCGGCGGGCCCGGCCGGGCGGCGGCTGCCGCCTCGGCCGGGATCAGCCGGCGGATGTTCGTCGCGCGCGCCGTCGGCGGCGTCGCGGGCGGCGCCGCCGCCGCGACCGTCGGGTACGGCACGTACGGCGTGCTGCGCGGCCCGCGCGTGAAGCGGGTCCAGGTGCCGCTGGCCAAGCTGCCCCGCGCCGCGCACGGCTTCCGGATCGCCGTCGTCAGCGACGTCCACCTCGGCCCGGTCCTAGGCCGCGCCCACACCGCCCGCATCGTCGAGACCGTCAACCGCACCCAGCCCGACCTCATCGCCGTCGTCGGCGACCTCGTCGACGGCACCGTGCACGACCTCGGCCCCGCCGCCGAACCGCTGCGCGGGCTGCGGGCGCGGCACGGCGCGTACTTCGTCACCGGCAACCACGAGTACTTCTCGGGCGCCGCGCCCTGGGTGGAGCACGTCCGCGAGCTCGGCCTCACCCCGCTGGAGAACGCCCGCCGCGCCCTGCCGCACTTCGACCTGGCTGGGGTCAACGACGTCCAGGGCGAGCGGGAGGGCCACGGCCCGGACTTCGAGGCGGCCCTCGGGGACCGCGACCGCGCCCGCGCCGCGGTGCTGCTGGCCCACCAGCCCGTCGTGATCCACGAGGCGGTCCGCCACGGCGTCGACCTCCAGCTGTCCGGCCACACCCACGGCGGCCAGCTCTGGCCGGGCAACTACCTGGCCGAGCTGGCCAATCCGACCGTCGCCGGCCTGGAGCGCTACGGCGACACCCAGCTGTACGTGTCCCGCGGTGCGGGCGCGTGGGGGCCGCCGGTCCGGGTCGGTGCGCCCTCCGACATCACGGTGGTCGAGCTCGCCTCGTACCGGGCGTGAAACCGGCTTCCGCGCGGCGGCCCGGACTCAGCCGGCCCGGGCGGCGGCGAGGCGGCGTGCGAGGCCGTCGAGGATGAGCTCCAGCCCGTAGTCGAACTCCGCACCGTGGTCGTACCCGGGCGCGAGCACGTGCTCCCGGGTGAACTCGGCGAGGTGCGGATAGGCGTCCGCCGGGAACGCGGCCAGGAACTCCTCGGCGGCCCCGGCCGCGTCCTGCGGGTCGAACGGCAGGGCGGTCTCCGTCAGGGCGAAGCCGTAGACGTAGCTGTCCAACAGCGCATAGGCGTGCGCCGCGAGCGCGAAGGGGAAGCCGCCGCGCCGCAGGGTGGCGATGACCGCGTCGTGGTGGCGCAGCGTGGCCGGGCCGGGGTGGGCGCGCGACTCCATGACCGCGGTCGCCCACGGGTGGCGGCGCAGCACGGACCGGGCCGAGTGGGCGCGGTGGTGCAGGGCGGTGCGCCAGTCGGCGTCGGCCGGCGGCAGGTCGATCTCGGCGAAGACGACGTCGACGATGCCGTCGATGATCGCCTCCTTGTTGGGCACGTGGTGGTACAGGGACATCGGCTTGACGCCGAGCTCCTGGGCCAGGGACCGGATCGTGAGCGCGGCGAGGCCGCCGGCGTCCGCGACGCCGACCGCGGCGGCGAGCACCTTGTCCCGGTTGAGCGGGGCCTGCGTTGCCTGCTTGGCCATGTCACTTCCGTCGTGGGTGGGGGAGTTGACTGCTGCCCCGAGGGTACCGTACTAAGTAAGTCGTACTTAGTACGGCAGAGAGGACGGCGAAATGGAATCCATGCGGGCGATCGTCCAGGAGGGCTACGGCCCGCCCGGCGTGCTGCGGCCGGCTCAGGTGCCGCGGCCGGTCCCGGCGGCCGGCGAGGTGCTGCTGCGCGTCCGGGCCGCCGGTGTGGACCGCGGCACCTGGCACGCCATGGCGGGCAGGCCGTACGCGGTCCGGCTGGGCCTGGGGCTGCGCAGGCCGAAGAACCCGGTGGCCGGGCTGGACGTGGCGGGGACGGTGGCCGCGGTGGGCGCCGGGGTGGCCGGCTTCGCGGTCGGCGACGAGGTGTACGGCGTCGCCCGCGGCTCCTTCGCGGAGTACGCGGCCGCCCGCGCGGACCGGATCGCCCCCAAGCCGGCCCGGCTCGGCTTCGAGGAGGCCGCCGTCGTCGCGGTCTCGGCGTGCACGGCGCTGCGCGGGCTGCGGGACGCCGGCCGGGTGCGGCCGGGACAGCACGTGCTGGTGGTCGGCGCCTCGGGCGGGGTGGGCACGTACGCGGTGCAGCTGGCCAAGGCCTTCGGGGCGGAGGTGACCGGCGTGTGCAGCACGGCCAAGGCCGACCTGGTCCGCTCGATCGGCGCGGACCACGTCATCGACTACACCCGCGAGGACTTCGCCGCCGGCGGCCGCCGCTGGGACCTGGTCCTCGACATCGGCGGGAGCAGCCCGCTGTCCCGGCTCCGCCGGGCCGTGACGCCCCGCGGGACGCTCGTCATCGCGGGCGGCGAGGACGACGGCGACTGGATCGGGCTGGGGCGGCAGTTCCGCGCGCTCGCACTGTCGCCGTTCGTGCGGCAGCGGCTGGCGGTCTTCTTCGCGCCGCCGCGGCGGGCCGACCTGGACGTGCTGAACGGCCTGATCGAGGACGGGCGGCTGACGCCGGTGGTCGGCGCCACGTACGGCCTCTCGGAGGTCCCGGAGGCGGTCCGCCGCCTCGCGGCCGGCCGGGCCCGCGGCAAGACCGCCATCACCATGGCCCCGCCCCACCCCTGACCCGGGCCGGCGGGCGGCCGAACAGCCGCCGGCGGCTACGCGGCCGGGGTCGAGGGGCGGGGCTTGGACACGGCCGCCTGCGCCATCCCCGGCAGGAAGTCCGCGAACAGTTCGTGCAGCTCCCGCACCAGCGGCCGCAGCACCCGGAAGCGGGCCAGGACGATGCCCCGCGTCGTCAACTGCGCCCCGCGCTCGGCGAGCCGGCGCGACTTCTCGCTGTCCGGGGACCGGTCGAAGACCCAGTACAGGACCAGCCCCATCTGCGAGAGCCACATCAGTTCCGGCAGCCGGTCGGCCAGTTCCTCCGGCACCTTCGTCTTCGCGCCCGCCAGCACCTCGCGGTGCATCTCGATCGCGGCCTTGCGGGCCGGCTCGGACTCGGGCGAGAACGGGCTGAGCGGACTCTCCGGGTCCGCCGCGTTCTTGAAGAACTGCGAGGCGAACTCGTGGTACGGGGCCGCGATGTCGAGCCAGCTCGTCAGCACGCCCGCGAGCCGCTTCTGCAGGTCGGTCTCCCGCTCCAGGATGGGCCGGACCGCCGCCTGGTGGGCGGCGCCGATCCGGTCGTAGAACCCCTGGACGAGGTGTTCCTTCGACTCGAAGTAGTAGTAGGCGTTGCCGACCGAGACTCCGGCCTCCTTGGCGATGGCCCGCATGGTCGTCTTGTCGAAGCCGCGCTCCTGGAAGAGGCGGAGCGCGGTTTCGAGGATGAGCGTGCGGGTCTGCTCGCTCTTGGGAGCCTTCTGATCAGTCACGGTGTACGAGCCTATCGGGGTGCGGAGCAGTGGTCGCCACAGGCGGTCCCCTCCGCTCCCGGTCCCGCGTACGCCCCGGCCCCGTCCTGCGGTCCGACCCCCGTGCGGACCGCCTGGCGCCAGGCCGAGGCCGTGTACATGGCGGCCCGGGCGAAGGGCCGGCCCGCCGGGGTGGCGAGCCAGTTCGCCTTCGGCCGGTGCTCGGCCAGCGCCCACAGGCACACGATGAAGGCGTCGGTGCCGGTCCACAGCTGCCCGGAGTCGCCGATCACGGTGATCTCGCGCAGGGTCGAGGCGTGGTCGAGCCGCGGGAAGCGCCGCTGCGCCTCCTGGGACCCGGCCGGCACCAGGCGGAGCGGCACCAGCCAGCGCTGCCCGAGCAGCCAGTGCCGGATGTGGACGCACAGCGGGCAGCCCGCGTCGTACAGGACGGTCAGGTGGCGCATGGGCTGGGCTGCCGTGGCCATCGGTCAGGCTCCGAGCGGAGCGGTCCAGCCCTGCGGGGCGACGGGCGGGGTCTGCTGGCGCTCCATGATCCCGCGGCGGCGCATCTTGTTCAGCACCCAGACGTTGCCCAGGTGCATCACGCCGAGGACGAGCAGGACGACGCCGAGCTTGACCGACAGGGCCTCGAAGAGGCCGCGTGCGGTGTCGATGCTGTCGGCCGACCTCAGGTAGAGCGTCACGAAGCCGATGTTGACGAGGTAGAAGCCGACCACCAGCAGGTGGTTCACGGCGTCCGCGAGCTTCTCGTTGCCGTGCAGGACGTCGGCGATGAAGACGCGCCCGTTGCGGCTGAGCGTGCGGGCCACCCAGACGGTGAGCCCGATGCTGATGAGCAGGTAGATGACGTATGCGACGACGGTGAGGTCCATGGCCCTCGGCCCCCCTTGAACGTGTTCAACTCCTTGGCGGAACCGACTCTAGACCTCGGCTTGAACAGGTTCAAGTCATCTTTCGAACGAGTTCAAAATTGTTTCCGGCGGCCGAGATCCCGAAGGCGCGGCCGCGCACGGAGAAGGCCGACGTGTCGCCGGCGGGAGCGGGGCTGTTGTCCGCCCACACGAGGAGCGCGCTCTGCGCGCCGTCCCCCTCGCAGGCCGTCGCCGCGCACAGCTGGAACCGCACCCCGTCCCTGGCGGTGCTCACCGCCACCGGCTCGCCGAGCGCGCCCCCGCCGACGGAGCACAGCTGCGCCCGCACCGCCGGGACGGCATCGGCGCTGACGGCGCTCCGCTCCACCCACCCCAGCAGGAAGCGCCCCTGCGGCAGGGCCGCGACCGCGGGCGAGGAGCGGGTGACGCCCCGGGGCTCACCCGCCGGGACGGCGGCCACCTCGGCGCCGTCGGCGTCGAACACGCTCGCCACGACGGTGCTCTGCATCTCGCCGAGGTCGCTGTCCCGCATGCGGCTCAGGTGCGCCAGCACGAAGCGGCCGTCGTCGAGCGGGGCGAGCGCGCCGCGGCCGCCGAACGAGGCGAGGTTCGGGCTGATCTCGCCGGCGCGCGGGGTGTCCGCGGCGGAGTCGAGGAACCGGAGCGTGAGCCTCTCGCCGGCCGCCGCGTTCCATGCGACGACGTGGTTCCCGTCCGAGAGCAGGGCCGCGGCCGCCGCCGTGTGCTCGCCGGCCACCGTGTTGACGACGAACTCCGGGCCTACTGCCTCGCCCTCCGCGTCGAACCGGCGCGCCAGCACCCGCCGGTCCGGCCGCCCGCCCAGCCAGACGACCATGCAGCCGCCGTCGGTGGTGCGGGTGAGGGCGGGCCGGGTCCGCGGGTCGATGTCCGAGGTGTTGACCCGGCTCTCGGGGCCCTGCCGCTGACCGTCGAAGAAGCGCTGCAGCTTCACCCCGGGCGCCGGCGGCGGTGCGGCGGACGGGAGTTCCACCCAGACCGCGAAGGTGTTGGAGCCGGAGAAGGCGAAGGCCGGCCATGCGCGGCGCGTGCCGCCGTCCGTCGGGGTCGGCGCGTTGACCGTGAACTCCCCGGCGATCCGACTCCCGTCCGCCGCCAAGAGCTGGCCCTTGATGCTCGCGTCGCTCCCGTCGGCCCACACGACCGCGTACGCGGTGCCGAGCTGCGCGGCGGCGAAGGGCTGGAACTGGAAGTCCCGGGTGGTGGTGTTGACCAGGAAATCGGCCATGGCGGCCCTCTCGGTGCTGTCCGTACGGGACCGGGCCCACCTCCCAGCCTGTCACGGCCCGGCGCCGCCTGCCATCCGGGCCGGACGGTCCCCCCGCACCCGCTCGGCGGGGCCACCGCCCTCCTGGGGGTCCGCGGCACCGAGGCGGTGATGCCGGCGGACGACACCCGCACCACCGAACCGGCGATCAGCCGTCAGATACTGAGCGAGCGCGCGTAGTTGACCTGTCCCATCACCCACTGGAAGGTGCCCGGGTCGGTGGCCGGGATCATCGTCGAGTGGTGCCGGCCGCCGCTGGTGACGGTGACCTGGATGTAGCCGGTGGTGGTCCTCTCCTTCATGAGGAGGAACAGCAGGCCGAGCAGGCAGAACAGGAAGAAGATGATCGCGAGCACGATGGCGTGCGGCGGGATCTTGGTCTCGGTGCGCGAGAGGTCCTGCGCGTTCCACATCGCGCCCTTGAGCGGCATCGTGCCGGACGGGGTGATGATCTGGTCGCCGGCGATGGTGATGTCTCCGAGCGCCAGCCCGGACCCGCCGCCGCCCATGGCCGGACCGTGGAGGCCGGCCGGCGGGTAGCCCGGGGCCGCGGCGGGCGGCATCGCCGGCGGACCGAGCGGGGGCTGCTGGGGCTGGGCCGGGATGCCCGCGCCGCCGACGGTGGGCTGGTAGCCCGGGGCGGGGTAGGGCTGCGGGTACCCGTAACTCGGGCTGCCCGGCGCCCCGTTGTCACTCGCGTAGGGATTCGGCTGCTGCTCGCTCATGAGGCCGATCTTTGCACAGCGGCCGCCGGCGTGGCCCCGCAACCCGGTTCAGAAGGCGGCCGCGACCAGGTCCTGGGCCCGGCGCCGCTGGGCGGCCGGGTCGCGGGTGACGCCGGTGTACGCGTACACGAGCACCCGGCGGCCGTCGGCGGTCCCGAACACCCCGCCGGTGTACGGCTGCATGGATCCGGTCTTGCCCCAGATGGCGGTGCCGTCCGCCAGCTCGGCGCGCAGCAGTCCGGCGTTGCTGAACCGGTCCTGCGCGCCCTGCGAGAGGGCGGGCATCGCGAACAGCTCCCGCTGCTGTGCGGGCGGGAGCAGCCGGCCGCGCAGCAGGGCGCCGAGGAAGCGCTCCAGGTCGGGGCCGTTGGAGATCATGCCGCCCTCGGCCCAGGCCCACGGCTCGACCGCGGTGGGCGCGGCGAGCGAGGGCGCTGGCATCGCGGTGTTCCCGGGGGCCGGCAGATACGTGCGCCGCAGCCCGAGCGGCCGGGCGATCCGCCACTGCACCTCGTCCGCGTACCGGTGTCCGGTGACCTTCTCGATGACCATTCCGGCGAGGAAGTAGTTGAAGCCGTTGTACTGCTGCCGGGTGACGGGGTACTCGGGCGCCGGGCAGGCGGGATCGGTGAGCGCGGCGACCACCGCGGCGGGCGTGGGCGCCTGCGGGTTCTCGGGGGCGACGCAGGGCAGCCCGAGCCCGCTGGTGTGGCTGAGCAGCTGTCCGACGGTGATGGGGTGCCAGTGCGCGGGCAGGGTCCCGGGCAGGAGCTCCTGCACGGGCGTGTCCAGCGTGAACCGCCCCTCGGCCACCAGCTGCAGCACCACGGCGGAGGTGAACACCTTGGTCACGCTCCCGATCCGGAAGGAAGCCGCCGGATCCTGGGACAGCCCGCCCGTCGCCTCGGTCCACCGGAGCCCGGGAGCGCTGAGGCGCACCATGGTGCCGGAGGCCACGCCGTCGGGGGCCATCAGGGCGCGCAGGGCCTCCCGGTCGACCGGGGCCCGCACCCCGGCGGCGACTGCGGCAGGTTCCGGCCCGTCGGCCGCGGCGGGCACCGCACCGACCGTGAGTGCCGCAAGAGCCGCGCACCCGGCGGCGAGGGCGGACCAACGGGATGAGCGGGCACGGGAGTTCGAGGGCTTCTTCATGCCGACGAGTCTTCCGGCGGGCAGACAGCACGGTCATCAGGAGTGACCCTCACACCACCCTGAACGCCCCCTGAGGTGCTACTCGGCCTTGCGCCCCGCCGCCGTGAGGATCTCGGTGACGTCCAGGGTCACCTTGGCGCCGATGGACTCGGGCAGGATGACGAGGTCGCCGGGGGCATGGATGCGGTGGGTGGCGTACTCGTCCTGCGCCGGGTCGGTGAGGACGTGCAGGCGGCCATGCCTGCGGTCCACGATCACGTACACGGGAACCTTGGCGTTGGCGTAGGCGGTGACCTTGGTGCGCAGGTCGGTCTTGTAGTTGGAGGAGGTGACCTCCAGGACCAGCCGGAAGACGACGGGGTCGTAGCAGTTGTTCTCGATATGGCGGTCTTCGAAGTCGGCGTCGACCACGGAGAGGTCGGGGATGGCGTAGTCCTCGCGCCCGTCGGGGAGCCAGAGGCCGATCCCCTGGAGCACTTCCGCGGCCCCGCCGTCGAGACCGGCCGTGAGGAACGGGCTCATCAGCTTGGTCAGGGCCCTGGCGTGGGCGCCGTCGGCTGGTGGGGACACGATGATTTGTCCTGCGATGATCTCGACGCGGTAGCCAGGAAGCCGCTCCATGATTCTGTTGGCCTCGTCGATCTGAGGCCGGTCGCCAGGGGGCTGCCCAGCGGGTGCTGCGGACATCACGTGCCTCCCGTGGGCTGCTGTCGAGAGCATCATCGTAGGACGGCCCGCGGCTCGGCGGCCGGAAGACGGCCCGTTCATCAGAAGCGGCGAAAGCCCCGCCCCCCGTGCACAAACCGGGGGGCGGGGCTTTCGCCGTGCAGCTGGGACCGGAAGGTCAGAAGCGGCGGGTGATGAGCGCGCGCTTGACTTCCTGGATCGCCTTGGTGACCTCGATGCCGCGCGGGCACGCGTCGGTGCAGTTGAACGTGGTGCGGCAGCGCCACACGCCGTCCTTGTCGTTCAGGATCTCCAGCCGCTGCTCGCCGGCCTCGTCACGCGAGTCGAAGATGAAGCGGTGCGCGTTGACGATGGCCGCCGGGCCGAAGTACTGGCCGTCGTTCCAGAACACCGGGCACGAGGAGGTGCAGGCGGCGCAGAGGATGCACTTCGTCGTGTCGTCGAAGCGCTCGCGGTCCTCCGCGGACTGCAGACGCTCGCGCGTCGGCTCGTTGCCCTTGGTGACCAGGAACGGCATGACGTCCCGGTACGCCTGGAAGAAGGGCTCCATGTCGACGACGAGGTCCTTCATCACGGTCAGGCCCTTTATGGCCTCGATCGTGATCGGCTTCTCGGGGTTGATGTCCTTGATCAGCGTCTTGCAGGCGAGGCGGTTCTTGCCGTTGATCCGCATCGCGTCGGACCCGCAGATGCCGTGCGCGCAGGAGCGGCGGAAGGTCAGCGTGCCGTCCAGGTTCCACTTGATCTTGTGGAGACCGTCGAGCACGCGCTCCTTCGGGTCGATCTCGATCTGGAAGTCCTGCCACTCCGCCTGGTCGGAGACCTCTGGGTTGAAGCGGCGGATCCGGAAGGTGACCGTGATGTACGGGGAGGCGGCGGAGTCCGCCTCCACCTTGTCGAGGGTCGGGGTGGCCATCAGTACTTACGCTCCATCGGCTGGTAGCGGGTGGTGACGACGGGCTTGTAGTCGAGCCGGACAGAGTCCTTGCCGTCGGCCGCCACCTCGCGGTACGCCATGGTGTGGCGCATGAAGTTGACGTCGTCGCGGTTCGGGTAGTCCTCGCGGTAGTGGCCACCGCGGGACTCCTTGCGGGCCAGGGCCGAGACGGCCATGACCTCGGCCAGGTCGAGCAGGTTGCCCAGCTCGATGGCCTCCAGCAGGTCCGTGTTGAACCGCTTGCCCTTGTCCTGGATCGAGACGTTCTTGTACCGCTCGCGCAGCTCCGCGATCTTCTCGACCGCGGTCTTGATGGTCTGCTCCGTGCGGAACACCGACACGTTCGCGTCCATCGTCTCCTGGAGCTCGTTGCGCAGGTCCGCGACCCGCTCCGTGCCCGTGGACTCGCGCAGGCGCTCGACGAGGTCGACCACCAGCTGGGCCGGGTTCTCCGGCAGCTCGACGTAGTCGTTCTCGGCGGCGTACTTGGCCGCGGCGATGCCGGAGCGCTTGCCGAAGACGTTGATGTCCAGCAGCGAGTTGGTGCCCAGGCGGTTGGCGCCGTGCACCGACACGCACGCGACCTCGCCGGCCGCGTACAGGCCCGGGACGACGGTGGTGTTGTCCGCCAGGACCTCGCCCTCGACGTTGGTCGGGATGCCGCCCATGGCGTAGTGCGCGGTCGGCTGGATCGGGATCGGGTCCGTGTACGGCTCGATGCCGAGGTAGGTGCGCGCGAACTCCGTGATGTCCGGGAGCTTGGCGTCCAGCTGCTCCGGCGGCAGGTGCGTGAGGTCCAGGTACACGTGGTCGCCCTCGGGACCGCAGCCGCGGCCCTCGCGGATCTCCGTGTAGATGGAGCGCGAGACGACGTCACGGGACGCGAGGTCCTTCATGACCGGCGCGTACTTCTCCATGAAGCGCTCGCCGTCCTTGTTGCGCAGGATGCCGCCCTCACCGCGGGCGCCCTCCGTCAGCAGGATGCCCATGCGCCAGATGCCCGTCGGGTGGAACTGGAAGAACTCCATGTCCTCCAGCGGCAGGCCGCGCCGGTAGCAGGCCGCCTGGCCGTCACCGGTGAGGGTGTGCGCGTTGGAGGTCACCTTGAAGAACTTGCCGTTGCCGCCGGAGGCGTAGATGACGGCCTTCGCCTGGAAGACGTGGATCTCGCCGGTGGCCAGCTCGTACGCGACCACACCGGCGGACTTCTTGACGCCGTCGACCTCGGTGATCAGCTGGTCCAGGACGTAGAACTCGTTGAAGAACTCCACGCCCTCCTTGACGCAGTTCTGGTACAGCGTCTGGAGGATCATGTGGCCGGTGCGGTCCGCGGCGTAGCAGGACCGGCGGACCGGGGCCTCGCCGTGGTTGCGGGAGTGGCCGCCGAAGCGGCGCTGGTCGATGGTGCCGTTCGGGGTGCGGTTGAACGGCAGGCCCATCTTCTCGAGGTCGAGGACCGCGTCGATGGCCTCCTTCGCCAGGATCTCGGCGGCGTCCTGGTCGACCAGGTAGTCACCGCCCTTGACCGTGTCGAAGGTGTGCCACTCCCAGTTGTCCTCCTCCACGTTGGCCAGCGCGGCGGCCATGCCGCCCTGCGCGGCGCCCGTGTGGGAGCGGGTGGGGTAGAGCTTCGTCAGGACCGCGGTGCGGCTGCGCTTCGTCGCCTCGATGGCGGCGCGCATGCCCGCGCCGCCGGCGCCGACGATGACGGTGTCGTACTTGTGGATCTTCATCAGATGTGTCGCCTCAGCCCCGTTGCCTAGCGGATGTTCGGGTCGAAGGTGAAGATCACCAGCGTGCCCAGAAGGATGGTGAACACCGTGGCGGTGTAGAGCAGGCCCTTCAGCCACAGCCGGGTGCCCGCGCGCTCCGCGTAGTCGTTGATCACGGTACGCAGGCCGTTGGCGCCGTGCAGCATGGCGAGCCACAGCATCAGCAGGTCCCAGACCTGCCAGAACGGGGACGCCCAGCGGCCGGCCACGAAGGCGAAGCCGATCTTGGAGACGCCGCCGTCCAGCACCAGCTGGATGACGAGGTGGCCGATGACCAGGACGACGAGCACGATGCCCGAGAGGCGCATGAAGAGCCACGCGGCCATCTCGAAGTTGCCCCGGGTCGAGCGCGGCGTCTTGCCGGTGCGCTTGCGGGGGGCCTCGATGTACGGCGCCGGGTTGTCGACGTCGTAGAGGCTCACGCCCTCCACGTCGCCGATGGCCTGGGCGGAAGAAGTGTCAGAGGACATGCGCGTCACTTCCCGAACAGTTCAGCGGCTGCGTGGCCGAGCACGGGGTACAGGGCCCCGACCATCAGCAGGATCCAGATGCTCACGACCCACCAGAGCATCGTCTTCTGGTGGCGCGGTCCCTTGGACCAGAAGTCCACTGCGATGACACGGAGACCGTTGAGCGCGTGGAACAGGATGGCGGCGACGAGGCCGTACTCCAGCAGCGCGACGATCGGAGTCTTGTAGGTAGCCACGACATCGTCGTACGCCTCGGGGGAGACGCGGACGAGAGCGGTGTCGAGGACGTGTACGAACAGGAAGAAGAAGATGAGGACGCCGGTGACTCGATGAGCCACCCAGGACCACATTCCTTCCCGGCCGCGGTACAACGTTCCAGCCGGCACGGAAAACCCTCCGGAAGCGGGGCGGGGGCCAGCCGGCTTCGTTGTCGGTCGGGCCCGGCCGGGTACGGTCCACCGGCCCCGGACATCGTAGCGACGCTTTGTCGGTTCCTTCGCGCGGGGTCCGCCGGTGTGATCAAACAGGCACGGACGGCCTATCCCACGGGGGCGAATAGCCCGAATTCGGCCGCAGTCGCCCCGTCCGGGGAGACGAGCCAATGCGTCAGGTCGGCGAGCCGCACCTGCGCGAGCCGGCGCAGCTCGTCCGCCGAGATCGCCCGCTCCTCGTCCACCTCCAGCTCCATCCGGCACCGGATCGCCCCCAGCAGCTGGTCCGCCTGCTCCTCCGGCGGGTGCCCGTCGAGGCAGATCACGAAGGCGTGCCCGAACTTGCGCTCGTACTCCGCATGGGCGGCGGCCAGCGCCAGCAGCGCCGCGTACGGGGCCCCGAGCCCCAGCTCCACCGGGAGCTCCGCGGCCAGTGCCTGGGCGAGATCGCCCTGGGAGAGGTCGTACGAGGCCTCGTCGGCCGCGGCACGCAGCGCGCCCGCGTCCGGGTACGGCCGGTGCGCGGCCACCCGCTGCGCCCAGCGCAGGCTGCCACAGCACCGGAGCAGGACCGCCTCGGCGGCCCCGGCCGACAGGGCGTTGAAACGCGCCAGGCCGCAGGGGTGGAACGGGGCGGAGCTGCCGCGGGCCTGTGCCGGAAGATGGCTGGACAGCGGGGGACTCCTCGGGACGCGACGCGGGTGTACCGCCACGCTAGCGACGCGGGGCGCGGGGTGGCGCACGCATGCGGGGATTTCACCCGGAAGTGAGCCGAAAGGACGAGGGCTGACGCGGCGCGGCGGCGGGAGGGGGCACGGCGCGCGGCTCGCGCGGGAGGTGCGGGAACGGGCGGCAGGGGCCCTGGGAGAGGGTGGAAGACGACCGAGGCCGCCACCCCCCACAGGAGAGGCCCCGGTCGCCGTCCGTACGGGCTCGTGCGACAAGCCCGTACTCCCCTCAGCGCCACGCGTGCGTTTTGTGTCACACCCCGCTTCGCGCACGATTGGTTGCTCGCCGTACAACTCGTGGACGAAGGTACTTGAAAGCCGTAACGTGCTGATTTGCGCCACACGTACAGGACAGTGGAACGGTTGGGGACTTTGCTGGGGGACGACGCGGAGCTGACCGCCGCCGTACTCGCGGCGCAGGGCGGCGACGAGGACGCTTTCCGTGCCGTGTACCGCGCCGTGCACCCGCGGCTGCTCGGGTACGTCCGCACGCTCGTCGGCGACGGCGATGCGGAGGACGTGGCCTCCGAGGCCTGGCTGCAGATCGCCCGCGACCTCGACTCCTTCACCGGCGACGCCGACCGCTTCCGCGGCTGGGCCGCCCGGGTCGCCCGCAACCGGGCCCTGGACCACATCCGCATGCGCGGGCGCCGGCCCGCCATCGGGGGCGACGAGACCGAGCTGACGGGCCGCGCCGCCGACTCCGACACCGCGGGCGAGGCCATGGAGGCCCTGTCCACCGGGCGCACCATGGCGCTGATCGCCCGCCTTCCGCAGGACCAGGCGGAAGCCGTGGTGCTGCGGGTGGTCGTCGGGCTGGACGCCAAGAGCGCCGCCGAGACCCTCGGCAAGCGGCCGGGCGCCGTACGCACCGCAGCCCACCGCGGCCTGAAGAAACTGGCGGAGATGCTCGGCGCGGAGGGCGGCTTCGAGACGGATCCGGAGCCTGGGTCCAGGCCGCCGGCCGGGGTCGGCCATAATGCCGGTGGCCCGGCACGGGGCGCTGCCGTCCAGCGCGACCTCGACGCCGTTCCGGCACAGCGCGGCCGGGGCGCCGGCCTCGTAGAACAAACCGGTGTGACGCATTCACGTTGGCGGACGCAGAAGGACATGTGATGGCCGACGAGCGCAACAGGTGGCTGGACCGGGCCGCGGCGGAACGCGTGCTGCAGGGCGGGCCGGCCGCCCCGGTCGCAGACGCCCGCGCCCGGGAAGCGGAAGCACGGCTGCGGGCCGCCCTCGACCTGCTGGCCGCCCCCGTGGCGCCCGCCGGGGCCGAGCTGCCCGGGGAGGCCGCGGCCGTGGCCGCCTTCCGCGAGGCGCGCGCCGGCTCCGCCGCCTCCCTGCGGGCCTCCGCGTCATCGGACGCCACCGCCGCGGCCGACGCGACGGCCGACCCGGCCTCCCTCTCCCCGGTACCGGTGGTGGACCTGGGTACCGTCGTGCCCCTCTCCCGCTTCGCCGCATCCGCCGGCGCCCCGCGGCGCGCCCGCCCGGTGCGGTTCGCCGTGGCAGCGGCGCTCGCCAGCGTGGCCGTGGGCGGCATCGCGGCCGCCGCGGGCGCCGGCCTGCTCGACCGCGTGACCCACGACACCGCCGCCCCCGGGCCCGCCGTGTCGCTCAGCGCCGACGGCGACCCGGCCCCGGCCGGCCGCACCGCGGGCCCGAGCTCCGGACCGCAGCTGCGCCCCCACCCGTTCCGCAGCCCCGACGGCTCCGCGCCCGCGCCCGACGCCACCGACGCCGCCGGCGGGTTCGGCGGCTCGGTGCAGGGCGCCGGCAGCGGCGCGGAATCCGGCTTCGGCGCCGGTACGGGAAGCTCCGCGGGCTCGGCCGCAGCGGGCGGCGCGGGCAAGGCGGGCAAGGAGACCCTCGGCGGTGCGACCGAGCTGCACGACAAGGACAAGGAGATCCGCCTGAAGGCGGTCGACCTGTGCCAGGCGTACCGCTCGGGGCACATGACCGACGACCGCCGCGAGCGCCTGTCCAAGCTGGCGCAGGGCCTCTCCCGGATCCCGCACTACTGCGAGGCGCTCCTCGACGGCCCGTCGGGGACCAAGGGCTCGACCCTGCCCCGCTCCTCGGGAGCGGGCAGCGACATCCTCAAGGCGCCCACGCTCCGCCCGTCGGCCCCGTACGTCCCGCCGGTCCCGACGCCGTCCACCTCGCCTGTGACGCGGCCCACGGCCGGCGCCTTCGACGCGCTGTAACACTTTTCGAACCTGTGGCGCAGTACAGAACGAGCCGACTGGTCATCGGCCGCGCATGAGCCGGGGTTCCCCCCGTACCCCTGGGCTCTGCGCACCCGGCGCGGGCGGGGTTCGTTCCCCCGGCCCTGCCCGCGCCCCCCTCTCCTTTTCCCTCCCCTCCGCTCGTACGGCACGAAGAAGCGGTGGGGGCCGGTCCTTCCGGACCGGCCCCCACCGCTTCTGTCGTACGGGCGGCTCACCCGATCAGCGCCTCACCAGTAGACGACGACCTTGTCGCCGACCTTCACCTGGTCGAACAGCGCGGCGAGCTTGACCTTGTCCCGGACGTTCACGCAGCCGTGCGAGGCGCCGTTGTAGCCGCGGGCCGCGAAATCGGCCGAATAGTGCACCGCCTGGCCGCCGCTGAAGAACATCGCGTACGGCATCGGCGTGTGGTAGATCGTCGACGTCCACTCCTTGGCCTTCCAGCCCACGCTGAACTCGCCCTCGCGGGTCGGGGTGTTCTCCGAGCCGAAGCGGACGTCCATGGTGGAGACGACCTTGCCGTCGATCATCCAGGCGAGGGTGCGGCTCTCCTTGCTGATGCACATCACGCGGCCCGTCATGCAGCGCGGGTCCGGCGCGTCGGCCTCGTTGACCTCCGGCGGGCGCAGCTCGTCGGCGGAGGGCTTCTTGCTCAGGGCCTGGAGCTTCTTCCAGGTGGCCTCGTCGACCGAGCCGGAGGCGGTCAGGCCGTTCTTCGCCTGGAAGGCCCTGACCGCGGCGGTCGTCTTGGAGCCGTAGAAACCGGTCGGCTTCACCGTCATGTACTTGAGCTGCTTCAGCCGGGCCTGGAGCTCGCGCACCTGCTCGCTCTCGTCGCCGTTCGACATGAGCGCCTTGACGGCCGGGGACGGCGAGGGCGAGGCGGAGGCCGACGGGGACGGCGACGCCGACGCCGACGGGGAGGCCTGCTTGTCGTCGGCCGAGGGTGAGGTCTCGGGGGAGGAGCCCGCCGCGGACGCGGACGGGACCACGGAGGAGGAGCCCGCAGGCTCCGTCTTCTGCGGACCGCACGCGGTCGCGGCGAGCGCGACGGCGGCAGCCACCCCGAGCGCGCGGACTATGACTCTCTGGCGGTGCATTGCAGCCCCCCGTTTTCTACGTCGTGTATCTAGGTGATGCCTGGCGGGCGTGGAGAGTTGCACACGGTCCCGGGATGTTGCGCCATTGTGACCAGCGGCCGTCGCGCAGGCGACGGCCCGCCTTCGCGCCGGGGGCGCACCGGCGCAGCCGGGAGAGGTTGTATCAGCCCCGGGCCCGTTCTCTCTATGGAGGGCTTGGTCACATGGCGAGTACCGAGAGCGGCAGTCCCATCGAACCCGTCTACGGGCCGGGCGATCTGACGGGGTGGGACCCGGAGGTCAAACTGGGCGAACCGGGGGCGTATCCGTACACACGAGGGATCTACCCGACGATGTACACCGGCAAGCCGTGGACGATGCGCCAGTACGCCGGGTTCGGCACGGCCGCGGAGTCCAACGCCCGCTACCGCCAGCTCATCGCGGGCGGCGGCACCGGCCTGTCCGTCGCCTTCGACCTGCCGACGCAGATGGGCCACGACTCCGACGCGCCGCTCGCCCACGGCGAGGTCGGCAAGGTCGGCGTCGCCGTCGACTCCCTCGACGACATGCGGGCCCTGTTCGAGGGCATCCCGCTCGACCGGGTCTCCACGTCGATGACCATCAACGCCCCGGCCGCCCTGCTCCTGCTGATGTACCAGCTCGTCGCCGAGGAGCAGGGGGTCGAGGGCTGGCAGCTGACCGGGACCGTCCAGAACGACGTGCTGAAGGAGTACATCGCCCGCGGCACGTACATCTTCCCGCCCGGGCCCTCGCTGCGGCTGACGGCCGACATCTTCCGCTACTGCCGCGTCGAGATGCCCCGCTGGAACACCATCTCCATCTCCGGCTACCACATGGCCGAGGCGGGGGCCTCGCCCGCGCAGGAGATCGCCTTCACCCTGGCCGACGGGATCGCGTACGTACGCACCGCGCTCGCCGCCGGGATGGCGGTGGACGAGTTCGCGCCACGCCTCTCCTTCTTCTTCGTGGCCCGCACCACCCTGCTGGAGGAGGTGGCGAAGTTCCGTGCGGCCCGCCGGATCTGGGCCGGCGTCATGCGCGAGGAATTCGGGGCGAAGGACCCGAAATCGATGATGCTGCGCTTCCACACGCAGACCGCCGGGGTGCAGCTGACGGCGCAGCAGCCGGAGCTGAACCTCGTCCGGGTGGCCGTGCAGGCCCTCGGCGCGGTGCTCGGCGGCACGCAGTCCCTGCACACCAACTCCTTCGACGAGGCGATCGCGCTGCCGACCGAGAAGGCGGCCCGGCTGGCGCTGCGCACCCAGCAGGTGCTCGCGCACGAGACCGACGTCCCGCACACGGTCGACCCCTTCGCCGGCTCCTACGCGGTGGAGCGGATGACCGACGAGGTGGAGCGGGCGGCGCTCGACCTGATGCAGCGGGTGGAGGACCTGGGCGGCGCGGTCGCGGCGATCGAGGCCGGCTTCCAGAAGGCGGAGATCGAGCGCAACGCCTACCGCATCGCCACCGAGACCGACAGCGGCGAGCGGGTGGTGGTCGGGGTCAACCGCTTCACCCTGGCCGAGGAGGAGCCGTACGAGCCGCTGCGCGTCGATCCGGCGATCGAGAGCCGCCAGCGCGCGGCCCTGGCCGCCCTGCGCGCCGACCGCGACGGCCCGGCGGTCGCGTCGGCCCTGGCGTCCCTGCGCGAGGCGGCGGCCGGCACGGCGAACGTGCTCTACCCCATGAAGGAGGCCCTGCGCGCCCGTGCCACGGTGGGCGAGGTCTGCAACGCCCTGCGCGAGGTCTGGGGCGCGTACGAGCCCACCGGTTCCACATGGTGAAATCCCCCACGCGACAGGAGCAACCCTATGGGACACTCCTGGGCATGCTGGGTGTCACCGATCTGCCGACCTACCTCGTCGGCCTCGTCCTGATCATTTTGCTGCCGGGGCCGAATTCGCTGTACGTGCTCTCCGTCGCGGCGCGCCGCGGCGTGCGGACCGGATACAAGGCCGCGGCCGGGGTGTTCACCGGCGACGCCGTGCTGATGACGCTGTCCGCCGCCGGGGCCGGGGCGCTGCTGCGGACGAGCCCGGTGCTCTTCGGGATCGTCAAGCTGCTCGGCGCCGGCTACCTGACCTGGCTCGCCGTCGGCATGATGCGCGGCGCCTGGGCGCTGTGGCGGGCGCGGACCGCGGCCGCCGAGGAGCCGCCGGCGGCCGCCGGGACCGCGGGAGCCGCGGGGTCGGGCGAGGCGGGCGAGGTCGAGCGGCCCTACCGGCGGGCCCTGCTGATCAGCCTGTTCAACCCGAAGGCCATCCTCTTCCTCGTCTCCTTCTTCGTGCAGTTCGTCGACTCCGGCTACGCCTACCCGGCGCTGTCGTTCCTGCTGCTGGGTGCGCTGCTCCAGCTCGGCAGCTTCCTCTACCTGACGCTGCTGATCTTCGGCGGCACCCGCCTGGCCGCGGCCTTCCGCCGCCGCAGGCGGCTGTCGGCCGGGGCGACCTCGGCGGCCGGGGTGCTCTTCCTCGGCTTCGCCGCCAAGCTCGCCACGGGCTGACCGGCGTGCGGGCTCAGCGCGGCCGGGCGGGGCGCAGCCGCCTCAGCCGGCGGACCGCGCGGCGCACGGCCGGGCTGTGCGGCAGGAAGGCCAGCCGGGCCGGGATGCCGCCGGGCAGCCCGAGGGCGGCCAGGCGGCGGCGGGTGAAGTAGCTCCCGCTGCGCTGCCCGGGGTGGAGGGCCAGGTACCGCTCGGCGTCGGCCCGGCGCCCGGCGAGGACCTGCGGCTGCATGGCGTACCCGACCGCGGTGAGCAGCCCGCCCAGGCGCTCGCGGACCTCCTCCGGCCCGGGCGCGGTCCACTGCGCGACGGCCCGCGCGTCCGAGAGGTCGGGCAGCAGGGCGTCCGCCACGGTCAGCGGGATCCGGTTGCTGTTCTGGTACGGGGTCAGCCGGGCCAGCAGCGCCGCCGTTCCGGTGCGCGCGACGGGCAGCCCGTACAGCGTGGCGGCCGTCAGCAGGCCGGTGGAGAAGCAGCCGACGACGAGGGCCGGGCGCAGCCGCGCGTACAGGGCCTCGGCCAGGACCGGGCTCGTCACGACGGTGAGGCGGGCGCCGAGCCGCCCGGCCTCGGCGGCGGCGCGCCGGGAGTACTCGGCCGGGGCGCTGGGGTGCGGCTTGAAGACCAGCTCGCGGTGGCCGAGGGCGCGCGCGCCGCGGACCATCTGCACGTGCAGCTCCTCCTCCTCGGCCGCGGAGAGCAGGTCCAGGGCGGAGAGGTACTGGCCCAGCAGCAGCGCCGGCCCGTGGCCGACCCGGTCCAGCTCGGGCGCCTGCGCGGGGAGCTCGGCCAGCACCTTCAGCAGGGCCGGGACGGGGACGTGCTCGGGGCGGACCCCGAACTCGGTGAGCAGCAGCGGCTCCAGCCCCGGCACCAGGTCGGGGTGCAGGACCCGGCGCACGCGCGTGCCGAGCTGCGCGTCGAGGCGGAAGCGGGTGGGGCCGTAGCTCATCAGCCCGTCGGCGTACACGTCGACGGCGGCGCCGGGGAAGAGCAGGCACAGGGCGCGGGCGGGCGGCACCTGGAGGGACTCCACGACCAGCTCGACCCGGTCCTCGCCGAGCCCCCACAGCGCACGCAGCTGCCGCTCCCACAGCGGCACGTCCTCGGGGCGCGGGGTCCAGGAGCTGGGGTGCAGCGGGGCGACGACCGCGTTCCAGTCGACGACCTCGTCGAAGCGGGTGCGCAGGGCGGCGAAGCCGGGCAGCGCGGCGAGGCCGGGGGAGGCCTCGGCGGCGAGGGCGTGGTTGCTGGTCAGCAGGATCCGGCGGCCGGCGGGCGCGAAGCAGCCCGCGTCGAGGCCGGCGGCGAGGGTGGCCGTCCCGTAGAGGGTGGAGGCGACGAAGACCTGGGTGCAGGGCAGGGCCATCAGAGGGCTCCTCCGCGCGCGGCGGCAGCCGGGGACGCGGATGGGGCGGGCCGGGTCCGGCGGTGGGCGCGGCGCAGGCGGCGCAGGAGGGCGGCGCGCTCGGCGTCCATCGCGTCCAGGGCCTGGTCCAGCAGGTCGCCCGGCATGCGGCCGAGGGCGGCCGCGCTCAGCGCGCGGAGTTTTTCGGCCACCGGCCGTTCGAATTTTTCGATCGACCCGATATGGTGCGCGATAATGGCACAATATGTTCGGACCGCTTTCGGCAGCAGTCGCCCGGATTCCGCATCGGCTGCCGTATCCGCCAGGACCTGGTCGAATGCCCGGATGAAATCGAGCTGCCGCTCGTCCTTGATCTGCGTCAACGAGGTGGAAATGCCGCGCCGGTAGAAGACCCCCGGAAGGCCGACCGCGGCGAAGGACTCCGCCCGCCGGTGCAGCCGCCAGATCCACGGCCGGTCCTCGGCCGTGCGCAGCCCGTCGGTGAAGTGCAGCAGCCCGCCGTCCAGCAGCCGCCGGTGGTACATGCCGGCCCAGGCGTACGGATAGTCCACGCAGGTCGAGCGCGAAGCGGGCAGGATGCCGGCCCGCGGATCGGCGGCCACCAGCTGCGGACCGTACGGCACCCGCTGCACCGAGCGGGTGCGGCCGCTGACGCTGACATGGTCGGTGCGGACGAAGTCGCAGCTCAGAGCCTCGATGACGGCCAGCGTGCGGGCCAGGTGGCCGGGGGCGAGCCAGTCGTCGCCGTCGAGGAAGGCCAGGTACTCCCCGTTCGCCGCGTCCAGCCCGGTGTTGCGGGCGGTGGCCAGGCCGCCGTTCCGCCCGCGTCCGATGTGCACCGCCCCCGGCAGCTCGCGCGCCGCCCGCCGCAGCAGCTCGGGCGTCCCGTCGGTCGAGCAGTCGTCGACCAGCAGGAACTCGAAATCGTCCCGCGCGTTGAGTTCGAGGCTTCTCAGGGCATCCGGCGCGTATGTCTGCACGTTGTAGAACGGCACGACGACAGAGAGCTTGGGCACCCGCGAGACATTATGCCGTCGTCCGGCATTCACCATGGCGCGGGTGCGTATTCCGTGTGAACGACTCGGGGCGGGCGCATTAACCGGTGCGGATTCGCACGTCGTAGACGGCCTGTTAACCCGCTGTTGTCGGCTCGTTGGGCCGATCCCGGGAATCACCGAATACCTTCTGCCGGGTGCCAGTCAGCAATCACGCAGACAACCGGCGCGGCCCGAAGGTCGCCGTACTCGCGGATTCCGACACCCGGTGGAAATGGGGTGCCCTGACCGCCCGCCGCCTCGTGCCGGACCACCGCCTCACCGGATACCTGCTGCGCGGCCGGGCCACGCCGACCGCGCGCCAGCTCGGCGAGGCCGGGGTCGGGGTCGACGCCTCGCGGCTGTCGGAGGTGACCTGCCCGGAGTTCCTCGACCGGATCGTCGGGGAACGGCCCGACGTCATCGTCCTCGCGCTCGTCGGCGGAGCCGTCCAGGCCGTGCTGCACGGGATCCGCGCCCTGTGGCCGGCCGCGGCCGCCCGGCCGGTGGTCGTCACCGGGTACGTGGGCGTCGTCTACGAGAAGCTCGCCGACGGGCTGCTGCTGCGGCACGGCGCCGACCTCGTCCTCGCCAACTCCCGCCACGACGCCGAGCGCTTCCGCGCGGTGTACGAGGGGGTCGGCGCGGCCGCGGGCTGCGTCGTCGAGACGGCGCTGCCGTTCCTGGAAGGGGCCCCGTACCGGCCGTCCGGCAGCCGGGCCCGGCGGGTCGTCTTCGCCGTCCAGCCGTCGGTCCCCGACAGCCGCGCGGACCGCGCCTACCTGCTGCGGCGGGCGGCCGGGCATGCGCGGCTGCACCCCGACCGCGAGGTGCTCGTCAAGCTGCGCAGCCGGCCCGGGGAGCACACCACGCACCTGGAGGAGCAGCCGTACCAGCGGCTCGCCGAGCGGATCCCGGGCGGGCTGCCCGTGAACTGCCGCCTGGTGTACGGCAACATGGGCAAGGTCCTGGACGGCACGGACCTGCTGGTCACGGTCTCCTCCACGGCCGCCCTGGAGGCCCTGCACCGGGGCATCCCGACGGCGGTCCTGACCGACCTCGGCATCCGCGAGGCCCTCGGGAACCACCACTTCCTCGGCTCGGGCTGCCTGGCCTCCTGGGACCAGCTGGACGCGGGCCTCCTCCCCGAGGCCGCCACCTCCTGGCTGACCGCCCACGGCGTCCGCCCCCCGACCCCGCCGCCCACCGCGGCCGCACAGACCGTCCGCGCCATGCCCCCGCAGCCCCGCGCCGGCACCGACGCCAGGGGCTGCGCAGGGGTGGCGTCCGCAGGCGGAGCCGACGCCGCGGGCGCAACCGCCGCCGGGCAGTCCGGGGCCCTGGAGGGTGACCACGGGCGCGGGGCGGCCGTCGCGGAGGCCGGCGACTGCGCCGAGGTGGCGTTCGCCTCCGGCGCCGGGGGCGCCAGCGCTTCGGGGGAGGCCGGGGCCGTGGATGCCGGAACCGGCCCGCGGGCGGAGGTGACGGCCCTGGAGCTCCGGGCGGCGGATGCGCCGGACGCAGGGACGGCGGGCGATCCGTACGCGGCCGCGCGCGCCCGGGTCGCGGAGCTCGCGGCCCGGCCGTGGCTGCCGCCGGTGGAGCCGTACTACACGCCCGCCACCGCCCCCGGATACCTCCCCGGCATCCTCGCCCGCCAGCACCTCGCGCCGGACGGAACACCGCTGCCCGGCGCCCCGCGCGGCGGGGAGGGCGGGTCCCGCGTCGGCCGCTGGTTCCGCGGCCGGCTGCGGGAGGCCGCCCGCGGCGCCTACCGCCACGGGGTCCAGCGCGTCGCCCCCGCGATCCGCCGCCTGGGGGACCTGTGACCGCCCGGGCGCGCCCCGCGCCGCCCCGCCCCGGCACACCCCGCCCCCCGACCCCGCGGAGCGGCCCGCCCGGGGCCGCCGGTCCGCCCGCCGCCGCGGCGGAGGAGGCCCGTACGCCGGACGTACGCCGGCCGGGGCGCGTGCTGGCCGTGATCCCGGCCCGGGGCGGGTCCAAGGGGGTGCCGGGGAAGAACCTGGCCGAGGTGGGCGGGGTCCCCCTCGTGGCGCGGGCCGTCGCCGCCTGCCGGGGGGCGGCCACCGTCACGGACGTGCTCGTCTCCACCGACTCCGAGGCCATTGCCGCCGCCGCCCGCGCCGCGGGCGCCGGCACCGTGCGCCGCCCCGCCGCCCTCTGCGGCGACACCGCCTCCAGCGAGGCCGCCCTGCTGCACGCCCTCGACGCCTTCGAGGAGCTGCACTCCCTCACCGTGGACGTTCTCCTGCTCGTCCAGTGCACCAGCCCCTTCCTGACCCCCGCCGACGTGGAGGCGGTCGCCGCCGCCGTGGCCGGCGGCGCGGCCGACACCGCCCTGACCGTGGCCCCCTTCCACGGCTTCCTCTGGCGCACGGCCGCCGCCCCCGCCGAGGGGGCGACCGGCGTCAACCACGACAAGGCCGTGCGCCCCCGCCGCCAGGACCGCCCCCAGGACCTGCTGGAGACCGGCGCCGCCTACGCCATGGACGCCGCCGGCTTCCGCAGGGCCCGGCACCGCTTCTTCGGCCGCACCCTCCCCGTCCCCACCGACCCCGCCCGGGTCCTGGAGGTCGACGACCCGCACGACCTGGCCCGCGCCCGCCTCCTCGCCCCCCTCCTCGACACCCCGCCCGCCCTCCCCGACAGCCCGTTCCCGGACACCCCGCTCCCCGCCGCCCCGCTCCCCGCCACCCCGACCGAAGGACGTCCCACGCCATGACCGCCGCCACCCTCGACCACCCCCGCCTGCGCACCCTCGGCTCCCGCACCGCCGGCCCCGGCCGCCCCGTCTACGTCGTCGGCGAGATCGGCATCAACCACAACGGCGACCTCGGCACCGCCCTCGCCCTCGTCGACGCGGCCGCCGAGGCCGGCTGCGACGCCGTGAAGTTCCAGAAGCGCACCCCCGAGATCTGCACCCCGCGCGACCAGTGGGACGTCGAGCGCGACACCCCCTGGGGCCGGATGGCGTACATCGACTACCGCCACCGCGTGGAGTTCGGCGAGGCCGAGTACCGGGCCATCGACGAGCACTGCGCCAAGCGCGGCATCGACTGGTTCGCCTCGCCCTGGGACACCGAGGCCGTCGCCTTCCTCGAGGAGTTCGACGTCCCGGCCCACAAGGTGGCCTCGGCCTGCCTCACCGACGACGAGCTGCTGCGCGCCCTGCGCGCGACCGGCCGCACGGTCGTCCTGTCCACCGGCATGTCCACCCCGCGGCAGATCCGGCACGCGGTGGAGGTCCTCGGCAGCGACAACATCCTCCTCTGCCACGCCACGTCCACGTACCCGGCCCGCCCCGAGGAGCTCAACCTGCGGGTGATCAACACCCTCCGCGAGGAGTACCCGAACGTCCCGATCGGCTACTCGGGCCACGAGACGGGTCTGCAGACCACCCTGGCGGCCGTGGCCCTCGGCGCCGCGTTCGTCGAGCGGCACATCACCCTCGACCGCGCCATGTGGGGCTCCGACCAGGCCGCCTCCGTCGAGCCCGGCGGCCTCGCCCGCCTCGTCCGCGACATCCGCACCATCGAGACCGCCCTCGGCGACGGCGTCAAGCGCGTGTACGCCTCCGAGCTCGCCCCGATGAAGAAGCTCCGCCGCATCCAGGGCGAGCCGGTCGCGGTCTGACCCGCCCCCCGGTGCGGCCCGCCCCCGACCAGGAGTACAGGAGGAGTACACGGTGAACCCCTCAGCCCCGACCCTCGCTTTCGTCGAGAGCCCGGTCCAGCTCCTGAACGTGCTGGAATGGGCCCACGCCCAGGGCGCGGCCCCGTCCGGCGGGGCCCCGCTGCTGGCGGGCGTGCCGCGCCAGCCCGGCCGGTCCGCCGCGCGGCCCGGCCGGGCCCACGCCCCGGCGGACCCGCCCCACCCGCAGGCCCCGCCCCACCCCCAGGCCGCCGTCGGCCCGCAGGCCCCCGCCGGCCCGCCGCCCCCGACCGCGCCGGCGGCCCCACACGCCTCGGCGGCCGCCCCCGCGCCCGACCGGCTGCGGATCGTCGTCCTGCCCCCGACCGACCCCATGTCCCGAGGCCAGCTGCGCCGCATGGCGGGGCTCGCCCGGGACGAGGGGTACGAGGTCCGCTGGCAGGAGGCCCGCGGCAGCCGGCTCGCCCCGCTGCGGGCGCTCGCCGCGCTGGCCCGCGACGTCCGCGCCGCCCGGCGCATCGTCGTCGGCGACCCGTTCTCCCGGTACGTGCAGCTGCTGCTCACCCTCGTACGCGCCGAGGAGCTCGTCGTCGTCGACGACGGCACCGCCACCCTGGAGTTCGCGGCCCAGACCGCCCGCGGCGAGCGCCTGGTGCGCTGGCACCGCGTCGGCCGCGGCGGCCTGACGGCGCGGCTGTGCGAGCTCGCGTACGCGCCGGTCTCGGCGACGGCCCGCCGCCGGTTCACCCCGGCCGCCGGCACGGGCCGCCGCATCGAGGTGTTCACCTCCATGCCCGTCGGCGTGCACGGCACCATGACGCTGCGGGTCAACGACTTCGCCTGGACCCGCGCCCGCTTCGGCCCGCCCCGGCTGACCCGCGGCACCGACCTCGTCGGCACCTCGCTCGTGGAGACGGGCGTGGTCGACGCGGACCGCTACCTCGAGGCGGTGCGCGCCCTGACGCTGCATCACGGCGCCACCCGCTACTTCGCGCACCGCCGGGAGTCCCCCCGGAAGCTGCGCGCGCTGAGCGAGGCGACGGGGCTGGAGATCGTACGGCCGGACCTGCCGCTGGAGCTGACGGCCCGGCGTGGTCCGATCGGCCGAACGGTCGTCAGCTTCCCGTCCACGGTCGTCCACACGCTGCCGTACGCGCTGACCGGGACGGGCGTGACGGTCGCCGTATGCGAGGTGGACCCGGCATGGCTCACCGGCTCCGCCTCGCCGCGCGCCGGGGGCTTCCTCGCCGCGGTCGCCGAATCCGCCCGTGATGTGCAGAGAATCCCTGTTCAGGCGGCTCCGGCGGCCGGATGAGCGCGCGAGTTTACCCCCGGCGCCATCCGGTCATGCGTCCAGAGGTCTGGTTTTTTTCCCCTAACGGCATGAACTTTTGCTGATCTCCATCCAGTTGGTCCATTCGTGCGCCTACCCTTCAACGGGTGAACCAGTTGATGTCCCGCGAGTCCCAGACCGTCCTGCCCGGCGTGCCCTCCCAGCCCGAGCTGCCCGGCAAGCTTCCGGATCATCTGCGTGCCGAACTGATCGCGTTCCGCCGGGACTTGCACATGCACCCCGAGCTAGGACACCAGGAGTTCCGCACCACGGCGGCCCTCAAGGCCCGGCTGGAGAAAGCCGGCCTGGAGCCGCGCGTGCTGAAGTCCGGAACCGGGCTGGTGTGTGACGTGGGCACCTGGGACGGCGGCCGGCCGATGCTGGCCCTGCGTGCGGACATCGACGCCCTTCCCATCCCCGATGCCAAGACCCACGTCGCGTACCGCTCGACCTTCCCCGACCGCGCCCACGCCTGCGGGCACGACGTCCACACGGCGGTCGTCCTCGGCACCGGCCTGGTCCTCGCCGAGCTCGACCGCCAGGGCCGGCTGCCCCGCCCGGTGCGGCTGCTGTTCCAGCCCGCCGAGGAGGTGCTGCCGGGCGGGGCGACCGACGCCATCGCCTCCGGCGTCCTGGACGGCGTCGGGAAGATCATCGCGGTGCACTGCGACCCGCGGGTCGATGCGGGGAAGATCGGGCTCCGGACGGGCCCGATCACCTCGGCGTGCGATCGCCTGGAGGTCGCCCTGGAGGGCCCCGGCGGCCACACGGCCCGCCCGCACCTGACCACCGACCTGGTCACGGCGGCCGCCCGGGTCGCGGTCGACCTGCCGGCGGTGCTCGCGCGCCGGATGGACGCCCGCTCGGGCATGTCGGTCACCTGGGGCCGGATCGAGGCCGGGCACGCGTGCAACGTGATCCCGATGCACGCCGAGCTCTCCGGGACCATCCGCTGCCTGGACATCAACGCCTGGCACGAGGCGCCCGACCAGATCCACGCGGCGATCGACGAGATCGCCGGGGTGCACCGCGCCAAGTCGGAGATCACCTACGTGCGCGGGGTCCCGCCCGTGGTGAACGACCCGGTGGTCACCGAGCTGCTGCGGGAGGCGATGGTGGCCCGGCGCGGCCCCGACTCGGTCGAGGACACCGAGCAGAGCCTGGGCGGCGAGGACTTCTCCTGGTACCTGGAGCACGTCCCGGGGGCGATGGCCCGCCTCGGCGTGCACCCGCCGGGCGCCAGCGTGAAGAGGGACCTGCACCGCGGTGACTTCGACGTGGACGAGGCGGCGATCGGCGTCGGAGTGGAGTTCTTCACCGCCGCCGCCCTGCTCGACGGACGCCGTGCGCGGACGACCGGCTAAAAATTTTGCAACATCTGAGCGGCGTGCGCCGCACCTGTCCAGCCCTTGTGTATCAAGGGCTGGACACCTACCGCGTTACTGATCGGTCACTGTCCGGTTCGCGACGATCCGATAACGACTCATGAACGGGCCTTTAACTGACATCTACGCGCGTTACGATCGCCGCGAAACCAGCGCCGGTCAGTGGCGCTTCGGTCAGGTTTTGAAGGAGCCTCCCCTTGCGCCGGATCACCAGGATCGCCACCGTGGGCCTCGCGTCCGCGGCGCTGGCCCTCTCGGCCACCGCCTGTGGCGGAAAGAAGTCCTCCGACACGGGGGCCGCCCCGTCCGAGTCGGGTCAGAAGTCGGCCGCCATCGCCTACGACATCGGCGGTCGCGGTGACCAGTCCTTCAACGACGCCGCGTTCGCGGGTCTGGAGAAGGCCGAGAAGGACCTGAAGATCAAGGGCGCCGAGGCGGAGCCCACCGAGGGCGAGAGCGAGGCCGACAAGGTCCAGCGCCTGACGGAGCTGGCACGCAAGGGCAACAACCCGGTCATCGGCGTCGGGTTCTCCTACGCCCCGGCCATCAAGAAGGTCGCGCCGAAGTTCCCGAACACCACGTTCGGCATCATCGACGACACCTCGGTGACCGACAAGAACATCGCGAACCTGGTCTTCAACGAGGAGCAGGGCTCCTACCTGGCCGGCGTCGCCGCCGCCAAGGCCTCGAAGTCCGGCACGGTCGGCTTCATCGGCGGTGTCGAGGTTCCGCTGATCAAGAAGTTCGAGGCGGGCTTCACCCAGGGCGTCAAGGACACCAACCCCAACGCCAAGGTGCTGTCGACCTACCTGACCCAGCCGCCGGACTTCTCCGGTTTCGCCAAGCCGGACCTCGGCAAGGCCGCCGCCAAGGGCCAGCTCGACAACGGCGCCGACGTGATCTACTCCGCCGCCGGCCTCGCCGGCTCGGGTGCGATCGAGGCCACCGCCACCGCCGGCAAGTGGGCCATCGGCGTCGACTCCGACCAGTACAACCAGGCCGGTCTGGCGAAGTACAAGGACCACATCCTGACCTCGGTCACCAAGGACGTGTCCGGTGCCGTCTACAACCTGATCAAGTCGGTCGAGGACGGCAAGCCGCAGACCGGTGAGGTCCGCTACGGCCTGGACAAGGACGGCGTCGGCCTGGCCGACTCCAACCCCGAGTACAAGAAGATGGCCGACCTGATCGCCGCCGTCGACAAGGCGAAGGCCGACATCATCGCCAAGAAGATCACCGTCAAGACCGCGCCGTAAGGCCGTCGCCGACGTGAAGTAGTGGTCTTACGGGGTCCGGGGGCGGTCTCACCGCTCCCGGGCCCCGAGCCGTGTCCCGTGTCGTGATCTTGTGGCCGCTGGCCGCACGTTTTCACTTTCGACAGTGCTACGCGCGTAGAGGTTCCGTGGACGCGGTACCTTCTCTCCCCGCCCTGTCCCCCCTGCCTCAGGCTTTTCCAGCTCCTTCCGCGCCAAGGAGAGTGCGTCATCAACGCGTCCAGCCCCCCCGCCGTAGAACTGCACGGCATCACCAAGCGTTTCCCCGGCGTCGTCGCCAACAAGGACATCGCCATCACCGTCCGCAAGGGCACGGTCCACGCCCTGATCGGTGAGAACGGTGCCGGCAAGTCGACCCTGATGAAGATCCTCTACGGCATGCAGAAGCCGGACGAGGGCACCATCGCCATCGACGGGGAGCAGGTCTCCTTCACCAACCCGGGCGACGCCATCGCCCGGGGCATCGGCATGGTGCACCAGCACTTCATGCTCGCCGACAACCTCACCGTCCTGGAGAACGTGGTCCTCGGCGGCGAGAAGCTGTACGGCATCGGCGCCAAGGCCCGCAAGAAGATCCTGGAGATCTCGGACGCGTACGGCCTCGGCGTGCGCCCCGACGCCCTCGTCGAGGACCTCGGCGTCGCCGACCGCCAGCGCGTGGAGATCCTCAAGGTCCTCTACCGCGGTGCGCGGACCCTCATCCTCGACGAGCCCACCGCCGTGCTCGTGCCGCAGGAGGTGGACGCACTCTTCGACAACCTGCGCGAGCTCAAGGCCGAGGGCCTGACCGTCATCTTCATCTCGCACAAGCTGGGCGAGGTCCTGAAGGTCGCCGACGACATCACCGTCATCCGCCGCGGCACCACCGTCGGCACCGCCGACCCGAAGACCGCGACGACCAAGCAGCTCGCGGAGCTGATGGTCGGCAGCGAGCTGCCCACCCCGGAGACCCGCGAGTCGACGGTCACCGACGTCCCGATGCTCCAGGTCAAGGGCCTGACCCTGGCCGAGACGGGGGCCGCGGTGACCGCGCCGCTGACGGCCGCCGCCGAGGACCACAACGAGGACACGGAGAACGTCCACGAGCACGTGCCCGTCGGCCGCCTGCTGCTGGACAACGTCGACTTCACCATCCACAAGGGCGAGGTCCTCGGCATCGCCGGTGTCGAGGGCAACGGCCAGACCGAGCTGATCGAGGCCCTCATGGGCATGGTCACCCCGGACTCCGGCGTGATCACCCTGGACGGCCAGGACATCACCAAGGCCCCCGTCCGCAAGCGCCGTGTCGACGGCATCGGGTACATCCCCGAGGACCGCCACCGCCACGGCCTGCTGCTGGAGGCCCCGCTCTGGGAGAACCGCATCCTCGGCCACGTCACCGAGGCGCCCAACTCCAAGCGCGGCATCCTCGACCCGAAGGCGGCCCGCAAGGACACCGAGCGGATCGTGCGCGAGTACGACGTGCGCACCCCCGGCATCGACGTGACCGCGGCCTCGCTCTCCGGCGGCAACCAGCAGAAGCTGATCGTCGGCCGCGAGATGAGCCACAACCCGAAGTTCCTCATCGCCGCCCACCCGACCCGCGGCGTGGACGTCGGCGCGCAGGCGCAGATCTGGGACGCCATCCGCGAGGCCCGCCGCGAGGGCCTGGCCGTGCTCCTGATCTCCGCCGACCTCGACGAGCTGATCGGCCTGTCCGACACCCTGCGCGTCATCTACCGCGGCCGCCTGGTCGCGGACGCCGACCCGGCGACCATCACGCCCGAGGAGCTCGGCACCGCCATGACGGGCGCCGCTCGGGGCCACCTGGAAGCAACCGACACCAACTCCGCCGCTGCCGACGGTGACACGACGGAGGACGAGGCCCGATGAAGAAATTCGACAAGGACCGGCTGCTCCTGGCCGTCGCCGGACCGGCGCTCGCCCTGGTCAGCGCCTTCGTGCTGACGATGATCGTGCTGGCCGCGTCGGGCGTGGACCCGATCGACCCGATGCGCATCATGGTCGAGCAGGCCGGATACGAGGACATCCAGGTCCTCATCGTCAACCAGGCCGGCATCTACTACCTGGCAGCCCTGGCCGTGGCCATCGGCTTCCGGATGAACCTCTTCAACATCGGTGTGGACGGCCAGTACCGCCTCGCCGCGATGATCTCGGCCGTCGTCGGCACCGCGGTCACGCTGCCCGGGCCGCTGCACATCCTGCTGATCGTCGCCGTGGCCATGCTCACCGGTGCGTTCTGGGCCGGCATCGCCGGCGTCCTCAAGGCCAAGCGCGGCGTGAGCGAGGTCGTTTCCACGATCATGCTCAACGCCATCGCCACGGCCCTGATCGCCTGGCTGATCCTGCCCAAGAACCTCGGCGTCCAGCCGCCCGGCTCCAACGACCTGACCACCGGCGAGATCGCCGAGTCTGGCTGGTTCCCCGCGCTGACCATCGGTGACGGCCTGGAGGTCTACGGCTTCACCTTCGTCGCGTTCGCCCTCGGCGTCGTCTACTGGTTCGTCCTCAACCGGACCCGGTTCGGCTTCGACCTGCGCGCCACCGGCGCCAGCGAGTCCGCCGCCCAGGCCTCCGGCGTGGACGCCAAGAAGATGATCATGACCTCGATGCTCATCTCGGGCGCGGTCGCCGGACTCACCGGCATGCCGCTGCTGCTCGGCGAGTCGCACACGTACAACCTCTCCTTCCCGCTGGGCGTCGGCTTCACCGGCATCACCATCGCGCTGCTGGGCCGCAACAACCCGCTGGGCATCTTCTTCTCCGCCCTCCTGATCGCCTTCATCGACAAGGCCTCCGCCGGTCTCGACACCGCCGGCTACGCCAAGGAGATCGGCACGATCATGCAGGGCCTGATCGTGATCGCGGTCGTCGTCAGCTACGAGCTCGTCCGCCGCTACGGCATCCGCCGCCAGCAGCAGAAGGTCGGCGAGGAGCTGGCCGCCGGCCACGCCATCAAGACCGACAAGGAGGTCGCGGCGTGAGCACCAGCACCGTTTCCGCGACGAGCGCCGCGCCCAAGAAGGGCGGCGGCCGCCGCAAGCTCACCCTGCCGTGGATCCTGCTGATCATCGCGGGCGGCCTCGTGCTGCTCTCGCTGGTCCGGGTCATCTCCGGCGCCAACGACCTGACCTCCGTCGGCCAGGTCTCCGGGGCCCTCCAGCTCGCCGTGCCGATCGCCATGGCCGGCCTCGGCGGCCTGTGGGCCGAGCGCTCCGGCGTGGTCAACATCGGCCTCGAGGGCATGATGATCCTGGGCACCTGGTTCGGCGCCTGGGCCGGCTACCAGTGGGGCCCGTGGACCGGCGTCGCCCTCGGCATCGTCGGCGGCGCGCTCGGCGGCCTGCTGCACGCGATCATCACGGTCACGTTCAACGTCAACCACATCGTCTCCGGTGTGGCGGTCAACATCCTGGCCATCGGCTTCACCCAGTACCTGTCGAACTTCACCTTCGACAAGGTCCCGGGCGGCTCCTCGAAGCAGTCCCCGCGCATCGAGCCGATCACCGAGATCACCGTCCCCGGACTGTCGCACGGGCTCGCCACCCTCCAGGCCAAGCACTGGTTCCTGGTCTCGGACCTCGCCGGCATCATCGGCGGGCTGGTCACCAACCTGTCGCTGCTGACCATCGTCGCGATCCTGCTCATCCCCGCCACCTGGTGGGTGCTGTGGCGGACCTCCTTCGGCCTGCGCCTGCGCTCCTGCGGTGAGAACCCGACCGCCGCCGAGTCCCTCGGCGTCAACGTCTACAAGTACAAGTACATCGCCGTGGTCGTCTCCGGTGCGATGGCCGGCCTGGGCGGCGCGTTCCTCGCGATCGTCTCCACCGGCATCTACCAGGAGGGCCAGACCGGCGGGCGTGGCTACATCGGCCTCGCCGCGATGATCTTCGGCAACTGGATGCCGGGCGGCATGGCCCTCGGCTCGGGCCTGTTCGGCTTCACGTACAGCCTCAAGCTGCGCGGCGGCGCCGAGAACGTCCACGCGATGCTGCTGCTGCTCGCGATCCTGCTCGTCGCGGTCGTCGCCTGGCAGCTGTACAAGAAGAAGCACCTCCAGGCGGCGATCTCCCTGGCCTGCGCGGCCGGCCTGTTCGTCTGGTACGCGCTGACCGACGCCGTCCCGAGCCAGTTCGTCGACGCCGCCCCGTACGTCACGACGCTGCTGGTGCTGGCCCTGTCGGCGCAGCGCCTGCGGATGCCCAAGGCGGACGGCCTGCCGTACCGCAAGGGCCAGGGCAAGTGACGACGGCGGCCACCCCCGACTGGGAGGTCCTGCGCGAGGCCGCCCGGGACGCCATGTCCCGGGCGTACGCCCCGTACTCGGGCTTCCCGGTCGGTGCCGCAGCCGTCGTGGACGACGGCCGGATCGTGACCGGCTGCAACGTGGAGAACGCCAGCTACGGGCTCGGCCTGTGCGCCGAGTGCGGGCTGGTCTCCTCCCTCCAGGCCACGGGCGGCGGCCGGCTGACGCACTTCACCTGCGTCGACGGCAAGGGCGAGGTACTCGTCCCGTGCGGGCGCTGCCGCCAGCTGCTGTACGAGTTCGGCGGACCGGAACTGCTGGTGGAGACCCCGAAGGGGATCCTTCCGCTGGCGGAGATGCTGCCGCAGGCCTTCGGGCCGGACCACTTGAGATAACCGTGCCGACGGCCCTCCGCCCACGAGGCGGGGGGCCGCCGTACTTCTTCCACTCATTCCGCCCTACTCCCGCGGAATCCCTACACCCCTCTATGCGCGTAGAAGGAAGCACCACATGGACGTCATCTCCGTCATCCGTACCAAGCGGGACCGCGGCGAGCTCAGCCCCGAGCAGATCGACTGGGTCATCGACGCCTACACCCGCGGCGTCGTCGCCGACGAGCAGATGTCGGCGCTGGCCATGGCCATCCTGCTCAACGGCATGAACCGGTCCGAGATCGCCCGCTGGACCGCCGCGATGATCGCCTCCGGCGAGCGGATGAACTTCGACTCCCTCTCCCGCCCGACCGCCGACAAGCACTCCACCGGCGGCGTCGGCGACAAGATCACCCTGCCGCTGGCCCCGCTCGTCGCCGCCTGCGGTGCGGCGGTGCCGCAGCTCTCCGGCCGCGGCCTCGGCCACACCGGCGGCACCCTGGACAAGCTGGAGTCCATCCCCGGCTGGCGTGCACTGCTGTCCAACGAGGAGATGCTGCACGTCCTCGACACCACCGGCGCGGTCATCTGCGCGGCGGGTGACGGCCTCGCCCCGGCCGACAAGAAGCTGTACGCGCTGCGGGACGTCACCGGCACGGTGGAGGCCATCCCGCTGATCGCCTCCTCGATCATGTCGAAGAAGATCGCCGAGGGCACCGGCTCGCTCGTCCTGGACGTGAAGGTCGGCTCCGGCGCCTTCATGAAGAACATCGACGACGCCCGCGAACTCGCCTCCACCATGGTGGCGCTGGGCACCGACAGCGGCGTGAAGACCATCGCCCTGCTCACCGACATGTCCACCCCGCTCGGCCTGACCGCGGGCAACGCGCTCGAAGTCCGCGAGTCCGTCGAGGTCCTGGCCGGCGGCGGCCCGGCCGATGTGGTCGAGCTGACCATCGCCCTGGCGAAGGAGATGCTGGACGCCGCCGGCATCAAGGACGCCGACCCGGCCAAGGCGCTCGCCGACGGCTCCGCGATGGACGTCTGGCGCCGCATGATCCGGGCCCAGGGCGGCGATCCGGACGCCGCTCTGCCGGTCGCGCGCGAGCAGCACGTCGTCACCGCCCCCGCCTCGGGCGTCCTGACCCGCCTCGACGCGTACGCGGTCGGCGTCGGCGCCTGGCGGCTGGGCGCGGGCCGCGCCCGCAAGGAGGACCCGGTGCAGGCCGGCGCGGGCATCGAGCTGCACGCCAAGCCGGGCGAGCAGGTCACCGCGGGCCAGCCGCTGATGACGCTGCACACGGACACGCCGGAGAAGTTCGAGTACGCCCTGGCCTCGCTGGAGGGCTCGTACGACATCGCCCCGGCGGACACGTCCTTCCACCCGACCCCGATCATCCTGGACCGCATCGCCTGACCCACCGTCCCGCCCCGGCGGAGTGGGCGCGGATAACCCCGGCCCCCCGGCGCCTCGATCGCCGGCGGGGCTGGCCGCGCCGATCCGTGCCATGGGCGTCGACGGAAGCCGGCCGGGCTCCTGGGGCGCTGCCCCAGGGTTGGGCGGCGGGGCCGGAGCCCGACTCGGGTGTCGGCGGGAGCCGGCCGGGTTGCGCGTGCGGGTGATCTGCGGCGGCAGTATCGTGGCGATGTGAGTGAGGGGCCGTCGCGCCGGCCCGCCGGCGCAAGCGAGCCGCCCCGCCAAGGCGGGCACGCCGCACGGCGGTTGGAGGAGTTCCGCGCCGCCAGGGAGCCCAGGGACACCACTGCGGCGGACGAGGCCGAGGCTGACCACGCCCCCGTTGCCGAAGAGTCCGAAGCGTTCGAAGAGGGCGAAGAGGGCGAAGAGGCCTGAGCCGGTGGGAGCCCGTTACGGGCGGGTCCGGCCATGGGGGAACCCCGGAGAGGTCTGCGCGCTCGCGGGAGCATGCGCCCGCGCGAGCCGCGCCGCCGCGCCGAAAAAAGAGGGGCACGCCATGCAGGGACCGAGCGCTTCCGAAGACCCGGGCGGGCGCGGCCCGCGGCCGCCCGGCGGCAAGGCCCTGACCCGGCTGGTGCAGGAGCTCGCCCGCAGGGGGCAGGGCCAGGAGACCGCCGCGGCGGTCGAGCGCGCCGCTCCCGGCCTCGGGCGGGCCGGGCAGGACGAGCTGATCGCCCGCGCCGCGGGGCCGCCGCAGCCCCCCGCCGCACCCGAGGACGACGACCGGGCCGGCGGGAAGAAAGGAAAGAAAGGAAAGAAGGGCAAGAAGGGCAGGAAGGGCACGGCTGCCGGGAAGGGGTCGCGGGAGGAGGACCCCGGCGGGGCCCTCGTCGGTGCGTACCGGGCGGCCGCCGAGCGTCTCGCGCGGCCGGCCGATGCGGCGGGCCCGCAGTGGCGCTCGCTGGGCCCCTGGGCCGTCCCGAACGGGCAGACGTACGGCCTGAGCCGGGTGAACGTCTCGGGCCGGATCGCCGCGATCGCCGTGGACCCCGCCGACCCCGCCCACGTCCTGGCCGGCTCGGCCGGCGGCGGCGTGTGGGAGACCGAGGACCGCGGCGCGTCCTGGACGCCCCGCACCGACGACGCGGCGACCCTGACCACCGGCGCCCTCGCCTTCGACCCGGCCTCCCCGGGGACGGTCCTCGCCGGGACGGGGGAGGGCAACAGCTGGTGGTGGCTGGGCACGGGCGTGCTGAAGTCCACCGACGGCGGCACGAAATGGGCGCCGCTGTGCACGGACCCGTTCGTCGGACAGGGCTTTTACGACCTGGCGTTCGACCCCGCCCGCCCCGGCACCGTCCTCGCCGCCACGACCGGCGGCCTGTACGCCTCCACCGACGGCGGTGCCCACTGGACCCGGCGCCGGACCGGCCTCGCCTGGTCGCTCGCGCTCTCCGCGGCAGGCGGCGAGGCGCTCGCCGCCTGCCAGGACGGGCTGTTCCGCTCGGCGGACGGCGGGGCGGCCTGGGAGGCGGTCCCCCTGCCGACCCCCGGCACCATGCCCTTCGCCCGGCTCGCCGTGGCCATCGCCCCCTCCGACCCGGCGGTCGCGTACGCGTGGGGCGCGGACGCCGACGGCAGGGCCCGGCTGTGGCGCCGCGCCGCCGGGACCTGGAAGAAGGTGGCGCCCCCGGCGGACGTGGACACGAGCCAGGCCTGGTACGACTGGTTCCTCGCCGTGGCCCCGGACCGCGCCGACCGGATCTACCTCGGCGCCATCGACGCGTACCGCGGCGAGCAGGCGGGGACCACATGGACCTGGCAGGACATCTCGACCCGGAAGACCGGCGGCGACTCCGTCCACCCCGACCAGCACGCCATCGCCTTCGAGCCAGGCCGTCCCGACGTCGTCTACGTCGGCAACGACGGCGGCCTGTTCCGCAGCCCGGACCGCGGCACCACCTGGGAGGACCTCAACCACGGGCTGGTCGTCACCGAGTTCGAGTACCTCGCCCAGGACTTCGGCTCCTCGCGCCGCGTCCTGGGCGGCACCCAGGACAACGGCACCAACCGCTGGACCGGCTCCCCGCAGTGGACCCACGTCCAGGACGGCGACGGCGGCGACTGCGCGGTCAGCCGCGCCGACCCGCGCACCGTCTTCCACACGTTCTTCGAGATGAACCTCGAACGCTCCGACCGGCAGGGCGACTTCGACAGCTGGACCGACGTCTCCCCGCCCGTGCCGGACGGCGAGAAGTCGCTGTTCTACCCGCCGCTGGAGACCGCCGCCACCGGCGGCCGCACCGTCGCGATCGGCGGCGGGGCGCTGTACCTCTCCCGGGACAATGGCGCGCACTGGACCCGGCTCCCGCTGCCGGGCCCGGCCCCCGGGCCCGCCTCGGCCCTGTACGTCCCGCGGCCCGACCACGTCCTCGTCGGCACCGTGCGGGGCGGGGTGTACCGCACCACCTGGCAGGCCGGCGCGTGGAGCCCGCCCACCGCACTGGCGGTGCCCCGCCCGGATGCCTGGGTCAGCGACATCCACGCCGACCCCGCCGCCCCGGACCGGATCTGGGTCACCCACAGCTCGGTCGGCGGCGGCCGCATCTGGCGCTCCACCGACGGCGGCGCGTCCTGGACCGACCGCTCCGCCGGACTGCCGGAGCTGCCGCTGAACGCGGTGGAGGTGGACCCGGTCGACCGGGACCGGATCTGGGTCGCCGCCGATCTGGGCGTCTACGAGAGCACCGACGCCGGGGCCACCTGGCGGGCCTTCTCCGACGGGCTGCCCCACGCGATCGTCGGCGACCTCGTCCTGCACCCGCACGCCCGGGTCCTGCGCGCCGGCACCCGCAACCGCGGGGTCTGGGAGATCCCCGTCGACGGCTGGCTGACCGAGCCGGTGTGCGGCACGCAGTTCACCGGCACGCTGGCGGGCGGCGAGACCCGGCGCTGGTTCAGCGCCGACTGGCCGGCGACCCGGCACGTCCTGTGGACGGTCATGCCCGTCACCGAGGGCTCGGGCGCGCCCCAGCTGAGCTGCACCGTGCAGGCGGAGCGCGCGGGGAGCGAGTTCGTCACGTACTGGATCACGGTCGCCAACCTCACCGCGCAGCCGGTGGAGTTCGAGGGCCGCCACGCGATCCTCAGCCGCTACTGAGCGAACGCCACCGAGAAGCGAAAGGGAACCGGCATGTGGACCGACACGCAGTTCACCGGATCGCTGGAGCCGGGCGCGACCCAGCGCTGGTCGACCTCCGACTGGCCCGCGAGCTGGCACGTCGTCTGGTACGTGGTGCCCACCTCCCCGGCCGCACCCCCCTCCGGCGGGCCGCAGGTCGACTGGGACGTCGCCGTGGAGCGGGCCTCCGCGGACAAGGCCACGTACTGGATCACGGTCAAGAACCTCACCTCCGACCCGGTCACCTTCGAGGGCCGGTTCGCGGTGCTGAACTAGGGCAGGTGGACGGCCGTGCGGATCACCATCGAGACGACGGACCCCCACGACGAGCCCGTACCCCGCGGGGCCCTGGCGGCCGGGGCACCGCAGCGCCGGCGGGCCCGTACGCCGGACCGCCCGTCGGCCCGGCCCACGGCCCGCCCCTCGCACACGGTCGGGGTGCGGGACGCCGGGCCGGCCCCCGTGGGCCTGACCACCGGCAACGGGCTGGTGCAGGAGCCCCCCGCCTTCACGCAGCCGCCCCCGCGCCCGGCGGCCGCCGGCGGCACCGTGCGCGCCGCGCCCGACGGCGGCCTGCCCGAGGCGCTGCCGGCCGGGCCGGCGCCGAGCGAGGAGGAGATCGAGAAGCGCCGCACGCGGGGCCGATGAGTTTTGCCGGGCCCTGCGGTCAGACAGGCGTGAAGACGCAGATCCTGGTCCTGACGGGGCCCGACGTGGCGGTGGGCGGCGCGGACGCGGTGTGTCTGCGGCTGGCGGAGCTGTACGGGGCCGGAGCCGGCGCCGTGGAGTGCGACGTCGGCGCGCTCACCGCGCCCGGGCTCGCGGCCGTGGAGACCCTGGCCCGGCTGCGGCTGACCGCCCGCCGCTGGGGGCGCGGCCTCCTGGTGACGGGGGCGGGGCCCGAGCTGCGGGCGCTGCTCGGCCTGGTGGGGCTAGTCGAGCTGCTCGGGCAGCCCGAACAGCGGGAACCACCGGGCGGTGTCGAGGAAGGCGTTGAGCCCGACGATCCGCCCGCCTGAGACCTCCAGCACCTGCAGCGCCCACGGCACGTGCCCGGGCCGGCCGTCCTCGCGGGGCCGGTACTGGCCGAAGGCGGGCAGCCCGTTGGCGGTGGTCGGCAGCAGACGCGAGCCCTTGCAGCCGATGCCCTGGTTCAGGTGCCAGGCGGCGATGTCCGCCGGCCCCTGCAGCCACAGGTCGAACGGCGGCATGGACAGCACCGCGTCCTCGTGCAGCAGCGTGGTGAGCCGGGTGATGTCGTACGCCTCGAACGCCGACAGGTACTGCTCCAGCAGCTTGACCTGCTCCGCGTCCAGCGGGTCGGCCGGCTCGCTCTCGCGCGGCGGGTGCGCGGAGAGGGTGGCCCGCGCCCGCTGCAGGGCGCTGTTGACCGACGCGGTGGTGGTCTCCAGCAGCACCGCCACCTCGTCGGCCTTCCAGGCCAGCACCTCGCGCAGGATCAGCACGGCCCGCTGCTTGGGCGGCAGGTGCTGCAGCGCCGCGACGAACGCCAGCCGCACCGACTCCCTGGCCAGCGCCATCTCCGCCGGATCCGCGGTCTGCGGGAGCACCCGCCCGTCCGGGACCGGCTCAAGCCAGGTCACCTCGGGCCGCTCGCTCAGGACGGCGGTGGCCTGGTGCTGCGGGGCGGTCAGGTCCATGGGGCGGGCCCGCTTGCTGCCCGCGCTCAGCAGGTCCAGGCAGACGTTGGTCGCGATCCGGTACAGCCACGACCGCAGCGAGGAGCGCCCCTCGAACTTCTCGAAGCTGCGCCAGGCGCGGATGTACGTGTCCTGCACCGCGTCCTCGGCGTCGAAGGAGGAGCCGAGCATCCGGTAGCAGTAGCCGGTGAGCTCCACCCGGTAGCGGTCCAGCGCGGCGTCCAGACCGTCGGCCGCATCGGGGGCGGCGGCCGCGCCTGCGGCGGGCTGTGCGGTGTTCGTCATTTTGCCGTCCCCCTGGTCGATCCCGATACCTGTGGAACCTACCCGAGGGCACTGACAGCCGCAGCCCGGGACACAAACGCGAAGGGGCCCGGGGGTGTTGGCCCCGCGGCCCCTCGCTCCCTACCGCTCCCTACCGCTCCGTACCGCTCCGGCCCGCGGCCCGGCCGGCTCAGCGGGCCGCGGCCGCCCGCGCCGGGATCCGGCGCTCGGCGCGGGCCGCGTGCGAGCCGTACAGGGTGATCGACACGACGCCGAGCACGGCCAGCAGCGCCAGGGCCGCCGTGGCCTCCCAGCCCGCCGCGTGGAAGGCCAGCGCGCCGAGCGTGCCGCCCGCGCTGGAGCCGAGGTAGTACGCCGACTGGTACAGCGCGGAGGCCTGCGCCCGGCCCGACACCGCGGTCCGGCTGACCGCCGCCGAGGCCACCGCGTGGCCCGCGAAGAACCCGGCGGTGATCAGTACCAGCCCGGCCACGATCGCGCCGAGCGACTGCGACAGCGACAGCAGCAGCCCCAGCGCGGTCGTCGCCACGGCCAGGTACAGCGCCCCGCGGCGGCCCATCCGGGCCACCAGCTGCCCCGCCGCCGCGGAGGAGGCCGTGCCCACCAGGTAGATCAGGAAGATCGAGCCGATCACGCCCTGCCCGAGGGAGAACGGCTCCTCGACCAGCCGGTAGCCGATGACGGTGTACACGGCCCCGAACACGGTCATGAACAGGGCGCCGATCGCGTACAGCCGCAGCAGCAGCGGATCGCGCAGGTGGCGGGCGACCGAGGCGCCGACGGCGCGCGGGTCCAGCGAGGCGGGGCGGAAGAACCGGGCCCGCGGCAGCAGGACCCGGAAGGCGGCCGCGCAGGCCAGCGCCAGCACGCCGACGGTCAGCAGGCCGGCCCGCCAGCCCCACGCCTGGGCCGCCCAGCCGGTGGCGAGGCGGCCGCTCATGCCGCCGATGGAGTTGCCCGCCACGAACAGGCCGATCGTCCCGACCAGTGCCTTCGGCCGGACCTCCTCCGCCAGGTACGCCATCGCGGAGGCCGGGATGCCGGCGATGGCCGCGCCCTGGACGGCGCGCAGCGCCACCAGCCACTCCAGGCTCGGCGCGAAGGGGACCAGGAGCCCGACGCCGACGGCCACGGCGAGGGAGGCCGTCATCGTCCGGGTCCGCCCGAAGCGCTCGGAGAGGGCGCTGAGCGGCAGGACGAACAGGGCGAGGGCGCCGGTGGCCGCGGAGACGGTCCAGCTGGCCTGACCCGCCGTCACGCCGAAGCCCTCGGAGATCGCGGGCAGCAGGGCCTGGGTGGAGTAGAGGAGGGCGAACGTCGCGAGTCCGGCGGCGAAGAGCGCGAGGCTCATCCGGCGGTAGCCGGGGCGGCCGGGGGCGAGGGCCTCGGGGGCCGCGGCGGCGTCGGCAGCGGCTGCGCCGGTTCCGCCGGCCGCGGCGGCGTCGGTGGTGTGAGGGGACGACGGGGTGGAGGCACCCGGGATGACGGGTGCCCCGGTATGAGCGGGAGGCATGCAACGACCGTAGACCCGCCGCGTTTCATGCGTCCAATGCACAGAATCGCGATAATCGATCCACTGGTGCATCAGCACTGCTCAGGAGGGCGCATGTCAACGAACCGTTACGAAGAGAACATCCCCGTGACAGGTTTGCTGGCCCCGCGCCTGGCGTACTTCGCCGCGGTCGCCCGCCACGAGCACGTCACCCGCGCCGCCCACGAGCTGGGGGTGCCGCAGTCCACCCTGTCGCGGGCCATGGTCCGCCTCGAACAGGACCTGGGCGTCGTGCTGTTCGCCCGCAAGGGACGGACCGTCGCGCTCACCACCGCCGGGCGGACCTTCCTCGCCTCCACCGAGAAGGCCCTCGCCGAGATCGCCCGCGCCGCGGAGTCCGTCCAGCAGGACGCCGACCCGGCCTACGGCAAGGTGGCGTTCGGCTTCCTGCACACCCTCGGCCCCGAGACCGTACCCGGCCTGATCCGCGCCTTCCGCGCCGACCACCCGCGCGTGCGCTTCTCCCTGGTCCAGAACTACGGCGAGGCGATGCTGGAGCGGCTGCGGGCCGGGGAGCTCGACCTGTGCCTGACCTCGCCGCTGCCCGACGCCCCCGACCTCGTCGCCCGCCGCCTCGACGAGCAGCGGCTGCGCCTGGTCGTGCCCGACGACCACCGCCTGGCCACCCGCAAGCGCATCCGGCTCGCGGAGGCCGCAGAGGAAACCTTCGTCACCCTCGAGTCCGGCTACGGCCTGCGCCGCATCACCGACGACCTGTGCGCCGAGGCCGGGTTCGCGCCCCGCGTCGCCTTCGAGGGCGAGGAGGCCGAGACCCTGCGCGGGCTGGTCGCCGCCGGCCTCGGCGTGGCCCTGCTGCCGCCGCCGGCGGTGGCCCGCCCCGGCGTGGTCGAGCTGACGGTGACCGCCCCGCGCGCGGTCCGCGAGATCGGCGTCGCCTGGCTCGACGGCCACCCCGACACCCCGCCCGTCGCCCAGTTCAAGCGCTTCCTGCTGTCCCGCCGCGGCAAACTGATCCCGGAAGCCTTCGGCGGCCCCGTTCAGCCCCCGCCGCCCGCCCCCGCTGCTCCGGCCGCTCCCGCCGCCCCCGCCGCCGAGAGCAAGTAGCCCGCCTGGAAGCGGGACTTGGCGCCCACCGCGCGCATGATCTCCGCGATGTGCCGCTGGCAGGTGCGCTCCGACATGCCGAGGCGCCGTGCGATGACCTTGTCCTCCAGCCCCTCCGCGAGCAGCCGGACGATCGTCTGCCGCAGCTCGTCCGAGAGCGAGCGGGCCGCCTCCGGGGTCACCGTCGTGGGGAACGGCTCCGCGCTCAGCCAGGACCGCTCGAAGGCCGAGGCCATGAAGTGGACCACGCTCGGCTCGCGCACCACCAGCGCCGCCCCGACCCGGTCCGGGACGGCCATCAGCCCGGTGTGCCCGTCGAAGATCAGCATGCGCATCAGCCCGTCCCCGATCGTGCGCACCTGCGCGCCCAGCGCCGTCACCCGCTCCACGTACGCCGCCGTGGGCCGCGAGTAGCGCGCGGTGTGCTGGTAGATCGTCCGCATCCGGACCCCGCGGGCCAGCAGCGACTCGTCGCGCCCGATGGCCTCCTGCAGGGTCTCCAGCGGCCGCGCCCCGCCCGGCTGGGAGGTCAGCAGCTCCTTCTCGCACCCCGCGACCAGCTCCGCGATCAGCGCCCGCACCGCCCCCAGGTCGGTGACCGTCTCCAGCTGCTGCCGCCCCGATCCGCTGCGGTCGCGCTGGACCGCCCCGGCCTCGTACGCGGGCACCAGCGCCTCCAGCCGCCCGCGCAGCCGGTCCATCTCGTCGTGGGTCTCGCGGACGAGGAGGGCCAGCGGGGCCAGCGCCCGGGCCGCCGCCGTCCGGGGCGCGACCGCGCTCCACCGGTCCGGGCCGCCGCCGGGGGTGCGCTGGAGCAGGTGGGCCGCCGCCAGCTCGGAGATCGCCGCGGCCGCCCGCACGCCGAGGGCCTCGGTCGCCTCCGCCGGGGCGAAGGAGTGCCGCTCGACGGCGTACGCGTACAGCCGCCGGGCGGCGGGGCTCAGATCGCCTCCGGGTGGCGGGACGGACGGGTCGGCGGGCATACCCGTATTCGTCCCGGATTGGGGTGGTTCGTAAACCCCTCGTGTTCCCGCAAGGCGGCAAGACGACGCCCTGACGCGCGGTAACCAGCGGGCGCCGCCCGGCAGAGTGGAGCCACCGGGAGGGGGAAGCGCGGTACGGGGGAGCCGACCCGCACGGAGGGTCCGGGACCAGGACCGTCCGGCTCAGCCGCGTTCCGCCATGACGGCGGCCGCCCGGTGCGCGGGCCCGCACGGCGGTGGCCGCGCCGGATCCACCGGGGGTGCCGTCCGGCCGTGAGGGGGCGGAACGGCAGGCACGCCCGGACCGGTGCGCCCACCGCCGGCACGGAGCGCGCCGGCTCCGGACGGGGCCGGGGCGGGAGCCGGGACGGTGACAGGAGCCGCTCGGCCGTCAGCCGCCGGCCGCCTTCGCGTAGTCGCCGAAGCCCGTCCAGTCGACGGCGACGCACGGCTCGTCGCCGACGACCCAGGCGTCGTGGCCCGGGGAGATCTGCATGAAGTCGCCGGGGCCGTAGTCTTCCTCCTGCCCGTCGTCCATGACGACGTGCATGTGGCCGCTCACCACGTAGCTCGTGTGGGCGGACCGGCAGCTGTCGGTGCCGGCCAGCGGCTTGATGTGCTCCGACCAGCGCCAGCCCGGCTCGAACACCGCGCGGCCCACCGGCCCGCCCTCCGCCTGGATCAGGTCCAGCCGGCCCTTGTTGTCCGCGAACGGGCGCGTCTCGTCGGCCTCGTCGAAGCTCCTGCGCACGATGGTCATGGCGGATCCCTCCAGGAGAAAGCCACCCCCGAGTCCACTTCTCACTGTACGCGCGCGGCCCCTCCCCGCCCGCGGAGCGGTCAGCCGCGCAGCGAGCGCCCGAAACCGGAGGCCAGCGGCATCCGCAGGCCGAGCGGCGGCGGTGCGGCCAGGGCGTCCGTCACCGGCCGGGACCAGCGTCCGGAGATCATCGCGCCGAGTACGAAGTCCACGGCCAGCGCGACCACTTCGAAGCGGTGGTCGCGTAACCCGTGCCCGTCGGAGTGGACTTCGAAGCGGCAGGTCGCCCGGTTGGCCTTCTTCGCCCGCGCCGCGAGCCGGAAGGAGGCCTCCGGGTCGCAGCGCGCGTCGTTCGTCCCGTGCACGATCAGCACCTGCCGGCCGGAGAGCTGCTTGACCGGCTCGCGCGCCGCCGCTCCGGGCGCCTCGTCCAGGGAAGGGGCGAGCGCCAGGACGCAGTTGACGGCCTCGTGGCCCGCCGCGAGCAGTGCGGCCCGCCCGCCCGCGTCGTAGCCGGCCAGGCAGACCGGGACGTCGCCGTACCGGCGCACCACCTCGCCGACCGCCCAGCGGGCGTCCTCCTCGCGGGAGCCCCGCCCGCCGTGGACGAGGGTGTGGGCGACCAGCCCGTCCGCCCCGCCCGCCCGGGCCAGGGCCCGCGCGAGCGGGCGCACCGGGCCGGGGTGCCACCGGGAGGAACCGGGGAGCAGGAGCACCACGCCGCTGACCGTCGAGTACGTGCCGTTCGCGCCGGCCGCCCGCCCCAGGCGGGTCCCGCGCGCCGGAGGCGCATCATGTGACATGGCGGAACAGTCTCAGACTGACAGGTGTACGCGACCCGTCCGTACGGTCTCTGTTGGATATCGACGCCCGGCGCCGCCCGGCGCTCTACGCGCGTAGGAGTTAGAGTGCGGAGATGACGAGCGAGACCAGCAACAAGCCCACCCCGGATCAGATCCGCCGCTCCCCGAAGGTGCTGCTGCACGACCACCTCGACGGCGGCCTGCGGCCCGGGACCATCATCGAGCTGGCCCGGGCGGCCGGCTACGGCAACCTGCCCGAAACGGACGCCGACAAGCTCGGCATCTGGTTCCGCGAGGCCGCCGACTCCGGCTCCCTGCCGCGCTACCTGGAGACGTTCGCGCACACCTGCGCCGTCATGCAGACCAAGGAGGCGCTGTTCCGCGTCGCCGCCGAGTGCGCCGAGGACCTCGCCGAGGACGGCGTGGTCTACGCCGAGGTCCGCTACGCCCCCGAGCAGCACCTCGAGGCCGGCCTGACCCTCGAAGAGGTCGTCGAGGCCGTGAACGACGGCTTCCGCGAGGGCGAGCGCCGGGCCCGGGCCAACGGCCACCGCATCCGCGTCGGCGCCCTGCTCACCGCGATGCGCCACGCCGCCCGCGCGCTGGAGATCGCCGAGCTGGCCAACCGCTACCGCGACAACGGCGTGGTCGGCTTCGACATCGCCGGCGCCGAGGCCGGGTTCCCCCCCACCCGCCACCTGGACGCGTTCGAGTACCTCAAGCGCGAGAACAACCACTTCACCATCCACGCGGGCGAGGCCTTCGGCCTCCCGTCGATCTGGCAGGCCCTGCAGTGGTGCGGCGCCGACCGCCTGGGCCACGGCGTGAAGATCATCGACGACATCGAGGTCGCCGCCGACGGCTCCGTGAAGCTCGGCCGGCTGGCCTCGTACGTCCGCGACAAGCGCATCCCGCTGGAGATGTGCCCCACCTCGAACCTGCAGACCGCGGCGGCCGCCTCGTACGCGGAGCACCCCATCGGGCTGCTGCGCAAGCTGCACTTCCGCCTGACGGTGAACACCGACAACCGGCTGATGAGCGGCACCAGCATGAGCCGCGAGTTCGAGCACCTGGTGGACACCTTCGGCTACACGCTCGACGACATGCAGTGGTTCACCGTCAATGCCATGAAGTCGGCGTTCATTCCTTTCGATGAACGACTGGCGATGATCAACGACGTCATCAAGCCCGGCTATGCCGAGCTGAAGTCGGAATGGCTGTTCCGGTAGACCGCCTCCACCAGCGGTTCTGTTTCCGCCTAGGCCACGACCTGACGGAATGAAAGCGTCCGGGAGGAGCAATTCCCGGGCGCTTTCTCGTATTTAAGGATGTTTGCGGGCGGCCGTTTGAAGTGACTAGTTTGCGGAGCCGCTCCGTTCCCCGTCGCAAGGACGATCCTTCATGAAGAAGTCAGCCGCCAAGATCCTCGGTGCCGCCGCCGTGGGTGCCGCCTTCGCCGCCGCCGCTGCCGGCTCCGCCTCGGCCGCCGTCCCCGCCGTCGGCCTGACCGACGCCCTCGGCTCCGCCACCGGCGCGCTCCAGAGCCTCACCAGCCAGCAGCAGATGAGCACCGACGGCCAGTCCAGCGACCCGGCGGCCCCGCTCGGCCAGCTGACGGACGCGGTCGGCCCGACCCTCGGCGGCCTCCCGATCGGCGGCGCCCTCGGCGGCTGACCCCCGCCGGTCCCGGCCGGATCCCGTACGGATCCGCGCCGGATCCGTACGCGTGCCCGCGCGGCGCACACCGGTTCGACCGGGGTGCGCCGCGCCGTGCCGTCGTGCCAGGATCCGCGCCAACTGCCCGTCCGGGAAAGGACGGGAGCACCGCCCGGCAGCAGCCGGGGGAGAGGTGAGAGGTCACCGGTACATGCGCCTGAAGACACGGTTCACGTCCGCGGCCGCCACGGCCGCCCTGCTGCCCGCCCTCCTGCTGGGCGCCGCCGGGTGCGGCAGCGGCGACGCCACCGCGGGCGCCGAGGCGCCGGACCCCAAGGGCTCCGTCCCGGCCGGCTCCCCCGCCGGCTCCCCGGGCGCCGCGGCCCCCTCGGGCCCCGCCGCGCCCAAGACCGGCGGCAGCCGGCTGGAGCGCTCCGCCCTGGAACAGGGTGACCTGCCCGACTACCAGGTCTCCGCCCAGGGCAAGAACCCCAACGCCCCCGACGGCCAGCCCCAGGCCGACCGCAAGGCCTGCCAGCCGCTCGCCGACATCATGGGTGACAAGCCGGACCCGGCCGCGCGGGAGACCGTCAACCGGGGGATCGGCTCCCGCAAGCAGGTCGGGCTCGCCGTCTCCGCCTCCGTCAGCTCCTACGCCGAGCGGGACGCCAAGGCCCTCGTCACCCGCCTGAAGGACGCGGTCGCCGCCTGCGGTACGGGCTTCACCGCCACCGTCGAGAAGCAGAGCGGCAGCTACCGCGAGGTCCGCGCCGCCGCGTACAGGACGGCCGGCGACGACACCGTCAGCTGGACCACCACCGCCACCGCCCAGGGCGTCTCGGCCCGGGTGCACGTGGTCGTCGTACGGCAGGGGGACACGATCGTCCGGCTCATGGCCCTCAACGTGGCCGGGGCCGGGCAGAAGGCGCTGGTGCCGCAGGACGTGGCGGACAAGCAGCTGGAGAAGGTCCGCCGCGCGGGCTGACGGCCGCGCGGCCGGCCGCCCCCTCCGCCCGGGTCACCAGGCGGTGGAGGGGGACTTCTCGTTGGGCAGCAGCACCCACAGCGCCAGGTAGATCAGGAACTGCGGGCCGGGCAGCAGGCACGAGACGACGAATATCGCCCGCATCGTGTTCGCGGAAATTCCGAAGCGTCGCGCCAGTCCGGCGCAGACGCCGCCGATCCAGCGGCCGTCACGGGGTCGAACGAGGGCGCTCATGGGATCTCCTCCGAGGTGTTCGCGGGAGTTTCCCGCGATGCCTCAATACTCCCGCGGCACCGCGGAGAGAACGTCGGTCCACGGGCCGAGCCCGACCCTGGGAATTCTCGGGGTGGACCCCTGAGGGAGCTCCGGCCGCGCCGTGCGCGAGCGCCGCAGCCGCGCGCGCAGCGCCGGTACGACGGCCACGTGCGCCAGCACCACGCCGAGGGTGTTCAGCAGCACCGCGTCCACGTCGACCACCCGCCCCGGGACGGCGCTCTGCAGCATCTCGATGCTGAGCGAGACCAGCACGGCCGCGGCGGCGGTCCGCGCCAGCGAGGACCAGGCGGCCAGCGGCGACGGGGCCAGGTTCCCGCTGGTCAGCGGGAGCAGGACGCCGAGCGGGGCGAGCAGGGCCAGCCCCTCCCCGATCCGGCGGGCCGCCTCCAGGGGCCCGTAGGCGAGATCGGCCCTGATCCCCTCCAGCGGGGTCAGGTTGGCCGCGGCCGCCCAGGGGACGTCCAGGGGACGCAGGGTGAGCCAGGCGACCAGGAGCAGATGGGCGACCAGCAGGCCCCCGCCGAGGAGCCGGAGCCGCAGGTGTATGGCGGTGGCGGCGCGGTGGCCGACCTCATGACGCTGCACACCTGCGAGGACGCCCCTGTCGGCGGCTTCGGTTCCGGTCCGCTGCGGCCGCTGGAGTCCGACGGAATCCGATGGAGTCCGATGAGAATCCGATCGGATGAAAACACCGGAGCGGTGGACGCGTCCGCCCGGGCCCCCGGCCGCCACCGCGCACAGTGAGCGCGGTGCACATCCGGTGCACACCCCAGGCCACGGAAGGACGGCAGCCATGCTCGTACACCGCAGAACCGCACGGGGGCGGGCCCGGCCCCTGCGCACGTTCGTCGCACTCGTGGGCTCCCACGCGCTGGCAGCCGCCCTGACGGGGCTCGGCGTGGCGCCCGCCCACGCCGACGACGAAGCGCCCACCTGCTTCAACGCGACGGCCACCGGCACCGTCGGCACCCCCGGCGACGACGTCATCATCGGCACCCCCGGCCGCGACGTCATCGACGGCGGGGGCGGCAACGACAAGATCTGCGGCCTCGGCGACAACGACGTCCTCATCGGCGGCGCCGGCGACGACCAGATCGCGGGCGGCGCCGGCGACGACCAGATCGACGGCGGCGCCGGCGGCGACCTCCTGGTCGGCGACGACATCGCCTGGACCGGCGACGCCACCGGTCCCACCGGCCGCGACCGGATCCTCGCCGGCGCCGGCGGCGACTCCCTGATCGGCGACCACTACGCCGTCCAGGGCACCGCCAAGGGCGCCTCCCGGGACCTGCTCTTCGGCGGGGACGACGAGGACGCCCTGACGGGCGACAGCGTCGGCGACCACGCCACCGGCGGGGCCGAGGACCGCCTGGACGGCGGCAACGGCAGCGACAGCCTCGTCGGCGACTCGGCCGGCTTCTACGACGCGGACGGCGCCGGTGACGACGTCCTGCTGGAGGGCCCCGGCGACAACGGATCCGTGACCGGCGACAGCACCTCCATCCTCGGCAACGTCACCGGCGCCGGCGGCGACGACATCATCGACCTCGGCACGGACGGCGGCTTCGGCGCCTGGGGCGACCACCAGACCTTCTACGGCACCGCCGTCGGATCCGGCAACGACCGCATCTTCGGCGGCAGCGCCGGCGAGGTGATCCTCGCCGGGGACAGCGGCCTCGGCGACCCCGCCCGCGCGACCGCGGGCAACGACGTCATCGACGGCCGCGGCGGCAACGACCGCATCATCGGCGACAACGCCGACGCCCAGACCACCAACGACTCCATCGGCACCGCCGGCGGCATCGACTTCCTCACCGGCGGCCCCGGCGACGACTTCCTGCGCGGCGGCCCCGGCAACGACACCCTCAACGGCAGCGACGGCACCGACGACTGCGACGGCGAGGGCGGTACGAACGTCCAGCTGAACTGCGAGATCTGACGCGGGACGGCGCCCTGCCCACGCGCCCCGCCCCGTCCCGCCCGCCCCCGCCTCACCCGTTCGGCCTACCGCCGCTCGCCGTGCCGGGCGGGCCCGCGCACGCTCGAATGGCCCCATCCATCCGGGATCCGACGAAGGTCCCGGCTCAGCGAGAGACGAGGTGGCGCGATGACGACCACCCCCACGCCCGCCCCTTCCAGCCGGCCCGGTGCCCGCCAGGAATGGGGTTCCGGCGGCATCACGTTCGCAGGCGTCCTGATGACCGTCATGGGCGTCTTCGCCATCCTGGAAGGCATCGTCGCCCTCTCCAAGGACGACGTGATCTACCAGCGCATCGGCGACTACATCTTCAAGTTCAACCTGAGCGCCTGGGGCTGGATCCACCTGATCCTCGGGATCCTGGTCCTGGTCACCGGCCTCGGCCTGCTCAAGGGCGCGGTCTGGGCCCGCTACACCGGCGTCTTCCTGGCCTCGCTGTCGGTGATCGTCCACTTCTTCTGGCTGCCCTACCAGCCGCTGTGGGGACTGGTCGCGATCGCCATCGCCGTCTTCATCATCTGGGCCCTGTGCACCAGCTGGGACACGGCCACGTCCAGAATCTGAAGCCGGCGGCCGCCGCCGGCACCGGCGCCCTAGCGCAGGGCCAGCAGCACGATCAGCAGCACCGCGCCCGCCACCGCGGGCGCGATGATCTCGTACGACCAGCGCACCCGTACGCTGCCCTGCGCGCCGGCCCGGGCCGCCCCGCGCTCGGCGAGCTCGCGCAGCTCGTCGACCACCTGGTCCGCGTGCGCCCGCTGCGGTTCGGCGGGCGCACCGCCGGACTCCGCACCGGCGCCCTTCGGCGCGGCCAGCCCCTTGCCGGTCAGCCCGCCGCGGCGGGCGTACCCCTGGCGCTGCGCCTTCTTGCGCTCGCGCAGCGAGACGGGCACCGACCACAGCTGGTACTTCGCCCCCTCGGCCAGCACCTCCGCCGAGTACCCGGCGCGCACCGCGTCCACGGCCGCCCACGGCAGCTCGATGACCCGGAAGGGGTTGCGCACGCGCATCCGGTTGTCGTTGGCGAAGACGGCCGGGCGGATCGTGAACGCCACCGTCAGCGGCACGGCGAACAGCGCGATCGCCGCACCGAACCACCGGGCGTCGCCCGTCCCGCGCAGCAGCGCGTCCCCGCACAGCCAGGCGATGAGCGCGAGCAGCGCGATGCCCGTGACGACGGCCATGGGGGAGCGGTAGACCCGGTCGTCGTAGACGGGCTCGTCAGGCTCGGTGGGCTGCTGGCTGCTCATGGGGCCGATTCTGCCTCACGGCGTCTCGACCCACGAGATCGGCGTACAGGGGATGTCGTCGGCGACGGCCCGCCGAGGGCGGGCGTACGGGAGGGCGTACGGGAGGCACGGGAGGTGCGGGAGGTGCGGGACGGGGCTCAGGCGCCGCTGCGGGCGCGCCGGGAGCGGGCCGTGCGGGCCGCCCACAGTCCGGCGGCGATCGCGGCGAGTCCGGCACCGGCGGCGGCGGTGGTGGTGTCGTCGGTGTCCTCGGCGGCGAGCCCGGCGCCCGCGGCGAGCGCGTCCTGCGGCACGACGGGGGTCGGTCCGTCCGTCTGCGGCTCCACGTCCGCGGCGGCGACGGGCTGCGCGCCCTGAGCCGACGCCTGCTGCGGGGCCTGCGCCTGCGCGGGTGCCTTGGGGGCCTCGGGCGTCTGCGGCGGCACCGGGCTCTGCGCGGGCGCCGGGTCCTCGCCCGCCTTCGGCAGCGGGTAGGACGCCGTGACCCCGTCCTTGGTGACGGTGAGCACCGGAGCGGCGGTGTCCGCCTTGGCCAGCTTCAGCAGCAGCCCGTTCACGGTGTCGCCGGGGTGGCTGCGCTCCAGCACGGTCAGGACGCGGACCATGTACGGGTCGCCCGGCTTCCACTGCGAGCCCACGAACCGGATCCAGGCCTCGGGGCCCTCCTCCTTGTTGCGCAGGACCGCGACGAGGCCCTCGCCGATGTAGACCGGCTCGCCCGCGTACCGGTCGTCGTCCGAGGCGGTGGCCTCCGCCGCAGCCGGGCTCCGCGACGCAGCCGCGGCCGCGCCCGCAGCGTCCGCGGCGAACGCGGGGGCCGCGGCGGGCACCAGTACCGCCGCGGCGAGGGCGGCGGTGGCGATCGAGGTGCGCAGGGCGGTACGCATAACGACTCCTTGAAGCAGTGTCGAGGACGGGAGGGAGAGTCGCATGCCGCGTGGTCTCTGTCGGGCTTTCATCCGGTGAGGATCTGACGGGCTGCTGAAGAGAAATCTATGGATCAGGTGACCCCGGAGCGTGGGATTCCTGTCATGGCCGTGTAACGACCTGGACCCCCGCTGACCAGCGCGTTCGCCGCCCGGCCCGCCGTCGTCCGGGGCCCCTCCCCGGGCCCCCGTGCGCGCGGATGTGGCCAACCCCGCACAGATGTGCACCCGTGGGGGGTGACAGGCTGCTACGCGCGTAGATATGCTCGTGTGGTGACCATGCCCACCACCCTCACCGCATTCGCTGACGTGACGACGTCCGACAGCGCGCTGCGCCGGTTCCTGCACGGGCTGCCCGGCGTGGACGCCGTCGGCCTGGAGGCCCGCGCGGCCGCGCTCGGTACCCGTTCGATCAAGACCACGGCCAAGGCGTACGCCATCGACCTGGCCATCTCGATGATCGACCTGACCACGCTTGAGGGTGCCGACACCCCGGGCAAGGTCCGGGCGCTCGCCACCAAGGCCGTCCACCCCGACCCCACCGACCGTACGACGCCGATGACCGCCGCGGTCTGCGTCTACCCCGACATGGTGGCCACCGCCAAGGCGGCGCTGCACGGCGCCGACGTCAAGGTCGCCTCCGTCGCGACCGCCTTCCCGGCGGGCCGCGCCGCCCTGCCGGTCAAGATCGCCGACACCCGTGACGCCGTCGCCGCCGGCGCCGACGAGATCGACATGGTCATCGACCGTGGCGCCTTCCTCGCCGGCCGCTACCTGGAGACGTACGAGCTGATCAAGGCCGTCAAGGAGGCCTGCCTCCGCGAGGACGGCACCGCGGCCCGCCTGAAGGTCATCTTCGAGACCGGCGAGCTGTCGACGTACGACAACATCCGCCGCGCCTCCTGGATCGGCATGCTCGCGGGCGCCGACTTCATCAAGACCTCCACCGGCAAGGTCGGCGTCAACGCCACCCCCGCCAACACCCTGCTGATGCTCGAAGCCGTCCGCGACTTCAAGGCGCAGACCGGAATCCAGATCGGCGTGAAGCCGGCCGGCGGCATCCGGACCACCAAGGACGCGATCAAGTTCCTGGTCCTGGTCAACGAGACCGTGGGCGAGGACTGGCTGACCAACGAGTGGTTCCGCTTCGGCGCCTCCAGCCTGCTCAACGACCTGCTGATGCAGCGCCAGAAGCTGAGCACCGGCCGTTACTCCGGTCCCGACTACGTGACGGTGGACTGATCACCATGGCATCCCTCTTCGAGTACGCACCGGCTCCCGAGTCCCGTTCGGTCGTCGACATCGCCCCCTCCTACGGGCTCTTCATCGACGGCGAGTTCACCGAGGCCGCCGACGGCAAGGTCTTCAAGACCGTCAGCCCCTCCAGCGAGGAGGTGCTGGCCGAGGTCGCCCAGGCCGGCGCCGCCGATGTCGACCGCGCCGTCAAGGCCGCCCGCAAGGCCTTCGAGAAGTGGTCCGCGCTGCCCGGCTCCGAGCGCGCCAAGTACCTCTTCCGCATCGCCCGGATCATCCAGGAGCGCAGCCGCGAGCTCGCCGTCCTGGAGACCCTGGACAACGGCAAGCCGATCAAGGAGACGCGTGACGCGGACCTCCCGCTGGTCGCCGCGCACTTCTTCTACTACGCGGGCTGGGCCGACAAGCTCGACCACGCGGGCTACGGCGCGAACCCGCGCCCGCTCGGCGTGGCCGGCCAGGTCATCCCGTGGAACTTCCCGCTGCTGATGCTCGCCTGGAAGATCGCCCCGGCGCTCGCCACGGGCAACACCGTCGTCCTCAAGCCGGCGGAGACGACCCCCCTGTCGGCGCTGTTCTTCGCGGACATCTGCCGCCAGGCCGGCCTGCCCAAGGGCGTCGTCAACATCATCACCGGCTACGGCGACGCCGGCGCCGAGCTGGTGGCCCACCCGGACGTCGACAAGGTCGCCTTCACCGGCTCCACCGCGGTCGGCAAGGCCATCGCCCGCCAGGTCGCCGGCACCGACAAGAAGGTCACCCTGGAGCTGGGCGGCAAGGGCGCCAACATCGTCTTCGACGACGCCCCGATCGACCAGGCCGTCGAGGGCATCGTCAACGGCATCTTCTTCAACCAGGGCCAGGTCTGCTGCGCGGGCTCCCGCCTGCTGGTCCAGGAGTCGATCCACGACGAGCTGCTGGACTCCCTCAAGCGCCGCCTGTCCACCCTGCGCCTGGGCGACCCGCTCGACAAGAACACCGACATCGGCGCGATCAACTCCGCCGAGCAGCTCGCCCGGATCACGGCCCTGGCCGAGACCGGCGAGGCCGAGGGCGCCGAGCGCTGGTCGCCGGCGTGCGAGCTGCCGTCCTCCGGCTACTGGTTCGCCCCGACGCTCTTCACGAACGTCACCCAGGCGCACACCGTCGCCCGCGACGAGATCTTCGGCCCGGTCCTGTCCGTGCTGACCTTCCGTACGCCGGACGAGGCCGTGGCCAAGGCCAACAACAGCCAGTACGGCCTGTCCGCCGGCATCTGGACGGAGAAGGGCTCCCGCATCCTCGCGGTGGCGAACAAGCTCCGCGCGGGCGTCGTCTGGGCCAACACCTTCAACAAGTTCGACCCGACCTCGCCCTTCGGCGGCTACAAGGAATCGGGCTTCGGCCGCGAGGGCGGCCGCCACGGCCTGGAGGGCTACCTCGATGTCTGAGTCTTCTGCGACCCGTCTGGGCGTCTTCAAGACCTACAAGCTGTACGTCGGGGGCAAGTTCCCCCGCTCCGAGAGCGGCCGGGTGTACGAGGTGAGCGACTCGAAGGGGAAGTGGCTGGCCAACGCCCCGCTGTCCTCCCGCAAGGACGCCCGTGACGCGGTCGTCGCCGCGCGCAAGGCCTTCGGCGGCTGGGCGGGCGCGACCGCGTACAACCGCGGCCAGGTCCTCTACCGCATCGCCGAGATGCTGGAGGGCCGCCGGGAGCAGTTCGTCCGCGAGGTCGGCGAGGCGGAGGGCCTGTCGAAGTCGAAGGCCGCCGCGGTCGTCGACGCGGCCATCGACCGCTGGGTCTGGTACGCGGGCTGGACGGACAAGATCGGCCAGGTCGTGGGCGGGGCCAACCCGGTCGCGGGCCCGTTCTTCAACCTCTCCACCCCGGAGCCGACCGGTGTCGTCACCGTCGTCGCCCCGCAGGAGTCGTCCTTCCTGGGCCTGGTCTCGGTCATCGCCCCGGTGATCGCGACCGGCAACACCGCGGTCGTCATCGCCTCGGAGAAGGCCCCGCTGCCCGCCCTGTCCCTGGGCGAGGTGCTGGCCACCTCCGACCTGCCGGGCGGCGTGGTCAACATCCTGTCCGGCAAGGCCTCCGAGATGGGCCCGCACCTGGCGGCCCACCAGGACGTCAACGCGATCGACCTGGCGGGCGCCGACGCGGCCCTGGCCAAGGAGCTGGAGATCGCCGCCGCGGACAACCTCAAGCGCGTCCTGCGTCCACAGCCTGTGGACGACTGGAGCGCCGACCCGGGCACGTCGCGCATGACGGCGTTCCTGGAGACCAAGACGGTCTGGCACCCCACGGGCTCCCTGGGCGCCTCGGGCTCGTCGTACTAGTACGTCCAGTACGTACGGATCGGAAGCCCCACACGCCGGCCCCGGCAGCCACCCGCGCTGCCGGGGCCGGCGTCCGTCGTCAGCGGCCTCCGCCGGTGAGGGGGCCCAGCAGCGAGGACACGGCCGCCTCGGGGAGCTCGCCGACCGAAGGGCCCTGGGTCAGGGTGCCGGTGACCATGCCGGTGCCGACGGCGGGGAAGTCGGCGACCTTGGTGGCGAGGCCGTTGGTCAGCGGATCCACGCCCGTGTTCGCGAGCGGGTTCACCTTGAGGTTCGTGATGGGGTCGACGACGCCGGAGAGCGCCGCCGGGACCGACAGCTCGCCGGTCTGGGCGCCGCCCTGGCCGCCCGCATGGGCGCCGCCGGCAGCCATCGCGAGGGCCGCGCCGGCCATGGAGAGGGTGAGCCCTGCGGAGCGCAGCGAGGAGGCGCCGGGGACTGCGTGACGTGCCATGGGGATCCCGCCTGTGTCGGTCTGCCGGTGTGGCCGGTCATCGTGTTCACGTGCGCACGCAGCGTAGTCGAGGTGTGATCCTGGATACCAACCGGCCGCAGGAGGCATCCCCTGCGCGGGGTAATGCCCCACACTGGTGTTCCGTGAGCAGCTCCTCTCCTTTGGCTACGCGTGTCGTCCTGTTGACCGGACCTTCAGGTTCCGGAAAGTCCTCGCTGGCGGCCCGCTCCGGGCTCCCCGTCCTGCGCCTGGACGACTTCTACAAGGAGGGCGACGACCCGACCCTCCCGCTGGTCGAGGGCAGTTCCGACATCGACTGGGACTCCCCGCTGTCGTGGGACGCCGACGTCGCCGTCGCGGCCGTGGCCGCCCTGTGCCGCTCCGGCCGCACCGAGGTCCCGGTGTACGACATCGCCACCTCCTCCCGCACCGGCGTCGAGACCTTCGACCTCGCGGACACCACGGGCACCGCCCGCACCCCGCTGTTCATCGCCGAGGGGATCTTCGCGGCCGACATCGCGGCCCGCTGCCAGGAGCTCGGGCTGCTTGCCGACGCCCTCTGCCTGCGCGGCCGCCCCTCCACCACCTTCCGCCGGCGCCTGGCCCGCGACCTGCGCGAGGGCCGCAAGTCGGTGCTGTTCCTGCTGCGCCGCGGCTGGCGCCTGATGCGGGCCGAACGCGGCATCGTCGCCCGCCACATCGCCCTCGGCGCCCACCCCTGCGGCCCCGACGAGGCCCTCGGCCGGATGGCCGCTGCCGCAGCCGGCCGCCACCGCACCCCGGCCGCCGCCCCCGCGGCCGCCCCCGTGGCCTGACCCCCCGGGACATCCCCCGCAGCGCATGCGAAGGCGGGACCGTGCGGACCCCCGGCCGCACGATCCCGCCCTCATCCCCCCCAATGGCCCCCGTCCCACCCCCGTAGGACGGGCCCCCCGGCCAGTGGTCTTGTGGTGTTACGCGACGAGCTCCTCGAAGGACTCCGCCTCGTCGCGGCCGAAGCTCAGCACCTCGTCGTCGCGCAGGCGGCGCAGGGAGCGCCAGATGCTCGACTTCACGGTGCCCACGCTGATGCCGAGGATCTCGGCGATCTCCGGGTCGGTGCGGCCCTCGTAGTAGCGCAGCACCAGCATCGTGCGCTGCGGCTCCGGGATGCGGGCCAGCGCCTGCCACAGCACCGCGCGCAGCTCCGTACCCCGCATCGCGTCCGTGTCGGAGGCCGTCTCCGGCAGCTCCTCCGTCGGGTACTCGTTGAGCTTGCGCCGGCGCCAGGCGCTGATGTGCAGGTTCGTCATCGTGCGGCGCAGGTAGCCGCCGACCGCCGCCTTGTCGCTGATGCGGTCCCAGGCCCGGTACGTCGAGAACAGCGCGCTCTGCAGCAGGTCCTCGGCCTCGTACCGGTCGCCGGTCAGGTGGAAGGCCGTCGCGTACAGCGCGGCCCGGCGCTCCTGGACGTACGCGGTGAACTCCGCCTCCGAGGTGGAGGACAGGCGGGGCGCGAGCCGGCCCGGAACCGCGGCCTGGTACGTGTTCGCGTCGATGGCCGCCGTGTGCGCCTGCCGGGGACGGGCGACCGTCACCGATCGGGCACCTGCCCGGCGGTTCACATCGTGCAGCCGCGTGACAACCGCGCTGGTGTTGGTGCTGTGCAGCGTGTTCATCTCGCGCCCCCCGTCGTGGAGTCTGCTTCGGATCCCGCATCCGCTCGGTGCGTTGGTAGAAGCCTGCCCCCCGGACATAACCGGGGTGTCCGCCGACTGTCACAGGCCTGTCACAGCCGCCGCGCCTCAGCCCCCGCGGGCGCCGCCGTGAGATCCCCTCACCCGACGGTCGAACTCCCAACCACCGATGGGACAGAATGAGCCCGTGCCTTTCCTGTTGCTGATCGAGGACGACGACGCCATCCGCACGGCCCTCGAACTCTCCCTGACCCGCCAGGGCCACCGTGTGGCCACCGCGGCGACGGGCGAGGACGGCCTGAAGCTGCTCCGCGAGCAGCGACCGGACCTGATCGTGCTGGACGTGATGCTGCCCGGGATCGACGGCTTCGAGGTGTGCCGGCGCATCCGCCGCACCGACCAGCTGCCGATCATCCTGCTGACCGCGCGCAGCGACGACATCGATGTCGTCGTCGGCCTGGAGTCCGGCGCGGACGACTACGTCGTCAAGCCGGTCCAGGGCCGGGTGCTCGACGCACGCATCCGCGCCGTGCTGCGCCGCGGCGAACGGGAGGCCAGCGACTCCGCGGTCTTCGGCTCCCTCGTCATCGACCGGGCCGCCATGACCGTCACGAAGAACGGCGAGGACCTCCAGCTCACCCCGACCGAGCTGCGGCTGCTGCTCGAGCTCAGCCGGCGGCCCGGGCAGGCCCTGTCCCGCCAGCAGCTGCTGCGGCTGGTGTGGGAGCACGACTACCTCGGCGACTCCCGGCTCGTGGACGCCTGCGTACAGCGCCTGCGGGCCAAGGTCGAGGAGGTCCCCTCCTCGCCCACGCTCATCCGCACCGTACGAGGTGTCGGCTACCGCCTGGACTCGCCGCAGTGATCAAGGCCCTTTTCGCGGGCCGGCGCTGGACCAGCCTGCGGCTGCGGCTCCTGATGGTGTTCTCGCTCGTCGCGCTGACGGCCGCGGTCTCCGCGTCCGGCATCGCCTACTGGCTCAACCGCGAGGCGGTGCTCACCCGCACCCAGGACGCGGCCCTCGGCGACTTCCGCCAGCAGATGCAGAACCGGGCCGCGGCCCTGCCCGCCGACCCCACGCAGGAGGAGCTGCAGCGCACCGCCGAGCTGATGGCCGGCAGCAGCCAGGGCTACAGCGTGCTGCTCGTCGACGAGCGGGCTGACCACCGCACGGTGTTCGGCGCCGCCGGCCCGGGCCCCGGCGCGTTCCGGCTGGAGGACGTACCGGCCTCGCTCCAGCGGGCCGTGAACGACCGCCAGAAGGAGACCTCCGCCAACGACTCCGAGTACCACGTGTACTGGCAGCGGACGAAGCCGCACGGCAACCCGTACCTCGTCGGCGGCACCCGCATCGTCGGCGGCGGGCCGACCGGCTACATGTACAAGAGCCTCGCGCAGGAGCGCGACGACCTCAACGCGCTCGGCTGGTCGCTGACCATCGCGACGGGACTCGCGCTGCTCGGCTCCGCCCTGCTCGCGCAGGGAGCCGCCCGCACGGTCCTCAAGCCCGTACAGCGGCTCGGGGACGCGGCCCGGCGCCTGGGCGAGGGCGAGCTCGACCACCGCCTCGACGTGTCCGGCAACGACGAACTCGCCGACCTGTCGCACACCTTCAACAAGACGGCGGAAGCGCTGGAGAAGAAGGTCGCCGACATGAGCGCCCGCGAGGAGGCCAGCCGGCGCTTCGTCGCGGACATGTCCCACGAACTGCGCACCCCGCTGACCGCGCTGACCGCGGTCGCCGAGGTGCTGGAGGAAGAGGCCGACGACCTCGACCCGATGATCGCCCCGGCGGTGAAGCTCGTCGTGAGCGAGACCCGCCGGCTGAACGACCTGGTGGAGAACCTGATGGAGGTCACCCGCTTCGACGCGGGGACGGCGCGCCTGGTGCTGGACGACGTGGACGTCGCCGACCAGGTGACGGCGTGCATCGACGCGCGGGCCTGGCTCGACGCGGTCGAACTGGACGCGGAGCGGGGCATCGTGGCGCGGCTCGACCCGCGCCGCCTCGACGTCATCCTCGCCAACCTGATCGGCAACGCGCTCAAGCACGGCGGCTCGCCGGTGCGGGTGTCGGTGCGCGTGGACGACGAATGGCTCGTCATCGCGGTGCGCGACAACGGGCCGGGCATCCCCGAGGAAGTCCTCCCGCACGTCTTCGACCGCTTCTACAAGGCGAGCGCGTCCCGCCCCAAGTCCGAGGGCAGCGGCCTCGGCCTGTCCATCGCGGTGGAGAACGCGCACATCCACGGCGGTGAGATCACCGCGGCCAACGCGGAGGGCGGGGGCGCGCTGTTCACGCTGCGGCTCCCGGTGGACGTGGGGAAGGTGATCGCCCGTGGTGGCGCGAACGACGCGTAGGGGCGGCGCTGCCGCCGCCGCGGTGGTGTGGGCCGCGGCCCTGGCGTCCCTGACCGCCGGCTGCGGGATCCGGGCGACCACCGTCCCGGTGGACGTGGGCGCGGCCCCGTCGCGGGTGTCCTGCGACATCCCGGCGCAGCAGGGCGGTACGCAGGGCTTCCGGGCCACCGTGGAACTGGTGTGCGGGTCGCAGCTGGTCGGTGTGGAACGGGTGGTTCCCATAGCCGAGAAGAAGCCGGCCCGGGACCCGGCCGTGCTCGCCGCCGAGGCGCTTCTGGAGGCGCTGGAGCGGGAGCCGTCGCCGGAGGAGCGGGATGCGGGCTTCACCTCCGCGGTGCCGGCCGGCCTGACGGTCGCCGCCGGGCGGACCGGGGACCCGACGGGCACGGTGCGGCTGAGCCGCAAGCCGGAGGACCTGCCGCCCGTGGCACTGTCGCAGGTGGTGTGCACCCTGGCCGGGAGCGAGACCGTCTCGGCCGGACCGGGTCCGGTGGTCCTGGGCGGCCCGGATGCGGACCCGCCGCGGGCCTGGGAGTGCACGGAGGCGGTCCGCCGCCGCCCGGAATCCGTCCCGACCCTGGGCGAACTGGTCCGCCCGTCGACGACGACGCCGCCGTCGGCGTCACCGACGCCGACGCCGACGCCGACGCGCTGAGGGAGTCGGCGCACGGGGGCGGGGTCGGGAGGGGCGGGATTCCGCCCGGTCGGTGTCAGGGAGGTGCTGGGGGCTTCCCGTCAGTCCCATCGTCCTTCCGCGTCGTGACGGCCTGTCAAGGGCGCTCCCTGCGGTCGCGTCGCTACGCGATCGCCTCCGGCGACCCTTGACAGACCGTCCCGCCACGGAAAAAACGAAGAACTGCCGGGAACCCCCCAGAGGAACGGCACGGTCCATCGACAAGGGACGGGCCCGTCAGCGACCAGACGAGGGGTCGGGCCACGGCCCGCCCCCACCACCTCCCGCAAAAACCACCTCCGACGCGCCTCACGCCTCAGATCGCTACGCGCTCCTCCCGGCAAGGCGTCCGCGCCCCGTCTGTGGCTGGTACCCGCACGAGACGACGACCAGCCCGCCCCCGTCTCGGCGTCCGCGGCCCGTCTGTGGCACCCGACTACCGGTCTCGCCGCACATCTCGTCGTCTTCCGGGGGCGGGTGAACGGGTATCAGCCGCAGACGGGGCGCGGACGCCGAGACGGGAGGAGCGCGTAGCGATCTGGGGCGCCTGCCGTTCTGCGTCGACCGTCTCCTCGTCGTTTGGTGCGGGTATCAGCCCCAGACGGGGCGCGGACGCCGAGACGGCAGGAGCGCGTAGCGATCTGTCGCGCTTGGGTGCTCCGCAGGGGGTCTGGTCGGCATTTCGTGCGGGTAGGGCCGCCTTGGCTCGGCTGTTTCAGGGGCCCGGATGCCCGGCGGGCCGTGGCCCGACCCCTCGTCTGGTCGCTGACGGGCCCGTCCCTTGTCCATGGACCGTGCCGTTCCTCTGGGGGGTTCCCGGCAGTTCTTCGTTTTTCCGTGGCGGGACGGTCTGTCAAGGGTCGCCGGAGGCGATCGCGTAGCGACGCGACCGCAGGGAGCGCCCTTGACAGGCCGTCACGACGCGGAAGGACGATGGGACTGACGGGAAGCCCCCAGCACCTCCCTGACACCGCCCGGGCGGAATCCCGCCCCTCCCGACCCCGCCCCCCCGCTGATGCGGCCGCGGAGACGCACGGGAAAGCCCCCGTACGCCAACGGCCCCCGAAGCTGTGGCTTCAGGGGCCGTCGCCGCTTCAGGGGCCGTCGCCGCATCGGCGGCGTCAGGCGGCCGCTGGGCGGTTACCGGGCTGGCGGTGTCAGATGCCCGCCGCCGCTGCCAGGTCCTTCTTGATGGCGTCCAGGATCTCCTGCCCGCGGGCGCGGGCCGGGGCCAGGTCCGCGGCGTCCGCCACCGGGACCACGACCTCCAGGTAGCACTTCAGCTTCGGCTCCGTGCCCGACGGCCGCACGATCACCCGGGCCTTGTAGTCGCCCTCCAGGTAGTAGCGCAGGCCGTCCGTCGGCGGCAGCGTCTCCGTGCCCTGCGTCAGGTCGTCCGCCGCGACCACCCGCAGGCCCGCCAGGGACGCCGGGGGCTCCGCCCGCAGCTGCGCCATGGCGTTCGCGATGACCGACAGGTCCGAGACGCGGACCGACAGCTGGTCCGTGGCGTGCAGGCCGTGGGCCATCGCCAGGTCGTCCAGCAGGTCGGTCAGGGTCCGGCCCTGCTCCTTGAGCTCGGAGGCCAGCTCGGCCACCAGCAGCGCGGCGGTGATGCCGTCCTTGTCGCGGACGCCCTCGGGGTCCACGCAGTAGCCGAGCGCCTCCTCGTACCCGTAGCGCAGGCCGTCGACGCGGGCGATCCACTTGAAGCCCGTGAGGGTCTCCTCGTAGCCGACCCCGGCCGCCTCGGCGATCCGGCCCAGCAGCGAGGAGGAGACGATCGACTCGGCGAAGACGCCGGTCGCACCCTTGTGTACCAGGTGCGCCGCCAGCAGCGCGCCGACCTCGTCGCCGCGCAGCATGCGCCAGCCGCTGCCCTCCGCGGTGGGGACGGCCACCGCGCACCGGTCCGCGTCCGGGTCGTTCGCGATCACGATGTCCGGCTGGACCTCGGCGGCCCTGGCGAAGGCCAGGTCCATCGCGCCCGGCTCCTCCGGGTTCGGGAACGCCACCGTCGGGAAGGCCGGGTCCGGCTCGGCCTGCTCGGCCACGAGCACCGGCTCGGGGAAGCCGTGCCGGGCGAAGGCCGCCAGGACGACGTCCTTGCCGACGCCGTGCATGGCCGTGTAGACGGTGCGCACGCCCCGGGCGGAGCCGGGGCTCAGGACGGCGTCCGTACGGGCCAGGTAGGCCTCCAGGACCTCGTCGCCGAGCTCTTCCCAGCCCGACTCCGGTCGCGGGACGGACGCGAGCGTCGTCACGCGCGCGATCTCGGCGGCGATCTGCGTGTCGGCGGGGGACACGATCTGCGAGCCGTCGCCGAGGTAGACCTTGTAGCCGTTGTCCCGGGGCGGGTTGTGGCTCGCGGTCACCTCGACGCCGGCCACGGCGCCCAGGTGCCGTATGGCGTACGCGAGGACAGGCGTCGGCAGCGGTCGGGGCAGGACGGCCGCGCGGAGCCCGGCACCGGTCATGACGGCGGCGGTGTCGCGGGCGAAGTCGGCCGACTTGTAGCGCGCGTCGTAGCCGATCACGACCAGGCCCCCGGCGCGACCCTGGGCCTTGAGGTACGCGGCGAGGCCCGCCGCGGCCCGGATGACCACGGAGCGGTTCATCCGCATCGGGCCGGCGCCGATCTCGCCGCGCAGCCCTGCGGTGCCGAACTGGAGGGTCCCGGAGAACCGGTCCGCCAGCTCCGCGGTGTCGCCGGCCGCGATGAGCTGCGCCAGCTCGTCCGCGGTCTCCTGGTCGGGGTCCTCGGCCAGCCAGGCCCGGGCCCGGGTGATCAGGTCGTCCTGTTCCTGCACTACTTCCGCCTTGTCTCTCGTACGGTGCCGGTCGCCGGTGCCTCAGATACGGGCGAGGACCTGGGTCAGCAGCTTGCCCATGCGCGCGGCCGAGTCACGGCCGGCCTGGAGCACCTCTTCGTGGTTCAGCGGCTCGCCGGACAGGCCCGCGGCCAGGTTGGTGACCAGGGAGATGCCGAGCACCTCGGCGCCGGCCTCGCGGGCGGCGATGGCCTCCAGCACGGTGGACATGCCGACCAGGTCGGCGCCCATGACGCGGATCATGTTGATCTCGGCCGGGGTCTCGTAGTGCGGGCCGGGGAACTGGACGTAGACGCCCTCTTCGAGGGTCTCGTCGATCTCCTTGCACATCGCGCGCAGACGGGGCGAGTACAGGTCGGTCAGGTCCACGAAGTTCGCGCCGACGATCGGCGAGGTCGCGGTGAGGTTCAGGTGGTCGCTGATCAGGACCGGCTGGCCGGGCTTCATGCCCGCGCGCAGGCCGCCGCAGCCGTTGGTCAGCACGACGGTCTTGCAGCCGGCCGCGACGGCGGTGCGGACGCCGTGGGCGACGGCGGCGACGCCGCGGCCCTCGTAGTAGTGGGTCCGGCCGAGGAAGAGCAGCGCGCGCTTCTCGCCGATCTTGTACGAGCGGATCGTGCCGCCGTGGCCCTCGACGGCGGGGGGCGGGAAGCCGGGCAGCTCGGTGACGGGGAATTCGAACTCGGGGGTGCCGAGGGCCTCGGCCGCGGGGGCCCAGCCGGAGCCCATGACCAGGGCGACGTCGTGGGTCTCGGCGCCGGTCAGCTCCCGCAGACGCGCGGCGGCGGCGTCGGCGGCGGCGTAGGGGTCGGTTACAGATGCGTTCACGCAGACGAGCGTAGCCGCTGATGGCCTACGCGCGTAGATGACGCAGCTCACGGTGTTCGGATCGTTGCCTTGTCGTTTCCGCCGAATCCTCCCGGGGCGCGGCGTACGCGGCCTTGGGCCCCACGCCCGCGACCTGCGAAGACGGCGGGCGGGACGGCCCGCCAGGCGCGTACGGGTGCGCGCGCAGGGCGTGTACGGGGGCGCGCGCGAGGACGTGACGGGGCGCACGTCAGGGCGTACGGGGCCGGTCCGGGCCGTCCGCCGCCGCCCCGCGGCTCAGCAGGGGCGCTTGCGCAGTTCCATCACGTAGTCGTGCGGAGCGCCCGCGGACTCGGCGGCGTCGGCGATCTCACCCAGGTAGCGCGCCGAGGGCAGGCCGCCCTCGTAGCCGTTGAGGACGTAGCACCAGGCCGCCTCCTCGCCGTCCAGGGTGTGGACCCGGATCCGCATCCGGCGGTAGATGTCGAGGCCGACGCCCTCCCACCGGTCCATCGAGTCCTCGTCCAGCGGCGCGATGTCGTACAGGGCGACGAAGACCTGCTGGCGGGGCGCTTCGACGATGGTCGCGAGGGCACCCTCCCAGCCCATCTGCTCGCCGCCGAAGGTCAGCCGCCAGTCGTTGATCCAGCCCGTTCCGCGCAGCGGCGAATGCGGGGCGCGGCGCGTCATCAGCCGCGGGTCGAGGTTGCCGGCGTACGCGGCGTAGAGCGACATGCAGTCGAGGGTACGGGAGGGGTGGCCCCGTACGCGTGCCCGGTGGGCGTACCCCCGGACGGAGTCCTCGCAGGGGACCGGTGGAGGGACGCCCGGAGGGCCGCCGCGGGACCGGGGGAGAAGCACCTTGAAGCGTGCGGGACAATGGAGCACGGAATGCATCCCCCGGGGAGACCCCCCGGAAGCCCCGGCCGGGGCGGCGCTCGGCCGGGTAGACGTGAGGCGGAGTTTTCGTGACCCGGATCGTGATCATCGGCGGCGGACCCGGCGGGTATGAGGCGGCCCTCGTGGGGGCCCAGCTCGGCGCGGAGGTGACCGTCGTCGACTGCGACGGCCTCGGCGGGGCCTCGGTCCTGACCGACTGCGTGCCCTCCAAGACCCTCATCGCGACCGCCGAGGTCATGACGAACTTCGACTCCTCCTACGAGGAGCTCGGCATCGTCGTCGCCGACGACACCCCGCCGATCGAGCAGTCCGCCCGCATCATCGGCGTGGACCTCGGCAAGGTGAACCGGCGCGTCAAGCGCCTCGCGCTCGCCCAGTCGCACGACATCACCGCCTCCGTCACCCGGGCGGGCGCCCGCGTCATCCGCGGCCGCGGGCGGCTCGGCGGCCCGCAGGGCATCGACGGCACCCGCGACGTGATCGTCACGGCCGCCGACGGCACCGAGCAGATCCTCACCGCCGAGTGCGTGCTGATCGCCACCGGCGGCACCCCGCGCGAGATCCCGGACGCGATGCCCGACGGCGAGCGCATCCTGAACTGGACCCAGGTCTACGACCTCGACGAGCTCCCCGAGGAGCTCATCGTGGTCGGCTCCGGCGTCACCGGCGCCGAGTTCGCCGGCGCCTACCAGGCCCTCGGCTCGCGCGTCACCCTGATCTCCTCCCGCGACCGCGTGCTGCCGGGTGAGGACCCGGACGCCGCCGCCGTCCTGGAGGACGTCTTCCGCCGCCGCGGCATGAACGTCGTCGGCCGCTCGCGCGCCGAGTCCGCCAAGCGCGTCGGCGACCGGGTCGAGGTCACCCTCTCCGACGGCCGCGTCATCACCGGCACCCACTGCCTGATGGCGGTCGGCGCCGTCCCGAACACCAAGGGCATGAACCTGGAGGAGTCCGGGGTCAAGCTCAAGGAGTCCGGCCACATCTGGACCGACAAGGTCTCCCGCACCTCCTCGCCCGGCGTCTACGCGGCCGGCGACGTGACGGGCGTCTTCGCCCTCGCCTCGGTGGCGGCCATGCAGGGCCGCATCGCGATGTACCACTTCCTCGGCGACGCGGTGACCCCGCTGAACCTCAAGACCGTCTCCTCGAACGTCTTCACCGACCCCGAGATCGCCACCGTCGGCTACACCCAGGCCGACGTCGACGCCGGCCGGATCGACGCCCGCGTGGTCAAGCTGCCGCTGCTGCGCAACGCGCGCGCGAAGATGCAGGGCATCCGGGACGGCTTCGTGAAGCTGTTCTGCCGCCCCGGCACGGGCATCGTGGTGGGCGGCGTGGTCGTCTCGCCGCGCGCGAGCGAACTGATTCACCCCATCTCGATCGCCGTCGACAACAACCTGACCGTCGAGCAGATCGCAAACGCGTTCACTGTGTACCCCTCGCTGTCCGGTTCGATCGCCGAGGTGGCGCGCCAGCTGCACACCCGGAAGACCGCCGCCGAGGCCTGATCCCGGCCGGTCCGCCGGCAACCTTCCTGCTGGCCATGCCAGTTGGGGAGCGATGCCGGCGGACGGCGGGCGCGTGGCGGGATGTTCACGTCCCCGCCCCGCCGCGTATACCACTAAGCACCCCGCCTTATGGACAACTTCGGTATTCCGGCGCAAGGAGCTGAAACCAGACGGTCGCCCGGGTTACTGTCAGTTTCGTGTTCGCTGCAGAACGTCGCCAGTTGATTCTCGAAATGGTGCGGGCCAACGGAGCGGTGTCGCTCCGGGAGCTCGCCCGCGTCGTCCAGACCTCCGAAGTGACCGTACGGCGGGACGTGCGGGCGCTGGAGGCCGAAGGACTCCTCGACCGCCGGCACGGCGGTGCGGTACTGCCCGGAGGTTTCACGCGGGAATCCGGGTTTCCGCAAAAGTCCCATCTCGCGACGGCGGAGAAGACCGCCATCGCCGACGTCGCGGCGGGCCTCGTGGAGGAAGGCGAGGCCGTCGTCGTCGGCGCGGGCACCACGACCCAGGAGCTGGCCCGACGGCTGGCCCGGGTGCCGGGCCTGACCGTCGTGACCAACTCCCTGCTGGTCGCCCAGGCGCTGGCCCACGCCAACCGCGTCGAAGTCGTCATGACCGGAGGCACCCTGCGCGGCTCGAACTACGCCCTGGTCGGCAGCGGCGCGGAACAGTCCCTGCAGGGCCTGAGGGTCTCGCGCGCCTTCCTGTCGGGCAGCGGCCTGACGGCGGAGCGCGGCCTGTCCACGTCGAACATGCTCTCCGCGAGCGTGGACCGGGCACTGGTCCAGGCGGCGGCGGAGGTGGTGGTCCTGGCGGACCACACCAAGCTCGGCACGGACACCATGTTCCAGACGGTCCCGACGGACGTGATGACCCGCCTGGTGACGGACGAGCCCCCCGCCCACGACGACCGCGCCGCCACGGAGCTCCAGGCCCTCGCCGACCAAGGCGTCCAGATCACCGTGGCGGGCACCGCCTCCACCGGCCCGCTGGACGCGGTCCAGGGCCGCCGCCCGCGCCGCGAGGCCCCCCTCCCGGTCCAGCGCCGCGGCACCCCGGCCCCCCAACTCCGCAGCGCCCCCGCGTCCCTCCTGGACCCCCCACAGGACCGCCCCCGAGTAGCGGACCTCCGCCGCCGTTAGCAGCGAAGTGCCCCCTCGCCGGCCTGCGGTCCGGAGAAGGGGCGCTTTCGCGGCTCAGGGGTCAGGCGTCAGGGGTCAGGCGCAGGGGTCAGGCGTCAGGGGTCAGGAGTCAGGCCTGCTCGCCGAGGGCGCTCCGCAGCCAGTCCAGCGGGCCCTGACCGAGGAGCTCATCAGCCAGCCGGCGTCCGGTCTCCGTCGTCAGCCGGGCCCTGCTGTTGTCGATCCACCGCTGCGCGCTCTCGTACCCCTGGGCCTTGTACTCGATGCCCTGGAGCATGCACTCCAGCTTGTCGGCGTCCCGGGCGCAGACGGCCTCCGGCGAGTCCTTGGCTTCGTACTCGGCGACGAGGTCCTGAATCGCCGATGCGAGCAGCTCCGGCATGCCGGCGGTCTGGTCGGCCGTGACCGCCACCGGGTCGGCGCTCGTCGCGTACTTCTTCCCCAAGTAGTTCACGTCGCCCGTGCGGGTCTCCTGGGTGTCGTGCCAGACCGCCAGGAACGCCGCCCGTGCGGGGTCGGCGCCTTCGAGCTTCGCGATGATCGATGCGATCAGGGACGTGCGCCAGGAGTGCTCGGCGACACTCTCGGGGTTGCCGATCCCGGCCATCCACCAGCCCGTGCGGCGTGTGTGCTTGAGCGTCCCCGCTTCGTAGAGGAAGCGGGCCACCGCGGACAGGTCGTCAGCCACTGGTCTCTCCTTCACGCCTCGGCGAGGCGGATCGCGTACCGGATGCCTTCCAGCTCTCGACGCGCGCGTGTCGAAGGCTCAGAGCCATCCAACAGCACCGGCAGCCGGTCCCGCAGCGCGGAGCGTGCGGCGGACGGTACGCGCAGGAGGGTGGGGCGCGCGGCGAGGAGGGCCCAGAGGGTGTGGACGTTCAGGTCGAAGAACCCCTGGTGAGGCACGAGTCCCGCGGTCAGGTGCTGGAGCAGTCTCTGTCCGTGCCAGCCGCCCTTGACGGGCGAGGCGATGAAGTCGTCCGAGAGCTGAGGGTGCGGGCTCTCGCCGATCCAGTACGCCCAGTAGTTCAGGTTGGCGGCCTCGCCAGCGTCGTCGGCGAGCGTGGAGGAGATGAAGTGCCGCATGCGGTCCCGGTCGCCTTGCCGGGCGGCGACGGTCGCGACGGAACGGGCAGTGAGCCACTGGGTGAGCCAGTTCTCCGGCCGTTCCGCAGCCTGCTGCCGGGCGAGCCACTCCGCGGCGTCGGGTGCCGTGTCGTACCCGGCCAGGTAGAGGGCCTGGCGGCGCAGGAGAAACCGGTCGGGCCCGGCCTCCTCGGCGGTCCGGCGCATCCGCCGGAAGAAGCGGCGCCGCTCGTCGGCCGACAGTTCGGGCCCGTTGGGCACGGGGCCGCGCCGCGGCCCGGCGGGCCCTTCGGCCGCGCGCACCGGGCGGCGTCTGCCGGCGGACCTCTCTGCCGTGCCCGTCGTGCGACGAGGCCGCCCCGCTGGTGCAGCGCTACGGCACCACCATGGTGCACTGCCCTGCCTGCAGATTCGGCTGGGGCCTCCAGCACGACCCGGTCCGCTGCTGGGAGCGGATCCCCCTTTGAAACCCCTGCCGGACCCCACCCGGCTGGGGCGCAGCCTCGGCCGGTGCGGGGACCCGGGCTCGGGGCGGACGGCGCCTGGGGCAGCGCTCGACCGGCTCCGGACGGAGGCTGCCGGCCGGGCTCGGGAACGCCGAACGCCGGCGGCTGGGGGTCCAGCCGCCGGCGTTCGGGGGGTTCGGGGGGTCAGTCCTTGATCTCGCAGATCGTGGCGCCCGAGGTGAGGGAGGCGCCGACCTCGGCCGTCAGGCCGACGATGGTGCCCGAGCGGTGGGCGTTCAGCGGCTGCTCCATCTTCATGGCCTCCAGCACGACGACGAGGTCACCCTCGTTGACCTGCTGGCCCTCCTCGACCGCGACCTTGACGATCGTGCCCTGCATCGGCGAGGCCAGGGTGTCGCCGGAGGCGGCCGGGCCGGACTTCTTCGCCGCGCGGCGCTTCGGCTTGGCGCCGCCCGCCGCGGCCGTACGGGCCAGGGTCATGCCCAGGGAGGACGGCAGGGAGACCTCGAGGCGCTTGCCGCCGACCTCGACGACGACCGTCTCGCGGCCCGGCTCCTCCTCGGCCTCCTCCGCGGCGGGGGCGGTGAAGGCCGGGATCTCGTTGACGAACTCCGTCTCGATCCAGCGCGTGTGGACCTTGAACGGGGTGCCGTCGGTCGGGGCGAACGCCGGGTCCGTCACGACCGCGCGGTGGAACGGGATGGCCGTGGCCATGCCCTCGACCTCGAACTCGGCCAGGGCGCGGGCCGCGCGCTGCAGGGCCTGCTCACGGGTGGCGCCCGTCACGATCAGCTTGGCCAGCAGCGAGTCCCAGGCCGGGCCGATGACCGAGCCGGACTCCACGCCCGCGTCCAGGCGGACACCGGGGCCGGAGGGCGCGTTGAACTTGGTGACGGTGCCGGGGGCGGGCAGGAAGTTGCGGCCCGGGTCCTCGCCGTTGATGCGGAACTCGAAGGAGTGGCCGCGCAGCACCGGGTCGCCGTAGCCGAGCTCCTCGCCGTCGGCGATGCGGAACATCTCGCGCACCAGGTCGATGCCGGAGACCTCCTCGGTCACCGGGTGCTCGACCTGCAGGCGGGTGTTGACCTCGAGGAAGGAGATCGTCCCGTCGAGGCCGACCAGGAACTCGACCGTGCCGGCGCCGACGTAGCCGGCCTCCTTCAGGATCGCCTTCGAGGCGGCGTACAGCTCGGCGTTCTGCTCCGCGGAGAGGAACGGCGCCGGGGCCTCCTCGACCAGCTTCTGGTGGCGGCGCTGCAGCGAGCAGTCACGGGTGGAGACGACGACCACGTTGCCGTGGGAGTCGGCGAGGCACTGGGTCTCGACGTGCCGCGGCTTGTCGAGGTAGCGCTCGACGAAGCACTCGCCGCGCCCGAAGGCGGCGACCGCCTCGCGCACCGCGGAGTCGTAGAGCTCCGGCACCTCCTCCAGGGTGCGGGCGACCTTCAGGCCGCGGCCGCCGCCGCCGAAGGCGGCCTTGATCGCGATCGGCAGGCCGTGCTCCTTGGCGAAGGCGACGACCTCCTCGGCGCCCGAGACCGGGTCCGGGGTGCCGGCGACCAGCGGGGCGCCGGCGCGCTGCGCGATGTGGCGGGCGGCGACCTTGTCGCCGAGGTCGCGGATGGCCTGCGGCGGCGGGCCGATCCAGGTCAGGCCCGCGTCGATGACGGCCTGCGCGAATTCGGCGTTCTCGGAGAGGAAGCCGTATCCGGGGTGGATCGCGTCCGCGCCGGAATCGGCGGCGGCCTGCAGGACCTTGGAGATGTCCAGGTAGCTGGTGGCCGGGGTGTCACCGCCCAACGCGAAAGCTTCGTCGGCCGCGCGGACGTGCAGGGCGTCCCGGTCCGGATCGGCGTAGACGGCTACGCTCCCGATTCCGGCATCCCGGCAGGCCCGAGCAACGCGGACAGCGATTTCGCCACGGTTGGCGATGAGCACCTTGCGCACGATGGCTCCCTCCTTGAAACAAGCTGAGTTTAGGGACTGCCCACACGGCCTTTCGACCCTTCCCTAGAGGTGACCTTGCCCACACGGAGTGTGATTCGAGTCCGCCTCGATCGAGGAAAGGCCAAGTGGCGCCCCAGGTCAGGGGGATCCCCGACTGCACAGTAACCCCGTCAGGTAGCCACGGTCTCTGTGCGGCAGGTCAGCGGCCCCCGGCGATTCTTTGTCGATTCCCTACGAACGGCCCACACATTCTTTGCGGGATCGCCGGTCGGGGCACCCCCTATAACGAAGCGGTGCACACCCCTTGTCCATAGGTTTACCGGTTAGTAGCCTCCACGACGTCGAACACGCGTGGGAGGGGTGTGGCCTCGTGGACGTCGTGCTGCGCAGGGCCGTGGCGGGGCTGGCTGCGGCCGTGGTCGCCGCCGAGGCGCTGCTGCTCGGCCTCGTGCACTTCGTGCTGGGCCGGACCACCCGCAACCAGTCGATGTCCATCGCCGGCGCCGATCCGGATGTCATGTCCATGGCTACCTACGCCCTGGGCGCCGGCATCGCCGCGTTCCTGCTCCTGTGCGCCGTCCTGCTCGCCGTCACCGCCGTACGGGACCGGCCGCCCCGCGGCTTCGCCCGCGTCGTGGTCGTCTCCGCCGCCGTCACCCACGGGGTGCTCGGCGCCCTGGCCGCCGCCCTGGTCGGCTGGGGCGCCTTCGCCGCGACGATGCTGATCCTCTGCCTGCTGGTGCTGACCCTGGTGCTCCACGCGGGCGAAGGCACGGCGGGCGAAGGCACTGCCGCTGAAGGCACGGCGGGCGAAGGGAATTGGCTCAAGCCCACAAGTCCGTGATGGACACGCCCAGTTCCCCCAGCAGCGAGCGCAGCAGCGGCATTGACAGCCCGATGACGTTGCCGTGGTCGCCGTCGATGCCCTCGATGAACGGGGCCGACAGCCCGTCCAGGGTGAACGCCCCGGCCACGTGCAGCGGCTCGCCGCTCGCCACGTAGGCCGCCACCTCCGCGTCGCTCGGCTCGCCGAAGCGGACCGTGGTCGAGGCCGTGGCCGAAACCCGCCGCCCCGTCGCCGTGTCGATCACGCAGTGCCCCGTGCGCAGCACGCCGGCCCGCCCCCGCATCGCCTTCCAGCGGGCCGTGGCCTCGTCGGCGTCCGCCGGCTTGCCCAGCGCCTCGCCGTCGAGCTCCAGCACCGAGTCGCAGCCGATCACCAGGGCGCCCGCGGCCTCGTCCAGGGCCGCCACGACCGCCGCCTTGGCCTCGGCCAGTGCCAGCGCCAGCTCGGCCGGGGAGTCCGCGGTGACGGAGTCCTCGTCGAAGTTGCTGACGATCACGTGCGGCGCCAGCCCGGCCTGCCGCAGCAGGTTCAGCCGGGCGGGGGAGGCGGAGGCGAGGACGAGCGCGCGGGCGGGGGCCTGGGCGGCCTGGGCAGCAGTCATGCCCGCCATCGTAGGCGCGGATCAGTGGCCCACGCCCAGGACGTAGACGACCACCACCATCGCGAGCACGACCACCACGGTCATCCGCCGGACCATCGCCTGCGCGTCGCGCATGGCCTTCGGCGGCTCGTTCTCAGGGTCTGACCACAGCATGCCCCGATCCTGGCCCCGGGCACGGCCGCGGCGCCTGAGTACGGGTACTCAGGCGCCGCGGTGCTTTCACGCCGTCTTCGGAGCCCGGGCCGGCTCCGGGATCAGCTCTGGCCGGGCCAGTACGTACGGGCCCACGCCCGGGGCCCCGGCTGCGGCAGCGTCCGCCGCGCCACGCGGCCCGGGGCCGCCCACGCGTCGGCCGGCCGGGGCGCGCCCGACGGTGCCGAGGCCAGCACCGCCGCGCGCGCTTGGACCACCGCCAGTGCGGCGGCCAGCTCCTCCGGGGTCGGGTTCCCCTTGACGACCTTGATCACCACAGGACTGTCCTCCCGGACTAGAGGGGGATGTTGCCGTGCTTCTTCGGCGGGAGGGACTCCCGCTTGGTGCGCAGCTGCCGCAGGCCCTTGACGATGTGCGCCCGGGTCTCCGACGGCATGCTCACCGCGTCGATGTAGCCGCGCTCGGCAGCGGTGTACGGGTTGAGCAGCGTGTCCTCGTACTCGGCGATGAGCCGGGCCCGCACGGCCTCGACGTCCTCGCCGGCGGCCTCCGCCTCGGCGAGGGTGCGCCGGTGCAGGATGTTGACCGCGCCCTGCGCGCCCATGACGGCGATCTGGGCGGTCGGCCAGGCCAGGTTGAGGTCGGCGCCGAGGTGCTTGGAGCCCATCACGTCGTAGGCGCCGCCGAAGGCCTTGCGGGTGATGACGGTGATCAGCGGGACGGTGGCCTCGGCGTAGGCGTAGATCAGCTTCGCGCCGCGCCGGATGATGCCGTTGTACTCCTGGTCCGTGCCCGGCAGGAAGCCCGGCACGTCCACGAACGTCAGCACCGGGATGTTGAAGGCGTCGCAGGTCCGCACGAAGCGGGCGGCCTTCTCGGAGGCGTTGATGTCCAGGCAGCCGGCGAACTGCATCGGCTGGTTCGCGACGATGCCGACCGGGTGGCCCTCGACGCGGCCGAAGCCCGTGAGGATGTTCGGGGCGAACATCGACTGCGTCTCGAGGAACTCGCCGTCGTCGAGGACGTGCTCGATCACCGTGTGCATGTCGTACGGCTGGTTCGCGCTGTCCGGGATCAGGACGTCGAGCTCGCGGTCCGCGTCGGTGACCTCGGTGTCGGCCTCCTCCGGGAAGGCCGGCGGCTCCGAGAGGTTGTTCGACGGCAGGTAGGCCAGCAGGGACTTGACGTACTCGATGGCGTCCTTCTCGTCCCCGGCCATGTGGTGGGCCACGCCCGAGGTGGAGTTGTGGGTGCGGGCGCCGCCCAGCTCCTCGAAGCCGACGTCCTCGCCGGTGACCGTCTTGATGACGTCCGGGCCGGTGATGAACATGTGCGAGGTCTGGTCGACCATGACCGTGAAGTCGGTGATGGCCGGGGAGTACACGGCGCCGCCCGCGCAGGGGCCCACGATCAGGCTGATCTGCGGGATCACGCCGGAGGCGTGCACGTTGCGGCGGAAGATCTCGCCGTACATGCCGAGGGCGCTGACGCCCTCCTGGATGCGGGCGCCGCCGGAGTCGTTGATGCCGACGAGCGGGCAGCCGGTCTTCAGCGCGAAGTCCATCACCTTCATGATCTTCTGGCCGTAGACCTCGCCGAGGGCCCCGCCGAAGACGGTGAAGTCCTGCGAGAAGACCGCCACCGGGCGGCCGTCGACCGTGCCGTAGCCGGTGACGACGCCGTCGCCGTAGGGGCGGGTCTTCTCCAGGCCGAAGTTGGTGGAGCGGTGCCGGGCGAACTCGTCCAGCTCCACGAAAGAGCCCTCGTCCAGCAGCAGGGCCACCCGCTCGCGCGCCGTCAGCTTGCCCTTGGCGTGCTGCTTCTCCACGGCCCGCGCGGACCCGGCGTGGGTGGCTTCGTCGATACGGCGCTGCAGATCCGCGATCTTCCCCGCGGTGGTGTGGATGTCGATCGGCTCTGACGGTTGTGACATCGGGGTCGCGGCTCCCTGTGTGGTGTCAACTGCCTGGTTAATTGATTGACTACTGCTGGCTACTGGTGCGTAGCGTATCGGCGGGCATGGCGCTCGGCAGTGCGGCGTTTGACACACCTACTCTGGCTTGCATGACGCCATCCGATGCTTCAGGAGAGGCTTCCGCCGGAGCCTCCGCGAGCCGCTGGTCCGACCTCGACCGGCCGCCGCTCAACAGCGCCGCACTGCAGAGGTCCCTCGTCACCGGCCAAGGGCTGTGGACCTCCCTGGAGGTCGTCCCCGCCACCGGCTCCACCAACACCGATCTCGCCGCCCGGGCCGCCGCGCTGCCCGAGGGGGCCGTGCTCGTCGCCGAGGAGCAGACCGCGGGGCGCGGGCGGCTGGACCGCAGCTGGGTCGCGCCCGCCCGGTCCGGGCTGTTCTTCTCCGTGCTGTTCAAGCCGGGCGAGGCGGTGCCGCAGGAGCGGTGGGGCTGGCTGACCCTGCTGGCCGGGGTGGCCGCGGCGGCCGGGATCTCGCGCGCGGCCGGCGTGGACACCGCCCTCAAGTGGCCCAACGACCTGCTGGTCACCGTGGAGGGCCAGGAGCGCAAGGCCGGCGGCATCCTCGCCGAGCGCGTCGCCGACGGCGTGGTCATCGGGATCGGGCTCAACGTCAGCCTGACCGAGCAGGAGCTGCCCGTCCCCGAGGCCGGCTCGCTGCTCCTCGCGAAGGCCGCCGTGACCGACCGCGAGCCCCTGCTGAAGGCCGTACTGCGCTCCCTGGAGCAGTGGTACGGCACCTGGCGCGAGGCCGGCGGCGATCCGGCCGCCAGCGGCCTGCAGGAGGCGTACGCGGCGGAGTGCTCCACCCTCGGCCGGCACGTACGGGCCGAGCTGCCCGGCGGGCGCACGCTCACCGGAACGGCCGAAGCCGTGGACGCGGACGGGCGGCTCGTCGTACGCACCGCCGACGACGCCCACGAGGCCGTCGGAGCCGGTGACGTGGTGCACCTCCGCCCCGTCCGCTAGCGGCGGCGCCCCGGGCTTCGGGACCGGCCCGGGGCCCCGCGGCGGACGGAGCCGACGGGTGTGGGGAGTGAGCTACGGCACACCTGCCGTATGGTTTAGGCGATCCCGGTCCTCACGGCGATCACCGGTTCGCCAGGGCAGTGCGCACGGAATGGACAGGAGGCGGCCCTTGACCGTCGACGACTCAAAGTCCAGCGCGTCCGCCCACGGGCCCGGCGGCCCCGGCATGCCGATCGGGCGCGACCAGCACACCCCGCACCACGAGGTGGACCACACGGCCCAGCCGACGGCGGACCCGCTCGCCATCCGGCTGGAGCAGCTGATCCTCGGTGCGGAGCGCCGGTACACGCCGTTCCAGGCCGCCCGCAGCGCCGGCGTGTCCATGGAGCTCGCCTCCCGTTTCTGGCGGGCCATGGGCTTCGCCGACATCGGCCAGGCCCGCGCCCTGACGGAGGCGGACGTCCTGGCGCTGCGCCGGCTCGCGGGCCTGGTGGAGGCCGGGCTGCTGAGCGAGCCGATGGCGGTGCAGGTGGCCCGGTCCACCGGGCAGACCACCGCCCGGCTGGCCGAATGGCAGATCGATTCCTTCCTGGAGGGGCTGACCGAGCCGCCGGAGCCGGGCATGACCCGGACGGAGGTCACGTACCCGCTGGTGGAGCTGCTGCTGCCGGAGCTGGAGGAGTTCCTCGTCTACGTGTGGCGGCGGCAGCTCGCGGCCGCCACCGGGCGGGTGGTGCAGGCCGCGGACGACGAGGAGATGGTCGACCGGCGCCTGGCCGTCGGCTTCGCCGACCTGGTGGGCTTCACCCGGCTCACCCGCCGCCTGGAGGAGGAGCAGCTCGGCGAGCTGGTCGAGTCCTTCGAGACCACCTCCGCGGACCTGGTCGCCGCGCACGGCGGCCGGCTGATCAAGACGCTCGGCGACGAGGTGCTCTACGTCGCGGACGACGCGGCGACGGCGGCCGAGATCGCGCTGCGGCTGATCGAGACGATGGAGGCCGACCCCCAGATGCCGGAGCTGCGCGTCGGCATCGCCTTCGGGACCGTGACGACCCGGATGGGCGACGTCTTCGGCACCACGGTCAACCTCGCCAGCCGCCTGACCTCCATAGCCCCGAAGGACGCGGTGCTGGTCGACGGGGCGATGGCCGAGGAGCTGGGCCGCACCGGCGCGGCCCCGGTGTCGGAGAAGGACGCCGAGGCCGAGGAGGGCGGCCGCGCGTACCGCTTCGCGCTCCAGCCGATGTGGCAGCGGCCGGTGCGCGGACTGGGCGTCGTGGAGCCCTGGTCGCTGACGCGGCGGAAGCCTAAGATCCCGGGGTAACGTTCGTTAACCGGGAGGGTCCTGTGTCGGTGGAGTCGGAGTTCGTCAGCGTACGTCGGCACGGGGAGGACGGGGTCGTCGAGCTGGCCCTGGACCGGCCCAAGGCGATGAACGCGGTGTCCACGGACATGGCGCGCGCGATCGGCGCGGCCTGCGCGGAGCTGGCGGCGGACGCCTCGGTGCGGGTCGTGGTGCTCACCTCGACCGCGGAGCGGGCCTTCTGCGTCGGCGCGGACCTCAAGGAGCGCAACTCCTTCTCCGACGCCGAGCTGCTGCGCCAGCGGCCCACCACGCGCGGTGCGTACGGGGGCGTGCTGGAGCTGCCGATGCCGACGATCGCGGCGGTCCACGGCTTCGCCCTCGGCGGCGGCTTCGAGCTGGCCCTGGCCTGCGACGTCATCGTGGCGGACGAGACGGCCGTGGTCGGCCTGCCCGAGGTGTCCGTCGGCGTGATCCCCGGCGGCGGCGGCACGCAGCTGCTGCCGCGGCGCGTGGGTGCGGCCCGCGCGGCCGAGCTGATCTTCACGGCGCGCCGGGTGGAGGCGGCCGAGGCGCTGTCCCTGGGCCTGGTGGACTCGGTGGTCCCGGCGGGCGCCGACCGGGACGAGGCGCTCGCGCTGGCCGCCCGGATGGCGGCGAACTCCCCGGTGGGACTGCGGGCGGCCAAGCGGGCGCTGCGGCTGGGGCACGGCATGGACCTCGTGGCCGGCCTGGAGATCGAGGACGCCGCGTGGCGCACGGTGGCGTTCTCCGGCGACCGGGCGGAGGGCGTGGCCGCCTTCAACGAAAAGCGCCGCCCGAACTGGCCGGGGATCTGACCCCGGTCCCCGTTTCCGTGCGCTTCGCGCCCGGTGCGCTCAAACGCCGCGCGGGCTTGATCAGCCCGGCCGGCGCGTGAGGCGCGGGGTCCGGGGCGGAGCCCCAGGCGGGGTGCGGGGCGCGGCCCCGCAGCGGGGGCCGGGGCCGCAGGACCCGGTTTCGGGAAGGGGCGGGGGCGGGGAGGGGAAACGGCTCCGCGCAGCGGAACAGCGGCAGCGGAAGCGTCACGGCGGCGGCAGCGCACCCGCGCCGGCCCTCGCCCCCCCGTCACAAAATCTGGCAAAACTCCCTAACCTGGGGTGATGGGAGTCGACGGACGGCTGCGAGCCGTCGTGGGCCTGGCCCAGGCCATGGCCGCCGCGGTCGCACCGCGGGACAGCGTGCGGGCGGCCGCGCGCGGGGCCCGCCTGGCGATGGACGGCTCGTTCGCCGCCATCTCCGCCTGGGAGCGTGAGCGGGGCCGGCTGCGGGTCCTCGTCAACGAGGGCGAGCGCCGCGCCGACGAGGCCGAGTTCCCCGAGGACGAGTCCTACCCCGTGCACGACTATCCCGAGATCACCGAGTTCCTGCACGAGCGCTGGGCGGGCGGCGCAGGCCCGCACGCCTGGGTCGAGAGCGCCGGCGGCGGCCGGCCCGGGCGGCGCGGCGAGCAGCTGCGCCGCCGCGGGCGCGGGACCTGCGTCGTCGCGCCCGTGGTGCTCAGCGGCCGGGCCTGGGGCGAGTTGTACGTGGCCCGCGACGACGGGCTGCCCGACTTCGACGAGGACGACGCGGAGTTCGCGGCCGTCCTGGCCGCCGTCATCGCCGCCGGGCTGGCGCAGAACGACCGCCTGGAGGAGGCCCGGCGGCTCGCCTTCACCGACCCGCTGACCGGCCTGGCCAACCGGCGCGCCGTCGACATGCGGCTCGACGAGGCCTTGGAGGAGCACCGCCGGGCCGGGGCCGTCGTCAGCCTGGTCATGTGCGACCTCAACGGCCTCAAGCAGGTCAACGACACCCTCGGCCACGCCACCGGCGACCGGCTGCTGGAGCGCTTCGGGTCGGTGCTCAGCCTGTGCGGGGCCATGCTGCCCGGCGCGCTCGCCGCCCGGCTCGGCGGCGACGAGTTCTGCCTGCTGAGCGTGGGGCCCGCGGCCGACGAGGTGGTGCGGGTGACCGAGGAGCTGTGCCGCCGGGCCGCCGAGCTGGAGCTGGGCGAGGGCGTGGCCTGCGGGGTCGCCTCGACCGGGGACCCGATCGGCCCGGTGAAGTCCTCCCGGCGGCTGTTCCGGCTGGCCGATGCCGCCCAGTACAAGGCCAAGGCGGCCCGCTCGGGGGGTCCCGTCGTCGCCGGCCGGGACAGCGCCGTGGTGCGCCTGGCCGACGCCGCGCAGCAGGAGGCGCCGGGCGAGCGGCGCCGCTTCCGTGGCCGGGCGTAGGCGTGCGGGGGCGGCGGCTGCGCTGCGTAACAGGCGCTCGTGAAAGTCGCTAGTGACATGAAGCGATTCAGTCCGTAGGGTGCTGAATATGGATATGCACACTGTCGTGGTGGGAACGTCCGGGACCACCGCCGAGGACGTCATCGCCGTCGCCCGCGGCAACGCGCGGGTCCAGCTGTCTTCCGAGGCCCTCGACGCCCTCGCCCGCTCCCGCGAGATCGTCGACTCCCTCGCCGCCAAGCCCGAGCCCGTCTACGGAGTGTCCACCGGGTTCGGCGCCCTGGCCTCCCGGCACATCAGCCCCGAGCTGCGCGCGCAGCTCCAGCGCAACATCGTCCGCTCGCACGCCGCCGGCATGGGCCCGCGCGTCGAGCGCGAGGTCGTGCGCGCGCTGATGTTCCTGCGCCTGAAGACCGTCGCCTCCGGCCACACCGGCGTCCGCCCGTCCGTCGCCCAGACCATGGCCGACGTGCTCAACGCGGGCATCACCCCCGTGGTCCACGAGTACGGCTCCCTCGGCTGCTCCGGCGACCTCGCCCCGCTCTCGCACTGCGCGCTCACCCTGATGGGCGAAGGCGACGCCGAGGGCCCCGACGGGGTCGTCCGGCCCGCCGGCGAGCTGCTCGCCGAGGCCGGCATCGAGCCCGTCGAGCTGCGCGAGAAGGAGGGCCTGGCGCTCCTCAACGGCACCGACGGCATGCTCGGCATGCTGGTCATGGCCCTCGCCGACCTCGGCAGGCTGTACACCTCCGCCGACATCACCGCCGCCCTGACGCTGGAGGCCCTGCTCGGCACCGAGAAGGTCCTCGCGCCCGAGCTGCACGCCATCCGCCCCCACCCCGGCCAGGGCGCCTCCGCCGCCAACATGGCCGCCGTCCTGAAGGGCTCCGGGCTCACCGGGCACTTCCAGGAGGAGTCCGCCCCGCGCGTGCAGGACGCCTACTCCGTGCGCTGCGCCCCGCAGGTCGCCGGCGCCGGCCGCGACACCCTCGCGCACGCCGCCCTCGTCGCCTCCCGCGAGCTGGCCTCCGCCGTCGACAACCCGGTCGTCCTGCCCGACGGCCGCGTGGAGTCCAACGGCAACTTCCACGGCGCCCCCGTCGCCTACGTCCTGGACTTCCTCGCCATCGCGGCCGCCGACCTCGGCTCCATCGCCGAGCGGCGCACCGACCGGCTGCTCGACAAGAACCGCAGCCACGGCCTGCCGCCGTTCCTCGCCGAGGACGCCGGCGTGGACTCCGGCCTGATGATCGCCCAGTACACGCAGGCCGCCCTGGTCAGCGAGATGAAGCGGCTCGCCGTCCCGGCCTCCGCCGACTCCATCCCCTCCTCCGCCATGCAGGAGGACCACGTCTCGATGGGCTGGTCGGCCGCGCGCAAGCTCCGCACCGCCATCGACAACCTGACCCGGATCATCGCGATCGAGCTGTACGCGGCCACCCGGGCCATCGAGCTGCGCCACGGCCTCACCGCCGCCCCGGCCAGCCTCGCCGCGATCGCGGGCACCCGGGAGGCCGGCGTGGCGGGCCCCGGCCCGGACCGCTTCCTCGCGCCCGACCTGGCCGCCGCCGACGCCTTCGTCCGCTCGGGCGGGCTGGTCGCCGCCGTCGAGTCCGTGACGGGCCCGCTGGCCTGACCGCCCCGCCGCCGCCCCGCTCCGCGGGGGGACGCGCCACCCAGGGCCGCCGCCGGAAACCTCCCGGTGGCGGCCCTCCGGCGTCCGGGCCGACGCCCCAAGCCACCCGGCTCCGCCGGGCACCGCGCTCCGCCCGGCCCCACGCCTCAAGCGCCGGCGAGGCTGCTGGACGTGCCGGCTCCGGCTTCGGGTGCCTCGCTCAGGCCTTGGTGAAGTCGACGGGGCTGTCTTTCGGAGCGGGGGTGGGCCATTTCAGCCTCGCCGGCGTTCGAGGCGCGGGGTTTGGGGCGGAGCCCCAAGGAACCCGGCCCCGCCGGGCACCGGGCTCGCCCGGCCCCGTGCCTCAAGCGCCGGCGGGGCTGAAGGCGCCGGGCCTCGGCTTTGGTCAGGCGTTGCGGGAGTGGCGGACTGAGAAGGTGACCGAGGCCGCGCCCACGATCAGGCAGGCGGTGCCGGCCAGCAGGTAGGGCGTGGTGTCGACGCCACCGGTGTCCGCGAGGCCGAGCACCGGCTCCTCGGAGGCCGTCCCCTGCCCGCCCGCGGCATCGGCACCGGCATCGGCGGCGCCCGGGCCGTCGGTGTTCGCCGCGGCCGGCGCGGCGCGTCCCGCCTGCCCGGCGGGCGCGCCGCCCTCGGGCGCGGTGGCGTTGGCCGAGGGCACGAACCACAGGGCGGCGAGCAGGGTGGTCGCCCCGAGAGCGGTGAGCAGCGGTCGGCGTGCGGTCACGGTGCGATCCCCCTTGCGGAAGCAGCGAATTGGCCGTGTGCGGTGATGCTACGGAAAGGGGCGGGTCGTGGGAAAGTCGGGGCCGGTTCGGGCTTACTCTCCGTCGTATGAACCCTTCTGACACATCACGATATGTACGGCTCCGGGTCGATTTGGTGCTGGAGGTTCCGGACGCCGAGGCCCTGACCGGCGCCGCCCTCGAGCACATCGACGCCGACGAGTTCATGCCGGACGAGGAGCGCAGCCACGCCGAGGCCGCCGTCCGGGAGGACGAATCGGAAGCCCTCGCGTACCTCGTGGACCCCACCGACCTGGTGGCGGAGATCCCCGGAGTGGAGCTCGTACAGGCCTCCTGGAGCAGCGAGCCCGTCGAATACGACCCCGAGTCGCTGGAGTGGGACCTCGAAGAGGAAGATGGAGGCTTCGACAGGGAGACCGACAACGCCTGACCGTGGGGTTGCCCACATTCAAACGGAATGTGGAACCGACCGGGCCGTCAATGCGTTGACTGGGGCGAGGCAGGGGGCGTTTTCCCCCTGCCCGGGGACGTGCCCCGGGGGGTTCAGGCAATGATGGAGTGGCGTGTGAGGACGGACAGCAAGCGGCGGCGCAGGTCCATGGCGGCCATATCCGCCGTGCTCGGCGGTGTACTGGTGCTCACGGCGTGTAACGGCGGCGGGGACGACAAGGCGAAGGGCGGGGACTCGGGCAAGTCCCAGTCGGACGTCGACGCGGCCGCCGCCAAGGACGCGTCGAAGGCCAAGATAACGATCACGCCGAAGGACGGCGCGACCAACGTGGGCCTCGACTCGACCGCCGTCAGCGTCGCCGAGGGCACCCTCACCGCCGTGGAGCTGAAGACCTCCGAGGGCGCGGCCGTCGCCGGCAAGATTGCCGGCGACGGCAAGAGCTGGAAGCCGGACGCCCCGCTGAAGCGCTCCACGAAGTACGCGCTGGCGGCGACCGCGAAGGACGCGAGCGGCAAGGAGGCCCACGAGAACGCCTCCTTCACCACCGTCTCGCCCGAGAACAGCTTCATCGGCTCCTTCGTGCCGGAGGACGGCCAGACCGTCGGCGTCGGCATGCCGGTCTCGATCACCTTCAACAAGCCGATCAAGGACAAGAAGGCGGTCCAAGCCGCCATCAGCGTCACCTCCAGCTCCGGCCAGGAGGTCGTCGGCCACTGGTTCAACGAGCAGCGGCTCGACTTCCGGCCCGAGCAGTACTGGCAGGCCAACTCCACCGTCACCCTGAAGATGACGCTGGACGGCGTCCAGGGCGCCCCCGGCGTCCAGGGCGTGCAGAACCGCACCGCCACCTTCAAGATCGGCCGCAGCCAGGTCTCCACCGTCGACGCCAAGACGAAGAAGATGACCGTCACGCGCGACGGCCAGGTCATCAAGACCATCCCGATCTCGGCGGGCTCCCCGGCGAACCCGACGTACAACGGCCAGATGGTGATCTCCGAGAAGTTCAAGGAGACCCGGATGGACGGCTCCACCGTCGGCTTCACCGGCAGTGACGGCAAGGGCGAGTACGACATCAAGGACGTCCCGCACGCGATGCGGCTGTCCACCTCCGGCACCTTCATCCACGGCAACTACTGGGGATCGGACTCGATCTTCGGCAGCGTGAACACCAGCCACGGCTGCGTCGGCCTCAACGACGTCAAGGGCGCGGGCGACCCCGACCAGCCCGCGGCCTGGTTCTTCGACAACTCCCTCATCGGCGACGTCGTGACGGTGGTCAACTCCCCGGACAAGACCATCAAGCCCGACAACGGCCTCAACGGCTGGAACATGAGCTGGGCGGAGTGGAAGGCCGGCTCGGCCGCCTGAGCCCCCTCGGCGGGAACCGAAACCACCCCGACCGGATGGCGGGGAGCCCGAGCGGCTCCCCGCCATCCGGCGTTTCGGGGGCCGGCGGACGGGACCGGAAGGCCGGTCGGCCCAGCGCCCGGAGGGCGCGGGCGCAGGGCGGGAAAGTGCCGGGCGCGCGGGGCGCGCCGCGGCTAGGGTCGCGATCATGAAGCGATCGAACAGTCGTCCCGCATCGGTCCGTGCCCTTACCCCGCCCCCCTCCGACACCGAGGCGGACGCCTGGCGGGCCGTCCTGGCCGCCGTCCAGGCAGCCGACCTGCCGCAGCTGCCGGCGCCCTCCCGGGTGGAGGTGGCCGGCCGGATCCAGGTGGCGCCGGCCCGCGGCCGCGCGGCGCTCTGGGCCGCCGGGGACGGCGCGGCCGGGATGCTCGGCGTCGCCGGGCTGCTCCTGTTCAGCGACGAGAAGAACCGGCACACCGCCTTCCTCGACGTCCTGGCCGTACACCCCGAGGCCCGCCGGCAGGGCCTCGGCACGGCCCTGTGGGATCGGGTCCGCGAGGCGCTCCTCGCCGACGGCCGGACCTCGGTCGCCACCGTGGTCGACCTCGGCGGCCCCGGCCAGGCCTTCGCCGAGTCCCTCGGGTTCACCCAGGCCCTGCCGATGGCCTGGTACGTCCAGGACGTGACCACCCGGGAGCGGGAGGGCGGGCAGGTGCCGCAGACGCCCGGCTACACGCTGCTGTGCTGGCCCGGCCTGGTGCCCGACGCCTGGGCCGCGGCCGCCGCCACCGCCCACGGCTCCATGGACGACGCCCCGAGCGGCGACACCGACGAGCAGACCGAGACCTGGACGGCCGGGCGCCTGCACGCCGCCCAGCAGCTCATCCTGGACCGCGGGGGCGCGATCACCACCGTCGCCGCCGTCACCGCGCAGGGCGAGGTCGCCGCGTACACGGAGCTCGTCCTGCCGGACCCCGACGGCCCGCGCGCCCTCCAGTACGACACGGTCGTCGTCCCCGCGCACCGCGGCCGCGGCCTCGGCCGTGCGGTCAAGCTCCGCATGCTCGCCGAGGCGACGGCCCGCCACCCCGGCCTGCGCACCATCGCCACGACCGTCGCCGACGCCAACACCCCGATGCGCACCGTCAACGAGGCGCTCGGCTACCGCCGCGAGCGCGGCGCGGCGGTCTTCCAGCTCACGCTGTAGCCGCCTCGTCCGCCTGCACCCCGCCCGGCGCCCCCGGCGCGGCCGACCACGACGCCAGCAGGCGCAGGGCGTCGGCCGACGGCGAGCCGGGCGTGGGGTGGAAGACGATCAGCCGCTGCTCGCAGTCGTCGGGCAGGGCCAGCGTCTCGAAGGACAGCACCAGTTCGCCGACCAGCGGATGGCGCAGCTGCTTGACCCCGTGCGTCTTGTCCACCACCGTGTGCGCCGCCCACAGCCGGCGGAACTCCTCGCTCTTCACCGACAGCTCGCCGACCAGCGCCGTCAGCTGCTCGTCGTCCGGGTGCCGGCCCGCGTACGTGCGCAGGTTGCTGACCACCTGACAGGCCCGGCACTCCCACTGCGCGTACAGCTCGGCCGTCGCCGGGTCCAGGAACACCTGGCGGACGAGGTTGCGCTCCTGCGGCGGCAGTGCGCCGAAGTCCCCGAACACCGCCGCTGCCAGCCGGTTCCAGCCGATGACGTCCTGCCGGTGCCCCACCAGGTACGCCGGCACGCCGTCCATCGCGTCCATCAGCGTCCGCAGCTCCGGGCGCACCCGCTGCGGACGGTGCGGTCGGTTGCGCTGGCGGCGCGGCCGGGGCCGGGCCAGCTGGCGCAGGTGTGCCGCCTCGGTGGCGTCCAGGCGCAGGGCCCGGGCGATCGCGTCGAGCACCTCGTACGACACGTTCTGCCCGTGCCCCTGTTCGAGGCGGGTGTAGTACGCCACCGACACGCCGGCCAGCTGCGCCAGTTCCTCGCGCCGGAGGCCGGGGACGCGCCGGTGGCGTCCGAGGTCGGGCAGGCCCACGTCCGCGGGGCGCAGCCGCCCCCGGCGGACGCGGAGGAACTCGCCCAGTGCGGCGCGCTGATCAAGCTGGTCCATGCCGCCCAGTATCACCGCAACCCGCCCGCCGGCGGGGGCCCGAGCCTGACCCCGCCAGGGGTAGGAACGCCGGGCGTAGGAACGGCAGGGGGCTGGGTGCCGCCGGCCGCCTCCGGCACCGTGGACACCGCCGCCGGGCAGCAGCCGGCGCCACCGCACCATCCCGCCCGTTCGAGGAGCACACCGTGTCCGTCACCCCCGTCACCGTCGCCGCCTACGCCGCCCCCGCCGCCAAGGCTCCGCTGGAGCGCACCGGCGTCCCGCGCCGCCCGGTCGGCGAGCACGACGTCCTCATCGAGATCAAGTACACGGGCATCTGCCACACCGACATCCACCAGACCCGCGACGGCTGGGGCGAGGGCATCTTCCCGATGGTCCCCGGCCACGAAATAGCCGGTGTCGTCGCCGAGGCCGGCCCCGGCGTCACCCGGTTCGCCGTCGGGGACCGGGTGGGCGTCGGCTGCATGGTCGACACCTGCCGGGAGTGCGCGTACTGCCTGAGCGGCCAGGAGCAGTACTGCGTGCAGGGCATCACCGGCACCTACAACGCCCTCGACCGCAACGGCGAGCCCACGTACGGCGGTTACTCCACCCACATCGTCGTCGACGAGAACTACGTCGTCCGCATCCCCGACGGGCTCGCCCTCGACGAGGCCGCGCCGCTGCTGTGCGCCGGCATCACCCTGTACTCCCCGCTGAAGCACTGGCAGGCCGGCCCCGGCAAGAAGGTCGCGATCGTCGGGCTCGGCGGCCTCGGCCACATCGGCGTGAAGATCGCGCACGCGCTCGGCGCGGAGGTCACCGTGCTCTCGCAGAGCCTGCGCAAGCAGGAGGACGGCCTGCGGCTCGGCGCCGACCACTACCACGCGACCGCCGACCCGAACACCTTCGAGGAACTGGCCGGCACCTTCGACCTGATCGTCTCGACGGTCTCGGCCCCGCTCGGCCTCGACCGGTACCTGGGCCTGCTGAAGGTCGACGGCGCGCTGGTCAACGTCGGCGTGCCGGAGGAGCCGGTCTCCCTGAACCTGTTCTCCGTCGTCCTCGGCCGCAGGACCCTCGCCGGCTCGATGATCGGCGGCATCGCCGAGACCCAGGAGATGCTGGACTTCTGCGCCGAGCACGGCCTGGGCTCGCAGATCGAGGTGATCCGCGCCGAGGAGGTCAACGAGGCGTACGAGCGGGTGCTCGCCGGCGACGTCCGCTACCGCTTCGTCATCGACGCGGCAACGATCTGAGCCGGCCTCGGTGTGCCCGCCGAGGTCCCCGATCCACCACAGCACCCCGTACGTGGCCACCACCGGGCCGAACCGGGCGGCTCGGCCGGCGGTGCCGCGGAAACCCTCCCCGGGCAAGATCATGACCAATAACCGGAACATTGGGCCGTTCGGGTGATCGGCGCCTTGCTAAATGGATCTTGCCTGGGAAAGAATCGCGGACATCGGGGAGATCCCTCCTTGACAGCGCAACTCCCTGACCGGAGCTGCAGGGAGGGATGTCCGGGAGGGTTTTCGGAATCTTCAGAAAGGTCGTCTGCTCCTCGGGATCGGCGGCCTGGTCGCCCGTGGGGCGGAAGGCGGGGCGGAAGGGCCGAAGCGAGGGAGCGAGGTGCGGTGGCGGGCACCGGTCTTCCGGGGCGGTTTGGTCAAAGTGATGAGGCGGACCAGTTGGTGAAGACAGGCGAGTGACGCCATCTGCGGCAATGCGGCGGCGGCCTCGTCGGTGAGGGTTTTGGGGGCCTGCGCCAGACACAGCAGGATCGCGGTGCCCGAGAAGGCGAGCACCACGAGCCAGGAATGAAGTGCCCGGCGCTGGTGAAGGGCGGCCCGCAGGATGGACAGGGAGGCGACGGCCCAGGGGCCGTAGACGAGGAGCGGCCACCAGTCGGCCACGTACGAGGGGGTGCGCAGCTCGGCGACCCGGCGCAGCGGTTCGTAGGCGATGATGCCGCCGAACAGGCTGACCACGGTCACCAGGGTGGCGGCGAGCGTGGCGATGGAGAAGCTCGTGGTGCTCATCCAGTCGACGACCAAGCGCCGTGACCTGCGGCGCCGGCGGGACGGGAGCCCGTCGGGGTGCAGGGCGTAGGGGTTCGGCGGCTGCCGGACCGGCGGGCTCTCGTACGGGGCCGCCATGGTCTCCTGGAGCAGGAAGCCCAGTTCTTCCGTCGGGTCGGGCGACATCTGCCCCGTGGTGTGCCACGCCTGGGTGTGTGTGGCCGCGTAGAAGTCTTCGGGTCCTTCCGGGCTCTGGGGGCTTTCGAAGGGGCTGCCGCTGAGGAAGTCACGCATTCCTTCGAAGCCCCACCCCGGCGTGATTCGCCTCCGATGTCTGGGCGATTCCGTTCCAGCAGCGCCAGAAGTCGTACTCGATCCGGTCCATCGCCTCCGTGAATTGCCTCAGGGCGCTGGAGGTGGATTCGGGCCATTCGAGGAGGGTGGCGTCATTTTCGTTCCGCGGTCCGCCGTTGCGGTCGGTGACCGGAACGGCGGGCGAGTCGGCGTGGGCGTCTGCGGCGATCCTGTCCGTCATATGCCAGATAACGTCGCCAACGGCGGCCGGGTGTGCGGCATACGGGTGAGGTCGATGCTCCGATCAGGGGATCCTGCGGAATTAAATCTGCTCTACAGACACCGACCGTCGACAATCCCCGGCAAATCCCCCCTCCGTTTATCATCTTCTCCGTTCTGCCCGGAAGCCGGGGCGGGGCGGCTCAGGAGTCCGCGCGGGCCACGCCGACGGGGCAGGAGACCCCCGTGCCGCCGATGCCGCAGTACCCGGCCGGGTTCTTGTCCAGGTACTGCTGGTGGTAGGCCTCGGCGGGCCAGAAGGGGCGCTCCGCGGCCGGGAGGACGGCCGTGGTGATCGGGCCGTAGCCCGAGGAGGTCAGGACCTGCTGGTAGGCCTCGCGGGACGCCTCGGCCGCGGCCTGCTGGGCGGCGGAGTGGGTGTAGACCGCCGAGCGGTACTGGGTGCCCACGTCGTTGCCCTGGCGGAAGCCCTGGGTCGGGTCGTGGGACTCCCAGAAGAGCTTCAGCAGCGTGCCGTACGAGACCTGCGCCGGGTCGAAGACCACGCGGACGACCTCCGTGTGGCCGGTCAGGCCCGAGCAGACCTCCTCGTACGTCGGGTTCTCGGTGTGGCCGCCCTGGTAGCCGACCAGCGTCGTCCACACCCCCGGCGTCTGCCAGAACTTCCGCTCCGCACCCCAGAAGCAGCCCAGCCCGAAGTCCGCCACCTCCAGGTGCTCCGGGTAGGGGCCGGCCAAGGGGTTGCCGAGGACCGTGTGCGCGGGCGGCAGGGAGAACAGGGGCTCCGGGCGGCCCTTCAGGGCCTCCTCGGCGGTGGGCAGCTCGGGCGTGCGGCGGAACGGGAACATGTATCGATCGCCTCCTTGGGTAGGAGGGATAACGGATCGGGGCGGGCGCGGATTCCCGCCCGCGCCCCCCGCCCCGCCCGCCGGAGCGCCGCTACCGGGCCTGCACCGTCACGCGGACCGCCCAGTCGCGCGCGTAGAGGTACCGCTGCTGCGGCCGCCCCGCGTACGACCACGGCATCGCGCCGATGTACCCGTCGATGTGGCGGAACTGCTCGACCGCCTCCGCGTCCCGGTCCTGCCAGAACAGCATCCACGCCAGCATGTGCCGCAGCCGGACCGCCCGCCGGTCGTCCGGCGCGGCCGCGGCCAGGTCGGCGAGGGCCGCGTCCACGGCCGCGACGACCTCCGGCTCCTTGTAGTACTCCTCCGCCCGCAGCTCCTCCACCCACGCCTCGTTCTCGAAGTACGCGATCAGCGGCAGGACGGACAGCAGCTCGCCCGGCTCCGCACCGTCGGCCGCCGCGCGGGCGAAGCCCAGGGCCAGCTCGTGCGAGCCGCGCCACTTCGCGGCCCAGTACTGCATCGCGCCGGTGTGCGCGCACAGCAGCTTCGGGGCGCGCCCGGTGATCTGCGCCCACAGCTGCCCGTACTGCTCGTGCGGGTAGCCCAGCCCCATGGCGATGGGCTGCTCGACCATGTACGGCACCGGGTCCGCCGGGTCGGCGAGCTCCTGGGCGCGCTGCGCGGTGCGGCGCGCGGTGAGCAGCAGGTCGTGGAAGAGCCGGAACTGCTCCTGCGTGGTGCGGGCCCCGGACTGGCTGCCGCGCACGTTCCACGCCACCAGGACCGCGGTGTCGGCGTCGACGAGCGCCGCGGTCGGATCGCCCGGCCGGGCCGCCTTCCAGGCCAGCAGCCACGCGTCGTCCTCGGCCGCCGCCTCGGCGAGGTCGCGGACCCGCGACCAGCGCTCCTCCCAGTCCCGGCCGGCGCCGGCGATCCAGTCGGCGCCCGCCTCCCAGTCGCCGGCCCGGACGGCCGCGAGCGCGGCCTGCTGCTCCGGCCGTACGGGCTGGTCGTGCTCGGTGTCGAGGTCGGCCTCCGCGACGAAGCCGAGCGCGACGACCGCGGCGGCCTTCTCGGCCCTGGTCTGCTCCTCCAGGGCGGCCGTGCGCGCCTTGGTGGCCGCCGTCTCGGCCTCCAGGGCGTCCGAGGCGGCGTTCAGCCTGCGCGCCTTGCGGACGAAGTACAGGCCGCGCAGCAGCTTCCAGGCGCCCGCGAGCAGCAGGACGCCGAAGACGAGGAGACCGATCACGAGGCGAGCACCAGCTTCCGCAGCGGCTCGGTGTCGCACTGGTCGGCGGTGGCCGCCTCCAGCGCGGACCGCAGCTGCTCCTCGAAGTCGTCGCAGGGGTAGCGCAGGGCCGCGGAGTCCGACCAGGACAGCTCCCAGCGGGCGCTGTCGCGGGCCGTGAGCTCGACGGTGACCAGCTGGTTCAGGGCCCGCCGGACCACGGGCCGGGCGAACTCCCGGGCGGTGCGGCCGGTGGCCGCGGCCGCCTCCTCGGACTTCGGGAAGCGGTCGGCGAGGCGCCAGCGCAGCGCCGGGTCGGCGTCGATGGCGTCCAGGACGGCTCCCAGGCCGCGGGCGGGGTCGGCGCCCTCGGCGGTGAAGGCAGCGCGGATCTCCTCGGAGCCCTGGGAGACGTACCGGGTCATGCTCAGGTGGACGAGCTCGGGCCAGTCCACCCGTGTCAGGGCGAGCGCCTGCGGGGTGAGCACCGCCTGCTCCAGCGCGGCCTGCGCGGCCTCGGGCGCCGACAGCAGCGCCAGCGCCGGGCGGGCGGCCTGCGCGCCGCGGCCGTCGTCGGGCAGGGCCTCGATGCGGGCGACGCGCTCGGCCAGCGCGGGATGGGAGTCGTACGGCTCGGTGGGCTCGGTCGGCAGGTCGCGGCGCAGCTCGTCCAGCTCGGCGCGGCGGGCCTCCAGGAGGCGGCGCAGCCCGCCGAAGACCTCGCCGGGCGGGGGCAGCAGCTCGGCGCCGACGCCGAGGGTGGCGTAGGCGTCCATGTAGAACTCGTGGGCCGGGCCGAGCGCGTTCAGCTCGCGCAGTGCGGAGGCGGCGGAGTCCCGGCCGGCGACGCGCACGGAGGCCAGGTCGGCGGCGAGCTCCTGGCGGCGGGCGGAGGAGAGGGTGGCGCGCTGGTAGAAGTTGCCGTACGCCACGTAGATCTTCGCCATCGCCCGGTACATGGCGCCCTGGCCGGCGGTGTCGACCTTCTGGGCGGTCTTGCCCTTGGCGAGGCGCTGGGCGGCCTTCTTCTCCTGCCGGGCGCGCTCCTTGGCCACCTTGGCGTCGGCGCGGTCGTGGAAGTGGCGGATGGTGCGGATGAGCTGGGCGCGGCCTCGGGCGATCAGCGGGGTGAGGCGGGTGTCGAGGTTGGCGTAGTGGCCCATCTCGTGGGCGAGCACGGCGCGCAGCTGCATCTCGTCGAAGCCGGTCATCAAGGGCAGGCCGATGTAGAGGCGGCGGGTGCCGGGGAGCAGGCCGAGCAGCCGGGCGTCCTCGCTGACGGCCGCGTTCACGTCGGCGATCAGGACGATCTCGTCGGGGACGCGGGTTCCGACCTGGGCGGCGACCTCGCGGACGGCCTGCCACAGGGCGGGCTCCTGCGCCTCGGTGACCGGCACGCCGGGGACCGGCTCGCCCTTGGGGGTGCGCAGCATGAACATGCCGCGGACGATCGGGACGGCGAGCACGACGGTGACGGCGATGAGCTTGGCGGCGGCGAAGCCGTGGGCGCCGGCGGCGATGATGCCGATGTCGGCGGCCGCCAGGAGGGCGAGCAGGACGACGCCGAGCAGGTAGAAGCCTGCGAGCAGGACGAGGGCGCGCAGCGCGCGCAGTGAAGCGCCCATGTAGGACAGATCCCCCCGGGGATGACGGTGGTGCGGGTGCAGAGATCGGGGCGCGGGCGGCCGGTGTGCCGACCGGGCCGGCGGCGGCCCCGGCCGGGCCGGCATACCGGCCGGCCGAACGGCCACCGGGGGATCATGCGCTGTCATGCTCACGTACGGCAACCACATGCGGTGGACCTGGCGCGATCCGCCCCCGCTGGGGTCCCCCCAGCGCCTCAAACGCCGGCGGGGCTGATTTCAGCCCCGCCGGCGTTTGAGGCGAACCAGGTCCGGGGCGGAGCCGGTTTCGGGAAGGGGCGGGGTGGGGAAATCGCTCCGCGCAGCGGGCGGCGGCCCGGCGCGGCGGGGGTCAGTTCGGGAGGGTGGCCGGGGAGCCGCCGTTCGCTTCGTAGCCGGCCACCGCGAGCGCGCGGTAGACCGCGTACTCGGCCGCCGGATCCTCGGCGGTGGACCACGGCAGGGCCCCGACACAGCCGTCCACGTGCCGGACCTGCTCCATCGCCTCGGCCCACCGCTGCATCCCCACCAGGAACCACAGCAGCAGGTGCCGCACGTGGGCCAGCATCGGGTCGTCGTGCCGGGCCGTGCGCACGGCGTACATGGCGCCCTGCACCGCCCGCGTCACCACCGCGCTCTCCCAGAAGTTGGTCAGGACCACCTCCGGGATGTGCGCGTACACCGCGAACAGCGGCAGCGCCGCCAGCAGCGAGCCCTGCGGGGCCCGGGCCGCCGCCGCGTGCGCGAACGCGTCGGCCTTCTCCCGCGAGCCGTGCCAGGACTCGCACCAGTAGTGCAGCGCCGCCAGGTGCGCGCCCATGTGGTTCGGGGCGACGTCGATGACCTTGGCCCACAGCTCGTCGAACTCGGCCTCCGGGTAGGCCAGACCCCGCGCCACGGCCAGCTCCGTGATGTACGGGACCGGGTCGCCCGGCGCCAGCAGCGCCGCCCTGCGGCAGGCCTCGCGGGCCTCCTCCAGGATGATCCGGTGGTCCTCGGAGCCCACGCCGCCCGACTGCCGCCACGCCTGCTGCACGAGCAGCTCCGCGTGCACCTGCGCCCCGCCCGCGTCCTTGCCGGCCTCCAGCCGCCAGGCCTTCAGCCACGGCGCGCCCACCCCGGGCCGCTGCACCAGCTCCAGCGCCGCGGCCCCGCCGAAGGCCTGGACCCGCTGCCAGCGCAGCTCGCCCTCCTTGGAGGTGCCGGCCAGCAGCTGCGAGGCGGCCTGCCACCGCCCGCTGCCCTGCACGGCGGTGAGGGCGTCCATCAGGTCCTGGTCGGGGCCGGGAACCCGGATGTCGAGCTCCTCCTGCAGGGCGAATCCGTACGCCGCCGGGTCGGCGGCGTCGGGGCTGCCGGGGGCGACGAGGCGGATGCCGCTGCCGCGCCGGCGCCGTATCAGCGGGCCGAGGGCGGCCACGAGCAGGCCCATCGCGATCAGGAACCAGAGAATCTCCATGTCCACAAGCGAACCAGACGCACCCGCGCAAAGGCCAATGGCCGTCCGCCGGGCGCCCGCAGGGCGCCGGCACGGGCGACCTGAGGGTACGGAGCAGGGACGCGGTGGCGTTCGGGCCCGGTGGGCATAGGCTCTGCCCATGAGCGACGACAGCCACGAGCACCAGAGCTTCGAGACCCGCGCGATCCACGCGGGCAACACCGCGGACCCGCTGACCGGCGCGGTCGTGCCCCCGATCTACCAGGTGTCCACGTACAAGCAGGACGGGGTCGGCGGACTGCGCGGCGGCTACGAGTACAGCCGCAGCGCCAATCCGACCCGCACCGCCCTGGAGGAGAACCTCGCGGCGCTGGAGGGCGGCCGCCGGGGCCTGGCCTTCGCGTCGGGGCTCGCGGCCGAGGACTGCCTGCTGCGCACGCTGCTCGCCCCGGGCGACCACGTGGTCATCCCGAACGACGCCTACGGCGGCACCTTCCGCCTCTTCGCGAAGGTCGTCTCCCGCTGGGGCGTGGAGTGGTCGGTGGCCGACACCTCCGACCCGGAGTCGGTGCGCGCCGCGCTGACCCCGAAGACGAAGGCCATCTGGGTCGAGACCCCCTCCAACCCGCTGCTCGGCATCACCGACATCGCCGTCGTCGCCGACATCGCGCGCACCGCCGGCGCCAAGCTGGTCGTGGACAACACCTTCGCCTCGCCCTACCTCCAGCAGCCGCTGGCCCTGGGCGCGGACGTCGTCGTGCACTCCCTGACCAAGTACATGGGCGGCCACTCCGACGTCGTCGGCGGCGCCCTGGTCACGGCCGACGCCGCGCTGGGCGAGGAGCTGGCCTACCACCAGAACGCGATGGGCGCGGTGGCCGGCCCGTTCGACTCCTGGATCGTGCTGCGCGGCATCAAGACCCTGGCCGTCCGCATGGACCGGCACGCGGAGAACGCCGCGAAGGTCGCCGAGATGCTGACCCGCCACCCCAAGGTGCACAAGGTCCTCTACCCGGGCCTGGCCGAGCACCCGGGCCACGAGATCGCCGCCAAGCAGATGCGCAACTTCGGCGGCATGATCTCCTTCCAGGTCACCGGCGGCGAGCAGGCGGCGGTCGAGGTCTGCAACCGCGCCAGGCTGTTCACCCTGGGCGAGTCCCTGGGCGGCGTGGAGTCGCTGATCGAGCACCCGGGCCGCATGACGCACGCCTCGGTGGCCGGCTCGGCCCTGGAGGTCCCCGCGGACCTGGTCCGTCTCTCCGTCGGCATCGAGAACGCCGACGACCTGCTGGCCGACCTCACCCAGGCCCTCGGCTAGCCGCAGCCCCTCGGCGACGGAAGCCCGCGGACGCGAGCCCGCTTGCGGGACCGGCCGCCGGGCGGGGACCTACCAGCCCTCCAGGGGCGGGGAGACCTCGCTCGGCGGCACCTCCCACGGGCGGGTCAGCGAGGCCCACACCGCGAAGGCCACCGCGGCCGCCCACAGCAGCGCCCACCCGGCCCGGCGCAGCGCCCGCCGGCGGCGCAGCAGCCGCGCCCCGCGGGCCGCGGCGGCCGCCGCCAGCCCGGCCGGGACCACCGGGTGCGGGCCCTCCATCAGCCGCCGGACCCGGTCCTCCTTGCGGTCGGGGACGCTCATGCGGCGTCCCGGGTGCGCATCGCGTCCACCGCCCGGGCGCACAGCTGCCGCACCCGCTCGACCGGCAGCCCCAGCTGTGCGGCCGCGACTTCCTCGGCGACGCCCTCGTACACGCACAGCACCAGCACCAGCCGCTCCGGCGGGCCGAGCCGGGCGAGGACCCCGCGCCCGCCGTGGTGGCGCCGGGCCGTGCGGGCGAAGGCGGCGCACAGTTCCTGGCGGGTGTGGTCGTAGGGGTCGTCGCCGCGCAGCCTGTGCCAGTTCGCGTACGTACGGGCCAGCGCGCCGGCCAGCAGCCGACGGGCGGCCGGGCAGTCGGCTTCGGCGCCCCCGTCCGGATCGGCCCCCGCACCCGCACCCGCATCCGCACGCGCACCCGTGCCGGTACCCGTACCCGTACCCGCACCCGGCCCGTCCTCGGCCGTCAGCAGGACCGCGACGTGCAGGAGCCGCCCCGCCGCGCCCGCGACGAAGGCCTCGAACTCGGCGTAGGGCCCCGCTCGGTGGTCCACAGGCCACATAGTGCGGCCAGGGGGACCGCCCCGGTCAAGGGGTCGGACGGCACCGGGCCCGCCCGCCGTCCCCCGGTCCGCTCAGGAGGCGGGACCCGCCTCGGCGACGGTGCCCATCAGCTCCGACAGGGAGCTGTTGAACCGGGTCAGCAGCCCGGTGAACGACTCGCGCTCCCCCTCGCTCCAGCCCTCGGTGACCCGGGCCATCAGCTCGCGCCGCGAGAGCCGGACCTCCTCCAGCCGGGCCAGCCCCCGCGGGGACAGCGCCAGCACCACGGCCCGCCCGTCCTCCGGGTGCGAGGTCCGCTTGACCAGGCCGGTGTCGACGAGCGGCGCGACCTGCCGGGTCACGGTGGAGGAGTCGATGCCCATGCCGCAGGCGAGGGCCTTGACGCCCATCGGGCCTTCCAGGTCGAGCCGGTTCAGCAGCAGGTACGCGGCGCGGTCCATCGAGTTGCGGGCCTGGCCGACCCCGCCCAGGCGGGTCTGCTCGGCGCGGCGCGCGAAAACGGCCACCTGGTGCTGGAGCGCGTCCAGGAGACCGGCTTCGGCAGGCGCCTCGGCCGCCGTGGGCAGGTCGGAATTGGCCGGGTTGGAAGGCATGGCCGTGAGCTCTCTTCGCGTGGGGCCGACAGGGATTGGGGGACAGAGTACGCGGCCCCGACCCGGCTCGTACGCCGCGTAGGAGAACTGATACAACCGGTACGGATCTGCCGCGGACCCGGTCCGTACCAAGCTCCCGGGACCGTCCCGGATGGCGGGATTTCGCCCCTCCCGAACCTCTTCCCGAACCTCCGCCCGGCCTTGTTCCCCCTGACGTTCCCTGACTTCCTCCCGGACCCCGCGGACCCTCTCCCGGACCCCTCCCGGACCGACCGCAGGCTCGCGGAGCCGTCATGCGGGCGGGGCCGGCGGGTCGCGCGGCGTGCCCCGCGCCGCGTGCGGCCTGCGAGACTGGCGGCATGAACTACCGCGTGCCGCAGCCCGTTCCGCAGGTCATCCTCGACGACGTCCGGGGAGCCCAGAAGATGCTGTCGGGCGTCTCCCGGGTGACCCCGATGGAAGGCAGCAGGCACCTCTCCGCCCTGGTCGGATCCCCGGTCCACCTCAAGTGCGAGAACCTCCAGCGCACCGGCTCCTTCAAGCTGCGCGGCGCCTACGTGCGCATCGCCGGCCTGCGCCCCGAGCAGCGGGCCGCCGGCGTCGTCGCCGCCAGCGCCGGCAACCACGCGCAGGGCGTGGCCCTGGCCTCCTCCCTGCTCGGCGTGCACTCCACCGTGTTCATGCCGGTCGGAGCACCGCTGCCGAAGGTCGCGGCCACCCAGGAGTACGGGGCCGACGTACGGCTGCACGGCCAGGTCGTCGACGAGACCCTCGCCGCGGCCCAGGAGTACGCGGACCGCACCGGCGCGGTGTTCATCCACCCCTTCGACCACCGCGACATCATCGCCGGCCAGGGCACGGTGGGCCTGGAGATCCTGGAGCAGTGCCCGGAGGTGCGCACCATCCTCGTCGGGATCGGCGGCGGCGGCCTCGCCGCGGGCATCGCCACCGCCGTGAAGGCGCTGCGCCCCGACGTGCAGGTGGTCGGCGTGCAGGCGGCGGGCGCGGCCGCGTACCCGCCCTCCCTCAAGGCCGGCCACCCGGTCTCGATCGACGCCCCCGCCACCATGGCGGACGGCATCCGCGTCGGCCGCCCCGGCGACGTCCCCTTCCAGATCATCGGCGAGCTCGTCGACGACGTCCGCACCGTCTCCGAGGACGCGCTCTCCAGCGCCCTGCTGCTGTGCCTGGAGCGCGCCAAGCTGGTCGTGGAGCCGGCCGGCGCCAGCACCGTGGCCGCCCTGCTGAGCGAGCCCGGCCGCTACGGCGGCGGCCCGGTCGTCGCCGTCCTGTCCGGCGGGAACGTCGACCCGCTGCTGCTCCAGCGGATCCTGCGCCACGGCATGGCCGCGGCCGGCCGCTACCTGTCGCTGCGGCTGCGCGTGGCGGACCGGCCGGGGGCGCTGGCGGGGCTGCTGGGCGTGCTGTCGGTGGTCGACGCGAACGTGCTGGACGTGAGCCACGTACGGACCGACCCGCGCCTCGGCCTGACCGAGGTCGAGGTGGAACTGCACCTGGAGACCAAGGGCCGCGAGCACTGCACGGAGGTCGCCCGCGCCCTGCACGCCGCCGGCTACACGGTCATGGGCGGCCAGGACGGGCGGGACGGACCGCGGCAGTAGGGGAGGGCCGTGGCAGTAACGGCGGAAGCCCCCTCCGGATCGCTCCGGAGGGGGCTGGGGCCCGTGTTCAGGGGTGGCCGGCGGGGGTGATCAGCCGGTGAAGGGCTTGACGTCGAGGATCCGGACCGAGGCCTTCTTGCCGTTCGGCAGCTCGTACTCGGCGTCCTCGCCGATCTTCTTGCCCATCACGCCCGAGCCCAGCGGGGACTGCGGGGAGTAGGTCTCGAAGTCCGCCGAGGCGTACTCGCGGGAGGCGAGCAGGAAGGACATCGTGTCGTCCTCGTCGCCGTCGAAGGCGATCGTGACGACCGTGCCCGGCGCGACCTCGCCGTCGGCCGCGGGGGCGGTGCCGACCTTGGCGTTCTCCAGCAGCTGCGTCAGCTGGCGGACGCGCAGCTCCTGCTTGCCCTGCTCCTCCTTGGCCGCGTGGTAACCGCCGTTCTCGCGCAGGTCGCCCTCCTCGCGGGCGGCTGCGATCTTCGTGGCGATCTCCGTGCGTGCGGGACCAGAGAGGTAGTCCAGCTCGGCCTTCAGCTGGTCGTACGCCGCCTGGGTCAGCCAGGTGACGCTCTCGCTCGTCTGGGTCACGGGTGCTCCTCGTCGGTACAGGGGACTACTTGGCCGCCGGTGGCGGGCGAAACCACGAGCCTAACAATTCGGGAAGAAAAGGGGGAGGACACCATGTGTATGAAGTGTGTCATCGGGCCCGTGAGCAGGAAAGGGACCAGATTGTCGGCCGGGGTGTCGGCCCCGGCTCAGCCCGCCGAGCCGGCGGGCTGGCAGCCGACCAGCTCGATCATCGTCGCGCGTCCGGTCGTCTTCAACGACACCATCTCATCCACGCGCGAGCTGCGCTGCGCGAAGGTGAAGTCGGCCCGGCCCACCTCGGCGTGGTCGCGGTCCTGGGAGATCAGGGTGCAGACCCCGGTCACCCCGGCCTCCTTGCGGACCTCCAGGTGCACCTTCACCTCGGCGTCCGAGACCACCTGGAACTTGATCACCTCGGCGCTGACGCTCTGGCCTGCGACGTAGTCCCAGCCGATCCAGCCGACCACGGCCAGCAGGCCGACGCCGAGCACCGAGCCGACGATCTTCAGCCTGCGGTCCGCGCGCGCGTCCGCCGACCGGCCGTACCGGCCCTCGGGCAGTCCCTCGCGCACCGTGCTCATGATCGTTCCTTCCGGGAGGGCCGGGGTCGTCGTCCCCGATCCGGTCGCCTGCTCACTGGAGCATGCCATGGCCCCCGGGCCGGCCGGCAATCGGACCGCCCCGGCCACCCTCGGTCACCCGTTCCGGTGGGCCGGTGGGCTCTCCACAGGCCGAGGCGGCGTTCGGCCCATTTTGGGGTCATGGCGCCATGGACCGAAGCCGGAGAGCCGGGGCACACCCGAGCCGTCCCGCCGAGGGACGAGGACTGCGCACGCCTGATGCTCGTCCGGGCTGGTCTCCACCCGGTGGGTGATGATCGCGGAAGACCAGGCAGCCCGTAGGGCCGTGTGGCAGCGTGAGCCAGGAATCCCCCCTCGTCGTCGGTTGTTGGGGGGAGGAGTCAATATAGAAGCCCGTCCGCCTACTCGTGTGGCATATCAAAGAGGATCCTGTCTTGACCGAGCAGCTTCGACTGATGGCCGTCCACGCCCACCCCGACGACGAGTCGAGCAAGGGCGCGGCCACCATGGCCAAGTACGTGTCCGAGGGGGTGCCCGTCCTGGTGGTGACCTGCACCGGCGGCGAGCGGGGCTCGATCCTCAACCCCAAGCTCCAGGGTGACAAGTACATCGAGGAGAACATCCACGAGGTCCGCGCCAAGGAGATGGACGAGGCGCGCCAGATCCTCGGCATCGAGCAGGAGTGGCTCGGCTACGTCGACTCCGGCCTGCCCGAGGGCGACCCGCTGCCCCCGCTGCCGGAGGGCTGCTTCGCGCTGGAGGACGTCGACGAGGCGGCCGGCCGCCTGGTGAAGAAGATCCGCGCCTTCCGGCCGCAGGTCATCACCACGTACGACGAGAACGGCGGGTACCCGCACCCCGACCACATCATGACCCACAAGATCACGATGGTGGCCTTCGACGGTGCGGCCGACACCGAGAAGTACCCGGAGGCCGAGTTCGGCCCGGCGTACCAGCCGCAGAAGCTCTACTACAACCAGGGCTTCAACAAGCCGCGCACCCTCGCCCTGCACGAGGCGCTGCTCTCGCGCGGCATGGAGTCCCCCTACGGGGAGTGGCTGGAGCGGTGGAAGGAGTTCGAGCGCACCGAGCGGACCCTGACCACGCACGTCCCGTGCGCCGACTTCTTCGAGATCCGGGACAAGGCGCTGATCGCGCACCGTACGCAGATCGACCCGGACGGGGGCTGGTTCCGCGTTCCGATGGAGATCCAGAAGGAGGTCTGGCCGACGGAGGAGTACGAGCTCGCCAAGTCGCTCGTCGACACCTCCCTCCCCGAGTCCGACCTCTTTGCGGGCATCCGGGAGAATGCGTAGCCATGAGCGCTACTCATGCAGCACTGGTCCAGTTCCTGCCGTTGGCGGGTGACACCTTCGACAAGAACAAGGTGACGCCCGGACTGCTGGGGTTCATCGTGTTCGCGGCCCTCGCCCTTGGGGTGTGGGGCCTGATGAAGTCGATGAGCCGGCACATGGGCCGGGTCGACTTCGAGGAGGCCCCGGAGCCGGCCCCCGCGGCGGACCCGGCCACCAGGGCCTGACCGGAGCGTCCCCGGCCCCGACCCGCCGACCGGCCCCCGCCGGGCGGCCCCCCGGCATACCCCGGCCCGGCCTGGTCCGGCCCTGCGTCCCGGCCCTGGCTTGGCCCGGCCCTGCTTCCCGGCCCTGCCTTGGCCTGGCCCGGCCTCCCGGCCCGGGCCCGGCCTGGCCCTGGCCCCGGCTTGGCTCGGGCGCCCCGGCTCGGCCCGGGCCCGGCCGGGCCTTGGCCCGCGGAGCCGCCGGGCTCGTTATGCCCCGGCCCGGGGTCCGGGCAGGGCCGCCGCTGCGCGGGGCCTTCCCCCACCCCGCCCCTTCCCGAAACGCCTCAGTCGCCGGCGCGGCTCAAAGATCGGGGGCTCCGCCCCCGGACCCTTCCCCAGCTACCGCTGGGGGTACCCCCAGCGCCTCAAACGCCGGCGGGGCTGGATTGTCCGCCGGGCGGGGCCGGAATTGCCGCGCAGCGGCCCCATCCACCCCGTGGTGCGGCACATCCAGCGGCCCGTGGGGCGGCACCAACCAGCAGCCCGGAGGGCGGCACCGTCCAGCCCGCGCAGCGGCACCATCCATCCCGCGCGGTGGCACCGTCCAGCCCGGGCGGCACCGTCCAGCCCGCGCGGTGGCACCGTCCAGCCCGTGGGGCGGCACCGTCCAGCCCGGGCGGCACCGTCCAGCCCGTGCGGCGGCACCATCCATCCCGCGCGGTGGCACCGTCCAGCCCGTGGGGCGGCACCGTCCAGCCCGTGGGGCGGCACCGTCCAGCCCGCGCGGCGTTTGAGCGCACCGGGCGCGGAGCGCCCGGGTCTTTCGGTTCCGCCGGGGATCCCAGCGCTGCCGGGCCAGCCCAGCCCCGCAGTGGCCAGCGCCGCCGGGCCACCCGAGCTCCTGCGGGTCTTTCAGCCCCCGCCGGGGCCATCCGAGCCCCGCCGCCCCCGAGCCATCCCAGGGCCGCCGGGGACCATCCCAGCCCCGCCGGGACCATCCCAGCCCCGCCGGCGATTGAGGCGAGCGGGGTCCGGGGCCGCAGGCCACGGTTTCGGGAAGGGGCGGGGTGGGGAACGGCTCCGCGCAGCGGCCAGCGGCCAGCCGCCAGCCGCCAGTGGCCAGCCGTCAGTGGCCCGCGGCGGTGGCTGGTCGGGAGCGGGGGCCGGGGTGGTCGGGCGGGGCGCGTCAGTGGTGGGGCGGCATGGGGACGCCCATGATTTCGCGGGACCCGAGGGTCGGGGTCAGGCCCAGGCGCCAGGCCTGCCAGCCCTCGGCGGGATCGACGCCCCGGGCCAGGACCACCGCGTAGGCGTCGAGGCCGTCCTCCAGGCGGGCGTCCCGCAGCGGGTGCGGCGCGCCGGCCAGGCGCGCCAGCTCGGCCCGGGCCTCCTCCCCGCCGCCACCCCCCGGCACCGCGTACGGCAGCAGCGTGCACCGCAGGAAGCGGGCCCAGTCCTCGCCGCGCCGGTCGCCGTACGAGATGAACAGCCGGGCCGCCTCCTCGCACAGCCCGAGCGCCTGCGACGCCCGGTCGTTGCCCGCGTCCACCACCGCCAGCTCCAGGCAGGTCCAGGCCTCCCCGTGGGCCAGCCCGATCCGCCGGAAGTCGGCCCGGGCATCGACGAGCAGCTGCCGCGCGAAGCCGGAGTTCTTCAGGTTCCCCGTCTGGGCGGCCCGCTGGTCGCGGGTCACCCGGCCCGAGTGGTGCCGGGCGTACGCCAGCCCGTACACGTCCCGCATCCGCGAGAACATCGTCCGGGCCCGCTCCAGCTCCCGTACCGCCGGATCCCGCTCGCCCGCCTCCTCCAGCGCCTGGCCGAGGTAGTACAGGGTCCACGCCTCGCCGCGGGCGTCCTCCGCCTCCCGGTGCCGGGCCAGCGCCTCCCGCAGCCGCTCCAGCGCCGGCCCCGGGTCGCCGGCCACGACCCGGGCCCGGCCCAGCTGGGTGAGGGCCCAGGCTTGGCCGCGGTCGTCGCGGGTGCGCCCGTACAGGTCGAGGGCAAGCCGCAGCTCCGCCTCCGCCCGCGGCACCTCGCCGAGCCGCAGGTACACCTGGCCCAGCTGGAAGTGCGCCCAGGCCTCGCCGTGCACGCTCTCGTTCTCCCGGTGCAGCTCCAGCGACTGCTCCAGCAGCTGCACCGCCTCCGCCAGGTGCGCCCGGTCGCGCTCGACCGCCGCCAGGGCGTGCAGCCCCCACGCCCGGTCGCCCGCCAGTTTGTCCGGCTCCTGCAGGGCCAGCGCCTCCCGGATCCGGGCCGCCGCCTCCGGCAGCTGGCCCTGGTGGTGCAGGGTGATGCCGAGGGAGATCAGCGCCATGCCGGCGCCCGCGTCCTGCTGTGCCTCGCGGTACTGGTCGACCACCGAGGCCAGCGTGGTGCGGGCCTTGTCCAGCTCGCCGAGCTGGCGGGCCGCGATGCCGGTGCGCCACTGCACCGACCGCACCAGGCGGCCCTGGCCGGGCCGGCCCTGCCCGGCGCGGGCGGCCTCGACGGCCTGGGTGAGCTCGTTGATCTCGCCGAGCCGGTACAGGTCCCCGCGCAGCAGGCAGAAGTCGCACAGCGCGCCCAGCAGGTCGAGCACCGCCTGCTGGTCGACGTCGTCGTCCTGCGCGTGCCGCAGGGCCGCGGTGATGACGCTGGACTCCTCGTCCAGCCAGCGCAGCGCCGCGTCGAGGGAGGCGAAGCCGTGGCCGCCGAAGTGGTTCGCCCGGGTGGACAACTGGCCGTCGACCATGCGGATCACCGAGTCCGCGAGCTGGGCGTAGTTGCGGATCAGGCGGCCGTGCGCCGCCGAGGCCTCGGCCCGGTCCTCGTCCGCGGCGAGCCGCGCCGCCGCGTACGAGCGCACCGCGTCGTGCATGCGGAACCGCTCCCCGCGTACGGGGTCCAGCAGGCCTGCAGCGGCCAGCTCGTGCAGCAGCCGCCCGGCCTCCACCCGGTCCGCGTCGATCAGGGCGGCCGCCGCCGACGGGCCGAGCGAGGCCCGCCCGGCCAGCGTGAGCCGCCGCAGCAACCGGCGCCGCTCCTCGGGCAGCCCCGCATGGGCGGCCCCGAGCACCCGCTCGAGCACCCCGCCGCCGGCCGCGGCACCGGCCCCGCCGCCGGCCGCGGCACCCGACGCGGCGGTCCCGGCCGCCGCCGTCCCGGCCCCCGCGGCCCCGGCCAGCGGGGCCAGGGCCCGCAGCGCCAGGGGGAGGCCGCCGGCCAGGGGCAGGAGCTCCCGCAGCGCGGCGTCGTCGGCGTCGGCCGCCGCCGCGCGGATCAGCTCCGCCGCCTCGGGGTCCGCCAGCGGCTCCACCGGCAGCTGGTGGACCCAGGCCGGCACCCCCGGCAGCTCCAGCGGCTCCCGGGCCGTCACCAGCACCAGGCTCTCCGAACGCTCCGGCACCAGCATGCGGATCTGCTCCGCGTCCGCCGCGTCGTCCAGCACCACCGTCACCGGCAGCCCTTGCAGGTGCTGGTGGTACAGCTCGCCCAGCCGCCGTACCTGCTGCTCCGCCGACGCCCCGTCGCGGAACAGCAGCTGCTCGCGGGGGGCGCCGAGCCGGTTCAGCAGGTGCAGCAGCGCCTCCCGGGTCGGCAGCGGCGCCTCTCCGCTGAGGGCGCCGCCGCGCAGGTCCACCACGCACGCGCCGCGGAACTGGTCCTTCAGCGCGTCCGCCGCCCGCAGCGCCAGGGCCGTGCGGCCGACCCCGGGCTCTCCGTGCAGCACCACGACCACGGGCCGGGTCTCCGTGCTGGCCCGGCCGGCCTGCACCCACTGCGCGATCCGGGTCAGCTCCGCCCGCCGGCCGGTGAAGGGGGCGGCCGGCTGCGGCAGGTGCGCGAAGGACTGCTCCAGCACGCTGCGCCGCCGGGCCTCGGCGCTGCGGTTGCCGCTGCGCAGCACCGGCCCGCCGCCCGGGGGCCGGCCCGGCTGGCGCGGCAGCCGGGCCGCCGCGGCCACCGCCCGCTGCTGTTCCAGGAACGGCCGTATCCCGCGCACCTCCAGCGCCGTCAGCCACTGCAGCCGCAGCTGCTCCGGCCCGCCGGGGCGTCCGCGCTCGCCGGCCCGGCGGTTCGCGGCGGGCAGGTGCAGGGCGGTCACCTTGGCGACGGCGGCCGCGGCCCCGGCGATGCCGGTGACGGCTCCCGCGGTCAGGGCCGTGCCCGCGGCGACGCCGAGCGACAGGTCGGCGCCGACCGCCGCGGCCGCCGCGACCGCGGTCACCAGCAGCGCCGTCGAGGTGTTCTGCCGCCGGAAGGCCTCGCCGAGGGACTCGTCGCCGGCGCCGGCCTCGTCCAGGGCCCGTACGTACGCCTCGTACTCCTCGGCAGCGCTCGCGGCCAGCGCGTCCAGCGCCTGCAGACCGCGTGCCAGCAGCGCCGCCCGGTCGAGGGGCACACCCGTCCCGGCAGCCCGCCGGGCCTCCTCGTCCACGGCCCGCTCCAGCAGTCGCTCGGCCTCACCGCGATGGCTGTCCCGCATCGGCATCCCCCTCAAGAGAGCTCCGGCAACGTGCCCCAAGTGTGAGGCGGGACGTGCGCGAGCGCGAGGGAACTTGAGCTAGATCAGAGGGAGTTGGGCCATCTTCGGGGGTCCGCGTGCATATATGTGCGTTCCGGCCCGGCCAGCCTGGCGCGATGAGCCGACAGCGGCGAACTCTCCTTCTGCGCACGGTCGTCCTCTCGACGGCGGCTGCCGCCCTGGCCGCCGCCTGCGCCGAGCCGCCCCCGCCCCCCTCGGCCCGCGGCTTCGCCGTCCGCCGCACCGGACCGCAGGGCCCGGCCGACGCCGCGGAGGCCCGCCTCCTGCAGGACCGCCGCCTGCCCGAGGCGGTCACCGCCGCCCTGAACGGCCACCTCGACCTCCGGCACCGAATCACCGTCGTCGTCCGCTCCTGCGCCGGCGAGGGCTCCGGGTACGACCCCTCCACCCGCCGCATCGAGCTCTGCTACGACGACCTCGCCGAGGACCGGGAGCTGTTCGCCTCCTCCGGCCGCACACCCGCCGACGACGAGGTCGCCGCGGTGGCCGCCGAAACCCTCTACCACGAGGCCGGCCACGCCCTCGTCGACGTCCTCGGCCTGCCCGTCGGCGACGACCGCGCCGAGGAGGACGCCGCCGACCGGTTCGCGGCGTTCATGCTGCTGCGCGAGGGCCCGGAGGGCGAGCGCAGGCTGCGCGCCGCCGCTGAGGCGTACGGGCTCACGGCCGCCGCCGAGGGGCCCGGCGACCGCGGCCGCGACGAGCACGCGCCACCCGCCGAGCGGGCGGCCGCGCACCTGTGCCTGCTGTACGGCGCGGCCCCGGGACGCCATCGCGACCTGGCCGCCCGTACGCAGGGCTGCGCCCCGGCCTGGCCCGCCGTGCAGGAGGAGTGGGGCCGCCTCCTGGGACCGGTGCTGCGGCGCCGGGCTCCCGTAGACTCCGGCTCTCAAGATCAACTATGAGTGCTCCGGGGGACCTGGTGACGGTACGAGAGATACGCGCGGCGGCCCGGATGGTCGGCCGCCGCACCGCCTTGCGCTACCTCGCCCTCGGGGCCGGCGCGGCGCTCGTGTCCGCCTGCACGGGCAAGGACCGCCCCGCCGGCCCGACGCAGGCCGCGACCGCCTCCGCGACTGCGGGCCAGACACCGCCCTCCGCCTCCGGGCCCTCCGCCTCCGCGTCCCCCGCCTCCGGCGTCGTCGGCCGCGCCTTCGCCGCATTCGTCACGGGCGCCTGGACCATCAGCTCCACGCTCCCCGGCGGCGACAACGGCGCCGGCCGCAAGGACACCGGCCGGGCCGCCGTCAACCCGGACGGCACCTGGACCATCGTCTGGACCGGCGTCAACGGTATCTGGAGCGGCCGCTGGTCCCTGCACCGCGGCCGCCTGGACCTCCAGGTCCTCACCGGCCCCGCGCACCTCACCGACCCCGACGTCTCCACCTCCTTCGCCGAGAAGGTCCCCGACAGCGTCGACGGCCCGACCGCGCGGCTGCTGCCGTGGTTCCCGATGGGCGCCCAGGACGTCTTCGGCCATCTGGACGTCGCCTACAACGGCAAGGACCAGCTGCGCATCCACCACCTCGACCTGCGCGGGACCATCTCGATCCACATGTGCACCCGTGCCTGAACCCCTTCCCCGCCCCGTCTGAGCGAGGATGGCCCCATGCCGAACCGCCTCGCGAACGAGACCTCGCCCTATCTCCTCCAGCACGCCGACAACCCCGTCGACTGGTGGCCCTGGTCGCCGCAGGCGTTCGCCGAGGCCCGCGAGCGCGGGGTGCCGGTGCTGCTCAGCGTCGGCTACAGCAGCTGCCACTGGTGCCACGTCATGGCGCACGAGTCCTTCGAGGACGAGGCGGCCGCCGCGTACATGAACGAGCACTTCGTGAACATCAAGGTGGACCGCGAGGAGCGGCCCGACGTCGACGCCGTCTACATGGAGGCCGTCCAGGCCGCCACCGGGCAGGGCGGCTGGCCGATGACCGTGTTCCTGACCCCGGACGCCGAGCCCTTCTACTTCGGCACCTACTTCCCGCCGGAGCCCCGCCACGGGATGCCGTCCTTCCTGCAGGTGCTGGAAGGCGTGCAGAACGCCTGGGCGGGCCGCCGCGAGGAGGTCGCCGACGTCGCGCAGCGGATCGCACGGGACCTGGCCGGGCGGCAGCTGGACTACGGGCGGGCCGGCACCCCGGGCCCGGAGGAGCTGGCGCAGGCGCTGCTCGGGCTGACCCGGGAGTACGACGCCGCGCGCGGCGGGTTCGGCGGGGCGCCGAAGTTCCCGCCGTCGATGGTGCTGGAGTTCCTGCTGCGCCACCACGCCCGCACCGGGTCCGAGGGCGCCCTGCAGATGGCCGCCGACACCTGCGAGGCGATGGCCCGCGGCGGGATCTACGACCAGCTCGGCGGCGGCTTCGCCCGCTACTCCGTGGACCGCGAGTGGGTCGTCCCGCACTTCGAGAAGATGCTGTACGACAACGCGCTGCTGTGCCGGGTCTACGCGCACCTGTGGCGGGCCACCGGCTCGGACCTGGCGCGGCGCGTCGCGCTGGAGACCGCCGACTTCATGGTGCGCGACCTGCGCACCGCCGAGGGCGGCTTCGCCTCCGCCCTCGACGCCGACAGCGAGGACCCGCAGACCGGCAAGCCGGCGGAGGGCGCGTACTACGCCTGGACCCCCGCCCAGCTGGCCGAGGTGCTCGGGGAGGCCGACGGGGCGCTGGCGGCCGCGTACTTCGAGGTCACCGAGGAGGGCACCTTCGAACACGGCCGCTCCGTGCTCCAGCTGCCCCAGGACGGGCCGGTCGTGGACGCCGAGCGGATCGCGGGAATCCGGCGGCGGCTGCTGGACGCGCGCGCCGCGCGGCCCGCGCCCGGCCGCGACGACAAGGTCGTCGCCGCCTGGAACGGCCTGGCGATCGCCGCGCTCGCCGAGTGCGGGGCCTTTTTCGACCGGCCCGACCTGGTCGAGCGGGCCACCGAGGCCGCCGACCTGCTGGTACGCGTCCACTTCGACGCCGAGGCGGGCCGGGCCCCGCGGCTGGCCCGGACCAGCAAGGACGGCCGGGCCGGCGCGAACGCCGGGGTGCTGGAGGACTACGGCGACGTCGCCGAGGGCTTCCTCGCGCTGGCGGCGGTGACCGGCGAGGGCGTGTGGCTGGAGTTCGCCGGCTTCCTCGTCGACCTCGTCCTGGACCGGTTCACCGCCGAGGACGGCTCCCTCTACGACACCGCGCACGACGCCGAGCAGCTCATCCGCCGCCCCCAGGACCCCACCGACACCGCGACCCCCTCCGGCTGGACGGCCGCTGCCGGGGCGCTGCTGTCGTACGCGGCGCACACCGGTTCCGAGGCCCACCGCACGGCGGCCGAGCGGGCGCTCGGCGTGGTCCACGCGCTCGGGCCGCGCGCGCCCCGCTTCATCGGGCACGGGCTCGCGGTCGCCGAGGCGCTGCTGGACGGGCCGCGGGAGGTGGCCGTGGTGGGCCACCCGGACGATCCGGCGCGGGCGCAGCTGCACCGGGCGGCGTTGCTGGGGACGGCTCCCGGGGCGGTGGTGGCGGTCGGACCGCCGCAGGCGGCCGACGGCAGCGGGGGCGAGTTCCCCCTGCTGGCCGAGCGCACGCTCGTGCGCGGCCTCCCCACGGCGTACGTGTGCCGGCATTTCGTCTGCGCGCGGCCCACGACGGATCCGGTGGAGCTCGCCGGGCAGCTGGGGGCGGTCCGCCCCTGATCCCGACGGGCGACAGGCCCGTCACCGCGTCACGGGGTGGTCTTCTTCAGGCAGTTCTGCCGGTACGCCTCGTCGTAGGCGGTGTCGTAGCCGACGCGGTAGCCGTTCTGGAAGGCGATGACCAGCGCGTCCGTGCCCGCGGTCAGCTCGGCGTGGGTCCTGGTGCAGGACTTGGCGTCCTCTTTGCCCCAGTTCTCGCCGGACTGCTTGCCCAGCGCGAACATGCTCTCCGGCGTCTGCTGCGAGTTCGGCGGGGGCGGGGGCGGCGGCTTCGGCTCGGTCTGCTTGCCGGCGCAGTTCTGCTTGAACGCCGGCGGGAAGGCCTCGTCGTAGCCGAACTTCCAGCCCGCGATCTTTCCCTGCTCGAACACCGTGGGTTTGACCGGGGCCAGCGGCGGGAGGCGCCGCGCGCAGAAGGGCGGGCTGCCGTCCGCCCGGCCGGCCGCACGCCCCTGCCGCACGCCCTCGCGGCAGCCCAGGGTGTACTGGTCCGTCTTGGTGGACAGCTTGTGGCAGATCGTGGGCAGGGCCGGGGCCGCGGCCCTGCCCGCTGCGGAGGCCTCGGGGGCCGCGGCGAATCCGAGGAGGGCGGTGAGCGGGGCGACTGCTGCCGCAGCCAGCCACCGCGTGGGGCGTGGGCGATGACGGGACATGGGTCACCTCATCCGGAGGTCGATCGGTTCACTTGGCAGGAACGTTCCGGTCGCCGCTGAACTCGTGTCCCCGCAGGCCCGTCTTCGATTGTCCGCCCGCCGTCCCGTCCCGGCATCCCGGCCGGTCGGCAGCCGGGATGCCGGGGGTGGGGCCGTCTCGCCCGTCAGTGCCGGCGGGCGACCAGGAAGATGCCGACGTAGTGGGCGACGAACGCCGCGAGGGTCAGGGAGTGGAAGACCTCGTGGAAGCCGAAGAAGCGGGGCGAGGGGTTCGGCCGCTTGATCCCGTAGATGACCCCGCCCGCGCTGTACAGCAGGCCGCCGACGATCACCAGGACGAGCACCGCGATGCCGCCGGTGCGCAGGAAGTCGGGCAGGAAGAAGACCGCCGCCCAGCCCATCGCTATGTAGCAGGGGGTATAGAGCCAGCGCGGGGCGCCGACCCAGAAGACGCGGAAGGCGATCCCGCCCGCGGCCGCGAGCCACACCGCCCACAGCAGCGTCCGTCCGGTGGAGGGCGGGAGCAGGAGCACCGTCAGCGGGGTATAGGTCCCCGCGATGATGAGGAAGATGTTGGCGTGGTCGAGCCGGCGCAGGACGGCCTCGCCCCGGGGGCCCCAGGTGCCGCGGTGGTACACCGCGCTGACACCGAAGAGCAGGCAGGCGGTGAGGATGTACACCCCGCAGGCCACCCGCGCCTTGGTGGAGCCGGTGAAGGCCATCAGCGCCAGGCCCGCGACGATCACGGCGGGGAACATCCCGGTGTGCAGCCAGCCGCGCATGAGCGGCTTGGCCTCCGGCGCGGCGGCGGTGGCCGACACGGCTGCGGCGTCAGAAGTCATGGCCGCCATGCTACCTACGGGTCCGTAGGTTTCCGTTAGTGCGCTTTACGGAAGATTGACGGGAGTGGCGATGCTCACGTGAGAAGCCCCCTGGACATATGCGCACATGCACCGGATGATCAGATGAGTGCGGTCGGCACCGGATGAGCGGAGCGCGAAGCGTCCGGGTCGCAGCCCCCACGGGGCATACACCAAACAAACCCCTCAACAAGGAGCAATCGTGGCGCGCGACAACGCGGCTCCCACCACCGTCCCGACGAACCACCAGGCGCTGATCGCCTGGGTTGACGAGATCGCAGCGATCACCCAGCCCGACAGCATCGTGTGGTGCGACGGTTCCGAAGCCGAGTACGAGCGCCTGTGCGAGGAGCTCGTCGCCAAGGGAACGTTCAAGAAGCTCGACGAGACCAAGCGCCCGAACTCCTACTACGCCGCCTCCGACCCCTCCGACGTCGCGCGCGTCGAGGACCGCACCTTCATCTGCTCCGAGAAGGAAGAGGACGCGGGCCCGACCAACCACTGGAAGGCCCCGGCGGAGATGAAGGAGATCTTCGCGGGAGAGAAGGGCATCTTCCGCGGCTCCATGAAGGGCCGGACGATGTACGTCGTCCCGTTCTGCATGGGCCCCCTCGGCTCCGAGCTCTCCGCGATCGGCGTCGAGATCACCGACTCCGCCTACGTCGCGGTCGCCATGCGCACCATGACCCGCATGGGCAAGGCCGTCCTCGACGAGCTCGGCACCGACGGCTTCTTCGTCAAGGCCGTCCACACCCTCGGCGCTCCGCTCGCCGAGGGCCAGGCCGACGTGCCGTGGCCCTGCAACACCACCAAGTACATCTCGCACTTCCCCGAGACCCGCGAGATCTGGTCCTACGGCTCGGGCTACGGCGGCAACGCCCTGCTCGGCAAGAAGTGCTACGCCCTGCGCATCGCCTCCGTCATGGCCCGCGACGAGGGCTGGCTCGCCGAGCACATGCTGATCCTCAAGCTCACCCCGCCGCAGGGTGAGGCCGCTGGTCCGACGTACATCGCCGCCGCCTTCCCGTCCGCCTGTGGCAAGACCAACCTCGCCATGCTGGAGCCCACGATCCCCGGCTGGACGGTCGAGACCATCGGCGACGACATCGCCTGGATGCGCTTCGGCGAGGACGGCCGCCTGTACGCGATCAACCCGGAGGCCGGCTTCTTCGGCGTCGCCCCCGGCACCGGCGAGCACACCAACGCCAACGCCATGAAGACGATGTACGCCAACACCGTCTTCACCAACGTCGCGCTCACCCCCGACGGCGGCGACGTGTGGTGGGAGGGCATGACCGAGGAGGCCCCCGCCCACCTCATCGACTGGAAGGGCAACGACTGGACCCCGGAGTCCGGGACCCCGGCCGCCCACCCCAACGCCCGCTTCGCCGTCCCGGCCGCCCAGTGCCCGACGATCGCCCCCGAGTGGGAGGACCCCAAGGGCGTCCCGATCTCCGCGATCCTCTTCGGCGGCCGCCGCGCCTCCGCCGTCCCGCTGGTGACCGAGTCCTTCGACTGGAACCACGGCGTCTTCATCGGCTCGAACATCGCCTCCGAGAAGACCGCCGCCGCCGAGGGCAAGGTCGGCGAGCTGCGCCGCGACCCGTTCGCCATGCTGCCGTTCTGCGGCTACAACATGGGCGACTACATGGCCCACTGGATCAAGGTCGGCGCCTCCGCGGACCAGGCCAAGCTGCCGAAGATCTACTACGTGAACTGGTTCCGCAAGAACGACGAGGGCAAGTTCGTCTGGCCCGGCTTCGGCGAGAACAGCCGCGTCCTGAAGTGGATCGTCGGCCGCCTCAACGGCACCGCCGAGGGCGTCGAGACCCCCATCGGCATCCTGCCGACCCGGGACTCCCTCGACCTCGACGGCCTCGAGATCGCCGACTCGGACCTCGACTTCCTCCTCACCGTCGACAAGAAGGTCTGGCGCGAGGAGGCCGCCCTGGTCCCCGAGCACCTCAACACCTACGGCGACCACACTCCCAAGGAGCTGTGGGACCAGTACCACGCGCTCGTCGAGCGCCTGGGCTGAGCCGAACCGCGCCCCGAAAGGGGCGGGCCCTGAAGAAGGGCCGATGAACGTGGGAGTCCCCGACCAAGCGATTCCCACCGCTGTGGGAGCCCCCGACCAAGCGGCGCCCACCGCAGCCACGGCCTGACACGCCCGGTCAGGAGCGTCCGCGCTCCTCCAGGTAGGTCGTGTGCGTCTGCTGGCGGCGGGCCTCCGTCTCACGGAGGTCCGCCGCCACGCGTTCCGCCTCCTCGCGCAGCAGCGCCAGCTGCCGCTCCAGGTGCCCCTCCGGCGACTCCCCGCCCGGCGTGATCCGCGCCCACCAGCGGGTGCGGACGTACGCGTCCACGCACTCCGGCACGTCCACCGCGACCGCCCGCGCCACGGCGTGCACCGACTCCGCCTCACCGGCCAGGGCATCGGCCACCCACCCCGGCGCCAGCAGGGCCCCGTACACCTCCAGCAGCTCCGCGAGCCGCCCCCCGGCCGCCGCCGGCAGCTCCACCTCCGCCAGGTACTCCTTCAGCCGCACGAACCGCTCGCGCACCTCGTCCAGCCGGTCGGTCGGACCCCCGGGCGGCGGCGGCTCGGGCGCCTCCGGCGGGGCGAGCAGCGCGCCCGCCCCGTACAGCCCGGCCACCACCGCCGGCCACCACGGGCCGGCCGCCCCCGCCAGGGTCAGGCCCACCCCGGCCAGTGCGCAGGCGGAGCCGGCCAGGTTCTTCTTCGACTCCAGGCAGCGCAGCACCGCGCCCTTCGCGGCCCCGGTCCCCCTACTGGTAGCCACGGATCTCCTCGAAAGCCCCACGGAGCGAGCCTCCCCCAGCCACTGCTGGGGGGACCCCCACGCCGGTCGCGTCGAAGAGCCGCCCGCCGGTCACCTCCGTGATCCGGCCGAGCTCCTTGCGGTCGGAGTCGCCGAAGACGACCGCGAAGACCGGCGTGTGCTTCTGCGCCTCCGGCAGGCCCGCGTAGAACGCCTCGAAGTCCTTCGCCCGGTCCCCGCTCTCCCCGTCCGTCATCAGCACGATCGAGGTGAACGCGTCCGCGTTGCCCTTGCCCAGGTGCTCGTACGCCGCCTTCAGGCTCGCGTACACCGCCGTGCCCCCGTCGGGCGACAGCGACTTCACGTCCCCGCGGATCGCGTCCAGCGCGGGCTGCGGATTGCCCGGCTCCACGACGTGCGTCAGCACCTTCTTCACCTTGTCCCCGAACGGCAGCAAGGTCACCTCCTCCCGGTCCCGGAACCGCTGCCCCGGCCCGGAACTCCCCGTGCCCGTCAGCTCGGTGAGCGCCTCGCGCAGCCGGCCGATCCGGTTCTCCTCCGCCATCGAGCCCGAGGTGTCCAGCACGTACACCGTCCGCGAGGGCCGGCGCAGCTCGTTCTCGTAGCTCGCCAACAGCCCGTCCGCGACCTGCCGCGTCCCCGGGAACGGCAGTTCGCGCCGCTTCTGCGCGTCCAGCCCGGCCGCAGGCGCCACCCCGGCCACGACGGGCCGGCGCAGCGTCCGCTCCGTGATCGCCTTCTGCGCCTCGCCGCCCCGCAGCCAGTCCGTCAGCGCCCGCCCCGACTCGCGCGCCCCGGCGGGGGCCGAGGCCAGCAGCGTCAGCGGGTAGTGCGCGGTGACCACGCCGTCGCGGGGCCGGACCACCGTCAGGTTCGTCCCGGCGTCCCGGTTCATCGACAGCAGCACCGACTCGTAGTTGACCAGCGCGTCCACGTCCCCGCGCTTGGTGTACGCCGCCGCCAGCCAGCCCGAGGAACCCGATGTCAGCCGCTGCCCCGCGAAGAACTGCTTCAGCTTCGGCTGGGCCGCCCGCACGTCCGCGTCCGTCAGCGCCGCCTGCGCGCCCGAGAGCCCCGACGCCACCGACACCAGCGCCGAGAAGCCCGAGTTGGAGCGGACCGGGTCGGTCATCCCGTACGTCAGCCTGCCCGCAGCCACCGCCTCGTGCACGGCCGACCAGGTCACCTCCTCGGGCTTCCAGCCGAGCCGGGCCAGCGCCTCCGGCCGCACGCCCAGCGCGACCGGCGAGGACATCACCGGGGTCTCGCTGCCGAGCTTCCCGGCCGCCTCGGGCCGCAGCCGCAGGTAGTCGTCGGAGGACAGCCAGATCGCGTCGTACCTGCCGTCCGCCTTCCCGGAGGCGACCAGATCGGCCGCATCCAGGGTCCCCGACCAGGTCAGCTCGACGCTCACCCCGGTGGCGGCCTTCGCCGACTTCAACACCGGCTGCATGTCGGCGAGCTCACTGGACGCCAGCACCCGCAGCTTGCCGTCCTCGTACTTCGACTCGGCGGGCTTGGCGGGTCCATCGGAGGTGCACCCCGGCACTCCGATGAGAGCCGCAAGAGCCAGGCACATCAAGCCCCTCCGGCGCTTGAGGCGAACGGGGTCCGGGGCGGAGCCCCACCCGCGGCGGAGCCGCTGATCGATACTGCGGGAAGGGGCGGGGCGGGGAGAGGCCCCGCGCAGCGGCCACCACCGGGCACGGCTCACCGCCCACCGCCTTCCGGCACCCCACCGGAGGCACGGGTACGCGCCAGATACGCCGACGCCGCCTGCAGCTCCCCGGTCAGGGACTCCACGGTCGCCGCCATGTTCTCGGCGGCCTGCACCTTGAACGCGTCGATCGCGTCCAGCGTCCGGTAGATCTGCCCGAACGCCGTCCGCAGCGTCTCCGCCCCCACCGCCGGGTCGGCGGCGATCCGCTGGACCTCCCCGCTCTGCGAGGCCAGCATCTGCGCGTTGCCCCGGACCAGCTCCTCCGTCGTCGAGCGCAGCGCCCCCACCTGCTCGACCACCCGCCGCTGGCTGTCCAGCGCCGAGGCCAGCATCACCGCGATCCGCAGCGCCGACACCGTGGTCGTCGCCGCCCGGTCCACGCCCCGGATCAGCTCGTCGTTGGTGCGCCGCACCACGTCCATCGCCAGGTAGCCCTGCGCGCACACCGCCAGCTGGGTCAGCAGGTCCTGGTGCTTCTGCCGGACGGGGAACAGCAGGTCCGCGCGGAGCGCATCGGCCGCCGCCGGGTCGGTGGAGGAGGCCTGCGCGATCCGCTGCTCCACGGCGGCGTCCAGGGCCTCGGTGAGCACCGCGTACTCCTGGAGCCGGGCCATGGTCTCCCACAGCCGGGTCCGCTCGGTGTGCAGGGCCGCGTTGTCGCGGCGCAGCTCGTCCTGGCCGCCGCGCAGGGCGCCCACGATCCGGTTGAGGGTGGCCTGCGAGGAGGCGTACTTCGCCACGTGGTCGCGGAACCGGTTGCCGCCCGGCAGCTTGGCCAGCAGCCTGCGGGCCCCCTTGGCGGGCGTCTCCCGCGGGTCGAGGTCCTCGACGGTGCGCCGCAGTTCGACCAGCGAGCCCGCGACCCGGGCCTGGGCGTCGCCGCCCCCGTCGGTGCCTGCGGTGCCGGACGGGCCGAGGCTGCGCACGGCCCGCTCCAGCATCCGGTTCGACTGCTGGGCGGCGGTGCGCATGTCGGCGGCGCCGAGCGCGGTGATCTCGCCGATGTGTCCGGCGAACTCGGGGGAGCGGGCGTCGATCCCGGCCAGGGCCTCGACGTACTCCCCGGCCCGGCGGGCCATCTCGTCGCGGACGCCGTCCTCGAGCGGGACCAGTCCGGCGGCCTGCTCCCGCCTGACGGCGGGCACGGGCTCGGGCGCGTTGAGGACGAGCGGGCCGTCCTCGGGAGGTGACAGTGTCATCGGTGGTGGTCCCCCTAGCCCTTGGCGCGCTCGGCCAGCGCCGTGAGGATCTTGACGGTGGGTGCGCTGACCTGGCGGATGCCGGTCAGCTCCGGGTTGAGGTAGGCGCCGTGCGCGGCGGTCGCGGCGGTGAACTCCGGCACGCCGTCCTGCGGCCGGAACCCGTGCCTGACCGCGAGTGCGCGCAGCTCGGGGTCGGTGGCCAGCAGGGTGCCGAGCTCCCTCGCGCTCTCCTTGACCGGCACGAAGGTGTGCGGGGAGTTGACGGTGGTGTCCGGGTAGAGGACGACCATGTCGCCGGGGGCCTGCTTCTGCTGGACGAGGGCCGCCACCTGCGACTCGTACGCGAGGACGAGCGGTTCGCCGCTGCCGCTGATGAAGGCCCGGAACGGGTCGTCGGTGCTCGGCTCCAGGGCGCCCTGCACCGAGATCAGCTTGTGCATCAGGGGCGCGGTCCGCTCGATCGCCGCCTCGTCGGCGACGACCTTGTTGCCGTTGGCGACGTTGGAGGTGGCGGCGAGGAACAGCGCACCCGAGTTGGAGGTGGCCGGGTCGGTGGTCTTGATGAACACGGTCCCGGTCAGCTCCGGGTACGGGGCGGAGCCCGGCAGCTGCTGCCAGGTGCGGTCCTCGCCCGCGGCCTTGAGGTAGGGGTCCATGAGCAGGGTCCCGGAGTTCTTGCCTTTCATCCTCACCAGGCCGTTGTCGGCGAGGACCTTGGCGGCGTTGGCGCGGGCGATGACCACGAGCGGGGAGAAGAAGGGCTTGGCGGTCTGCGCGCCCTTCACCCCGGCCGCGGCCTCGATCTCCGCCGCCGGCTCGCTGCTGCCGGGGAAGGCGAAGTCGTAGCCGGCCAGGGCGAGCCGGTCCATCGCCCAGGAGCCGGACGTCTCGGTCTGCACGGTGTAGCCCTTGTGCTTCAGGGCCTTGACGACGTCGGGATCGCGGAAGTATTCGGCCTTCTCCGACCCGATCACGCCATGCACGGTCTTCGTTGCCGTGCCCCCGGTCCCGCCATCACCTCGAAACGCGACGATGTACACCACACCGCCGAGGAGGAGGACGGCCAGGGCGATTGCCAGGATGCGTCTCACGGGGGCAGCCTGCTCACGGAAACCCACATTCCGCGGCGACTTGGGTGAACGGCGGGTGGCCAAGCGGTCCCACTTCGAAATGCCGTATGAATCGGCGGGTGCTGGCAGCGGGGGCGGCGGGCCGCCAGGATCGTGGCATGGCCGTGAGCTTGAGCTTGAGCGGGAACGTGGGCGCGTCGAGGTGGCAGGGCTGGCTGGTCGGGCTGGTGGCCCTCGCCGCCGGGCTCGTCTTCGCCCCGCTGGGTCTGTACGTGTGGGCCGGCGGGGGCGGCGCCGAGGCGGGGGCGGCCGGGGCCGGACCGGCGCGGGCCGCGGTGGAGGACGTACGGATCAGCGGGTGCCGGGTCGATCCGGTGAGCCGGCGCGTGGTCGCCGCGGTGGAGGTGGCGGGCCGGCCCGAGGGCGTCGGCGCCTACGTCGTCACCGTGGGGTTCCGCGAGAAGGCCGAGGCGGTCCCCGGCGAGCGGGCCGCCCAGGCGCTGGTGAAGGTCCCGGGCGTGGCGCCGGGCGCCACGGAGCGCGGCGAGGCCGTCGGCCCGGTCTGGCCGGCGGCGGCGGTGCCGTGGTGCGGGGTGGCGGCGGCGGAGTTCGAGCGGGCGCCGTGAGGCGCGGGCAGGCCGGCCGGCCCCGGCATGGCGCCCGGTCCGGAGCCTCCGCGGCCCCGGACCGGGGCCGGTCAGAGGCTGCCGGCCGGCTTCGGGGAGGCCAGGGCGGCGGCGTGCGCGTCCATGCGCTCGGCGGCGAGGATCGCGACGGTGGTGTCCGCGCGGGACGCGGCCACGACCAGCGCCCGGCCGGCGAGGTCGTGCGCCCGCTGGTGCAGCTTGGCGGGATCCGCGGCCGGGGCGTGGGGCGCACGGGCGGGCTCGCTGCCGCGCAGTCGCGCCACCTGGGCGGCGATGCGGGCGGCGGCCCCGTCGAGCCCCAGCTCGTCGGTGACGGCGAGCAGGGCCGACAGGTGCCCTGCGAGCTGCATGTCCAGCGCCTCGGCGCGGCTGCTGTGCGGGTAACCGCCCGAGTGGTCGGCGTGATGGTCGGAGTGGCGGCCGCCCACACGGTGGACGACCGGCTTGGTCCGGATCGGCTCGTACATAGGTGGCCTCCTGCGTCTCAGGAGACCATCCTACATTGGATTCGTTCTAAAGTTGTGCTTGATCTTGACTTGAGTCAGGTTGGAGCCCGGCTCGCGCCTACGGCTGTCCGTACCCGTCCAGGAACTTCCCGATCCGCGTCACGGCGTCCGCCAGGTCCTTGGCGTTCGGCAGGGTCACGATGCGGAAGTGGTCCGGCTCGCTCCAGTTGAAGCCCGTACCGTGTACCACCATGATCTTCTCGGCGCGCAGGAGGTCCAGGACCATCTGACGGTCGTCCTTGATCTTGTAGACGGCCGGGTCCAGCTTCGGGAACAGGTACAGCGCGCCCTTGGGCTTGACGCAGGTGATGCCCGGGATCTGCGTCAGCAGCTCGTACGCGGTGTCGCGCTGCTCCAGCAGCCGCCCGCCGGGCAGCACCAGGTCCTGGATCGACTGCCGGCCGCCGAGGGCCGTCGCGACGGCGTGCTGGGAGGGCATGTTCGCGCACAGGCGCATGTTCGCCAGGATCGTCAGGCCCTCGATGTACGAGGCCGCGTGCTTCTTCGGGCCGCAGACCGCCATCCAGCCGGCGCGGTAGCCGGCGACGCGGTAGTTCTTGGACAGCCCGTTGAAGGTGAGCGTCAGCAGGTCCGGCGCGATCGCGGCGGTGTTGGTGTGCGTGGCGCCGTCGTAGAGGATCCGGTCGTAGATCTCGTCGGAGCAGACGATCAGGTTGTGGCGGCGCGCGATGTCCGTCAGCCCGCGGAGCATCTCGTCGTCGTAGACGGCGCCGGTCGGGTTGTTCGGGTTGATGATCACGAGGGCGCGGGTGCGATCGGTGATCTTGCGCTCGATGTCGGCGAGGTCCGGCATCCAGTCGGACTGCTCGTCGCAGCGGTAGTGCACGGCCGTACCGCCGGCCAGCGAGACGGAGGCGGTCCACAGCGGGTAGTCCGGGGCAGGGACGAGCACCTCGTCGCCGTCGTCGAGCAGCGCCTGCATCGACATCTGGATCAGCTCGGAAACGCCGTTGCCGAGGTAGATGTCCTCGACGTCCAGCTCGATGCCCTTGGTCTGGTAGTGCTGCATGACCGCGCGGCGCGCGGAGAGCAGCCCCTTCGCGTCCCCGTAGCCGTGGGCGTTGCCCAGGTTGCGGAGGATGTCCTCGAGGATCTCCGGCGGGCACTCGAAGCCGAAGGCCGCGGGGTTGCCGGTGTTCAGCTTGAGGATGCGATGACCTGCTGCTTCGAGCCGCATCGCCTCTTCGAGCACGGGGCCGCGGATCTCGTAGCAGACATTGGCGAGTTTCGTTGACTGGATCACCTGCATGACGGGAGCTTACGGGCCCCGCGGCGGCCCTGCTGCGGTTTCTCCGGCGGAGCCCGGCGAGCGAAATGCCCCGTTTCGCGGGATGGGAGGGCGGCAGCCCGGTCCGCCTTGGAAACACGGGCAGGGCGGCGAGCGGACCTGCGGAATCAGTGGAGAAGCCGACGCGGATTGCCCCGAGGATGTTGCGCTCGTCACCCCGGGCGGCGGGGGTCGGACCGGAGCTCGGCAGGGACCGGGCCGGCCGGGCCGTGGGTGCCCGGCGGCCCCCGCACCGCTGCGGCTTGCAGGAGAGCGGCCCGACGTCCTTCGATCCCGCGAACACCCTGTTCGTACGGGTCCCGCCGCCGGGGGAGGGATGTCAGAGGGCCTGCATACCGTGGGGAGATGACACCACGGGGGACTCTGGAGATCATCCAAGGCGACGCGACGAGCCCGCAGGCCAAGGGGCCGAAGGTCATCGCCCACGTCTGCAACGACATCGGCGGCTGGGGCAAGGGCTTCGTCCTCGCCCTCTCCACACGCTGGCCGGAGCCCGAGGCCGACTACCGGGCCTGGCACCGGGGGCGCGCCGCGAACGACTTCGGGCTGGGCGCGGTGCGGCTGGTCCGGGTCCGACCGGACACCTGGGTCGCCAACATGGTCGGCCAGCGCGGCATACGCACCGGCAGCGGCGGCGTCCCGATCCGCTACGACGCGGTGGAACGCTGCCTGGGCGCCCTCGCCGACCACGCCGCCGCCCTGGACGCCTCGGTCCACATGCCGCGCATCGGCTGCGGCCTGGCGGGCGGCAAGTGGTCCCGCATCGAACCGCTGATCAGGGGGACGCTGTGCGAGCGGGGGGTGGCGGTGACGGTGTACGACCACGGCTGAGGGGGCCGGTGGGGCGCGGGCTGCTCCGTTCGGGCGTCGGGTTGCTCCGTTCAGGCGACGGCGGATCGATTCACCACGGGCAGGCCAGTGACCCGGGCCGCGGCCCGCAGGAAAGGTGGCTGCCACACGTTGTTGCTCCTGCTCCTGGTGAAGGGATCTCCTTTCCATGCGTCTTCGCAATGCCGCCATCGCTGCCTTCGGCGCGCTGACCCTTGCCCTGACCATCCCCGCCTCCGCGTCCGCGGCCATGGGTGACTTCTTCTACCTCTACAGCGGCCTGGACGGCCGCCCGCAGGTGGGGGTGCTGGAGAACCCGGTCAGCGAGGAGTGCTTCACCCTGCCCGAGGTGGCGGACCCGAACGCCAGCTCCCCGGCCCACACGCCGCGCAACCTGACCGACTCGACGGCGGTGGTCTTCACCGAGCCGGACTGCACGGGCGCCTCCTACTCCCTCCGCCCGGGCGGCCGCGCAAGCGAACGCCTCCTTCTGCGGTCGGTCGTCTTCAGCTGACGGGAGAGGGCGGTGGGCTGCGGCGCCGGAGCCGCGTCGGACGGCTGGGCGGGGGCGGAGGGGACTGCCGCGAGGGAGCCGCGTCGGACGGCTGGGCGGGGGCGGAGGGGACTGCCGCGAGGGAGCCGCGTCGGACGGCTGGGCGGGGGCGGAGGGGACTGCCGCGAGG